>PUPD01000155.1 GCA_003552985.1 Spirochaetaceae bacterium
ACAGTTCTATCCGGTTTTGCTTGAGGTCGGCGATGAGCGAAACAGGAAGTATCAGCAGAAAGGTCGCAACTCCGGGCAGACTGAGCAGCAGTCCCGCCTCAAACTCCGATAACCCGAACTCGAGTACGATGAGAGCCAATACCGGGGCCAGCAAGCCGTTGAACCCGTCACTGAATCCATGACTGACCGAAATGATGCCGAGATCTAAAAACGTGTTCCGGGCGCTCCCGGTGGCCTTCAAAACTGATACCTCTCGCGCAGCAAGCTTCGCAGCATTCCGTAAGCAATCTGCGTGCTGATCATAGGAGAACCAATGTTGATCCGCAAGACGAGGGCGACACAAACCTGCAAAGACTCGAACGGTGGCGGCCTTTACACCCTTGAACGCGCGCGTCCACTCCAGCGCCCGTACCAGCTTATTACCAGGTCGTCGGCACGAGGCCGGAATAGCTGATTACTCGGTCGCAAGTCGGCAAGGGGGGCCACCTCAGGGAGCTGGCGCCGGAAGCCCGGCGGCGACCAAGGTGCGATCGAATGGGGCTTCCGTACGGTGCGTGGGTCTGCTCGCCGCCGCCGGCGTGACTCTCGCGACTTATACTGTTGCGCTTGCTATCGCTTGCGGCAGGACTCCCGTCGAGAAATCCCGTCGAGAAAAGGCTTGTCGAAACCTGGTGCTATATGTGCAATGTATATAGCAACGCGATGCGGAGGGAAAGGGAATTATGCGAATCGGATCTGTATTTGACAATAACCGTAGTCAAGCGGTACGCCTGCCGGCCGATGCACGGTTTCCGAGCAATGTGAAACGCGTAGCGGTTAGGGTTGTGGGAGAGGCTCGGATCATAACTCCCCTCCACAAAACGTGGGACGACTTTTTCGACGGAACCGACGAGGGAGTAACCGACGATTTTATGGCTGAACGGACGACACAAGAACAGCGTGATCGGGAATCGCTCTAGATGCTGAAATACATGCTGGACACGAGCATCGTGATTTATGTGATCAAGCGTCGTCCGCCAGCCCTCCGCCACGTTTTCAATCAGCATGTCGGCCAGATAGGTATCAATACAATAACATTTGCTGAGCTGATGCACGGTGTCGAGAAAAGCTCTGTGCCCGAGCGAAACCTTCGCACTGTCGAGGACTTCGTCTCACGGATAGAAGTGCTGCCGTACGATTCCGATGCAGCGCTCCATTATGGTGACATCCGAGCGGATCTGGAGCGCAAAGGTACGACAATCGGAGTCAACGATCTTCACATCGCAGGCCACGCCCGGAGCGCCGGGTTAGTGCTGGTGACCAATAGTAGCCTGAAGTTTGAACGCGTTGAGGGTTTGCGGGTCATCGATTGGACAGAGAACGAAACCGACAAATAGGGCTTGCTGAGAAATATCGAAGCGTTGAAACCGCACCGACAACCTTTTGGAGCTTGCAGAGATGGGCGGTGGCCGCCACAATACATGCAACCTGCGCTCGAATACGGAGGTCGTGATGAGTGACCTGCGCTCTGAGATTGATGCTATCGGGATAAACCGGATCTTGCGTGCGCTCGGTGTGCGGCTGAACGGGTTTCTGAACCTTGCGTTCGGGAGCCCCGAGTGCGCCGAGCGGGAGCTCTTCGGTGAGGCCGGGGCTGGGCCGCCGGCTCACGCCGGGGAGCCGGAAGACGGGCACCGCATGCTAACGGTGTTTATCGAGAACTACGTCCTCATTGCCGAGAAGGCCGAGTGGCGGGGCCGCTTCCCGCTTCTCTGCGCGCAGGTTATCGAAACCTGGTTTGTGGAACACCGAAGCGAGAACACCGATCTCATGTTTCTGGCCGCGCTTCAGGAGCTCCTTGATGCCACGCGCCCGCTCGGCGAAGGCGATGAAGTAGCGGTGATATCGATTGAGGCCATGCTGCCGAACCTCGCCGAATGCTATCGCGAAAGCGGCTTCTCTAGTTCCGGCCGTCGAGAGTGAACCGGCGCCCTCCGGATAGGTCTGTAACAGCCGTAGGAAGACCACAACGAGGTACTCGCTGTGGTCCGTGCCCGGTAAGTTAGCCATACTCGCATTCACTATCAAAACGCTCAGGATTCACGCAGCATTCACACCGGCAGTGTAGATTACCACCATCGGAAGCCTGCACAGGGCAAAACAACCACTGCAAGAGGAGAAAGCAATGATGCATGGATGGTATGGATCACAAATGGGCGCCTGGCATTGGATTGGAGGAATAGCGATGGTTCTCTTTTGGGGACTTATCGTTGTCGGACTTGTGGTGCTGATCCGGTTTCTGCTTGCCAAGACTCGGGCCGAGGAATCGGGCTCGAGCTCGCGCAGAGATGCGCTCGATATTCTCAAGGAGCGCTATGCGACAGGAGAGATCGATAAGCAGGAGTTTGAGCAGAGGAAAAACGATCTTCAATGAACCCGGCGAATGCCTGGATGCCGGCGAGGGTAGGCCTCCACCGAATGGTTGCTGCTTGCGGTGGCGCCTGTGACGGCACCACCGCTCGAGTACCAAGCCGGGGTTTGCAACTACGGCGCGGAGGTTAACCAGTCGGAGTAGTCGACGTTGTCTGCGACCGCTCCTCCCATGCTGTCTTTGAAGTCATCTTCCTCGGCGGAGCCGAACCAGTTCCCCTGGGCATCCAGAACCCCCTCGGTCGCGCTATTGTAGATCAGCCAGCTTCCCGCAGCGGCCGAAACGATTGTGTTGTTCTCGATCGTGATGTTCGACCCGGAGATGTTCCCGTCTCTCTGGTAGATGTTGTTGAAGCTGTTCGTAACGGTGTTGCCGGTGATAACGGCCGACGTCTCGTGGCTTGCTCCGTACAGGCGTATCCCACCGCCATCCTCGCGTTCGCTGGTGTTGGTGTGATCAAGCAGGTTGCCGCTGACCGTGAAGTCATCGGTGCCGGTGCCGAGGTTCATACCGTGCCCGCCGATGTTGCGGAACTGATTGTTTGCAATGATGAATCCGGTTGCGTTATCCATGTTGATACCTGCGGAGGCCACGTTCTCGATAATGTTGTTTTTGATGGCACCGTCGATGAGCCCATTTCGAATCCGAATTGCGTGTAGACCGCTGTGATCAGCGATCCAGTTACCTGCGATGACCGTACCGGTAGACCCCCCACTGCTCATGTGGTTTGAGATGCCGACACGCTGGTTCTGGTACAAGTGGTTGTGAAGGATCTGAACGTCATGGGGATCATTCCCGGAACCGGACCCTATGCGGATCGTCCCCTGCGAGCTACTGGTTCTTACCGCACCGGTAAACCGCAGTCCCTGCAGAACGCTCCCGTCTGAGCCGCCGAGAAACTCGATTGCCGCGGTATTCCCGATATCGCCGGCGTTTATGATCGCTTCACTGAAACGGTATGAGCCGGTCGCCGACCGGATAACTACCTCTTTGTCGACTGTAACGCTGTCCGCCAAGTGGTAGTTGCCGTCAAGAAGGAGCACTGTGCCGCCGTCATTCACAGCCAATACGCCGGCTGCGATCGTGTTGAACGGGTTATCAGAGCTTCCGTTGCCGCCGTCAGGGGCTGAGGGATCGATGTAGACGAAGTCTGGGTCCACGTCGCCGGTCTTAACTCGCGCCGTCGCGCTGATCTCAGGCGCGGTGTCGATCGCACTGCCGCCTGCGAGGGCTTCGACAACGTAATAGTACGTGGTGTCCTCGTGAGCCGCCTCATCGACATAGCTATACTCTGGGCCCCCTCCGAAGGAAACCGTCGCGATCGGAGTATCAGTATCTACGTTGATGATTCCGGGACTCTCACTTCGAAACACGTGATAACTGGTTATCGATGAGTCGGGCTCAACCCAATGAAGGGTAATCTCCGGTAACCCTGTAGTGGCGAAAGCCACAAACTCTGCGTGCTGTGCAGCTATACCTTGGGATGAGTCGCCGTTCGAGCTTTGGCTGGAGCTCCCTCCGCTCGACCCAAAAGGGTTAGAGCAGCCGGCGAACAGCAGTAGAGTTACGGCCAGTAGCGCGATCGGTCGATGCCGGTGCTTATTGTGCATATGGTTCCTCCGGATGTTTCCTTCTCGATTCTAGTCTTATATGACTTTAATCTTATATGCTAGGCTGTAAAGTTTGGCAATTTACGTGCCATTTCGGGAACTATATCGGCCGAGGGTCTAATCATCTGAAGTGAAAAGAATTGAAAAACGGGCGGAGATGAAACGGGCTTTCCGGCCGGGCGGCAATGCCCCCGATTCTAATCCATTATGCATACATCGTGCAACTTGAATATCCAAGCTGCATAGTAAGATTCATACCCCGCACCGACCGACTCATAATCAATTGACTCCATGCTGCCGGACCTCGCCGAATGCTATCGCGAGGCGACTCGATACGTGGGCAGGCCTTCCCCAGGCGGGGTGTAGGCTTCCCGCGTGTGCTCATGTCATTGGGTGTCTCGAAAGGTCGCTCCGCGGCGAACCCGCTGCTTAACTTCGGTCCAATGCGCTTTCAGTTGGTCGCGCTGCTGTTTTGCCAAGAAATATCAGTGGCTCATGCTCGTTTTTCATGGTAACCGGCGAACGATGATCGCCGGAGACGCAGTTCTGAATAAGATCCGCACTGCAACAGCGCACAGTCCGGTGGTTGTTCACCCGCCGCCTACTCAGCAACCGACTCGGTCGCAAGCGGCTCGCTTCCCGTGCTTTCAGTGCCGGAGAATGCGCTCAGTGCCGTAACGGTGAGAAGAATCAGCGCCATGCCGAAAAACTGCAGCGGACTCACGCTTTGATGCAAGACCACAAGGCCGAACAGCGATGCCGTGACCGGCTCAACCATCGCGATAATGGAGGCCACGGCCGGCGCGGTATGTCTCAGACCGACGATATAGAAAATAAACGACAACCCGGCGCCGCCTACCCCCAGCGCCACGAACCACGGCCAACTCGGCGTGCTCAGCACCGCGACGGCCTGACCGCCGTCGCTCAGGCCGAACAGTATGACCGCGAGTACCGCGAACGCGATCACCAGAATGGCCTGCGGGCTGCCGTGCGGTGCGGCGTACTTGAAGCCGAAAATGAACAGCGCATACGAGAGGCCGGAAAGCAGCCCGGCGGCTGCGGCGATCGGTGTGACCTCGCCGGCGCCGAGATCGTACACGCCGGTCAGGAGCACAACCCCGAGCAGTACCATCGCGATCGCGGCCCATTTGAACAGAGTAGGCCGTTCGAGCTTGAGCGTGAACGACACAAGATACACAAACACCGGCGCGCAGTACATGAGGGTCGCCGCTACCGCGACGCTGCCCTCGGCGATGCTGACGAAGTAAAACGCGAAGTTACCCGCCACACCCACACCGGCAATCGCCGACCAGAACCATAATCGGCTGCTCGCGAGTCCGCTACCGCGCGGGCGAATGCCCAACCAGACGAGAACAAACAACAGCCCGATTGCGCCCCGGTAAAACGACACCACAACCGGATCCCAGCCCTCGGCGGTGAGAATGCCGCCGATCCCGCCTGATAGTCCCCAACATATCGCCGCAGCTGCAACGAACATCGTACTCAGATTCATTAGATGTGAGATCATAGCACATTACCGACGCTGTCGGGATACCTGGAACGTTTGGAGTGATTAGGGTCGGAGGTAGCGGCTCCTGATGATCACGGTAAGACTCAACGAGCTTTCGGGCAACGTCTTGCGCAATCTCGATCGTCTCTTGAAGAGTTCTCCGTTGTGCTACGAGCCCCGGCAAAGACTCACACGTTGCCAGGTACGGCCCGTCTTCCAGGTGCTCGATATGCAACCGCAATCTGTGTTCTTCTGCCGGAGATGGCAACGCGGGGGATTGACTAGGTGTGCTCCAATTATTACAATTAATTACCACGAGCCGCCGAATGAGGTATCCGGTTGAAGATCGTAATGGATGCAGACTGTCTCATTAAGCTGACGAAGTCGGGCTTGAAAGAAGCTCTGTGTTCTGCGTGGAATATAGCGATTCCCCGGGTGGTGGAAACGGAGACTGTGACCGCGGGTGCCGGAAGGCCTGACGCTGAGCTAGTTAGAGAAAACATCGAGTTGGACCGAATCGCAGTGTGGGACCATGGAGCCGGCGTCGACACACACCGAAGGGGTGAAGACGCAGTTCTGGCTATGTATCGCCTCGGCGGATACGCTGCCGTTGCTTCCGATGATGCACGGTTCATACGACGTCTTCGAGTTCTCTCTGTTCCTTTCGCCGTTCCGGCGGTGATCATAGTGCTCCTCCATCGGGACGGAGTTCTCACGGACGACGCCGCACGAGCGGCGCTCGAGGAGCTTCGTCAACATATAAGTCCGGATCAGTACGCCACCGGAGTTCTGATGCTCACGGGTGGAGGTGAAGAATGAAAACTAAGACCTTGCGCGTCCCGGAAGGTCTGCGAGACGCCGTGCAGGATTTGAGCTCGGCCGAGCACATTGAGGAGTCCGTGGCCATGCGCAAGCTTATGTACATGGGCTACGAGGTATTCCTTGCGACGCAGTATCGCTCCGGCCGGCTATCACTGCGGGATGTAGCGCAACGGCTTGATTTACCGTTAAGCGAGGCTTTGGAACGGCTGCAGACCCTCGGGGTATCCGGCAACACAGGGGCCGACGATACTCTCGCCTCGCTGCGGTCTCTCCGGTCTCGCACGGGAGCCTAAACACGAAATAACGGATTCTCGCTGTACGTTGTAGATGATTAGCATGCTTGTTGAACTACGGCGATGAGATGGTGCGGTTTCCACGCGTCGGTGCGTGAGCTCCCGTGGTTCGAACTGCCCGTCTCCTGTACCAGGTGGCGCCGCCGGCAATCCGCGTCGCACGATCTCGGTTAAGGCTGAGATCGACATGAACCCACCGGACGGAGCGCATTTAACCTTGTAAAACATAACTCTGACTTACGTTTTGCAAGGATTTATCCTGCAACGGTCTGTATTGATGAGGTGCAGCGCTTCCCGGGCCTTTTCCCGCTACTCCGTGCCCTGGTTGACCGCGACCGCCGGCCGGGGCGGTTACTCGTCCTGGGGCCGGCATCGCCTGATCTGCTCCATCAAAGTAGTGAGTCGCTCGCCGGCCGCATTGCCTACGTTGACCTCCAACCACTCAGTTATGACGAAGTGGCGGCGCACGGTGACCTCATGCAACACTGGCTGCGGGACGGGTTTCCCGAGAGCTTCCCGGCTGCTGATGAAGCAGCCTCGTATCGTTGGCGCGAGCAGTTTGTGCGGACCATTACTTGGTACATCGACATTCTTGAGTCCACCTTCATGGTGCGCCTGTTGCGGCCATACTTCCGGAACACCAAGAAGCGCTTGGTGCGTAGCCCCAAGATCTACCTGCGCGACAGCGGTCTCTTGCATACGCTGCTGGGACTGCACTCCTGGGACGCGTTGTTCGGCCATCCGGCAATAGGAGCCTCTTTGGAGACGTACGCTCTGGAGCAGATACTTGGGGTGCTTCCCGAGTGGCAGGGTAGTTTCTATCGGAGCTCAGGGGGCGCCGAGATTGATCTGGTGCTGCAGCGCGGCGGGCACACCGTGGCGGTTGAGCTCAAATCCACCCGCTCACCCCGCGTATCCAAGGGCTTCTACATGGCTGCCGAGGATATCCGTGCCGACGAACGCTACATCGTCGCCCCTCTAGCGCAGCCGGAGCTCATTCCCTACGGCCATGGGGCGGTGTTGTGCCGGCCTGAGAGTCTGATCCGGCAGCTGAGCGCCCCGTGACCGCCGCGGAGGCGGAACAACTGGAATTGTGCTGACGTGAGCGACCGAGCCCCGGCAGTGGCAATGCTTCGAAAGATAAATTGATTCAACATTATGGGCAGTGGTAATATATACACATGAAACCTGTACAGGTCATGTTTGATGAAGACACTCTCCGTCGTCTCTCCGAGAGTGAGGAAGTCAAGGAGCGTGGTCGGTCGGAGGTGGTTCGGCGTGCG
>PUPD01000175.1 GCA_003552985.1 Spirochaetaceae bacterium
AGTCGCCTGAGTTCTTTGATTTCTACCGCGGCGTGCAGTCTTATGAGGAAATCGTTCCACGATTCCGCAAGACGCTGACAACCGATATGGACTACTTCAGGTTCCTCCATAACGAGATGGGTGAATAAGACGGAGTACAGAGTACAACGCCCGACGGAGCACAACACCGCATGCAAAGGCCGCGCAAACTATCGACGCTGATTTCGGCCGACGAGCTGCTCGACCGCCGGGGGGATGTCGACCCCTCGGTCACCGGGATCGCGTATGACTCGCGCGACTGTCGCCCCGGCTGCGTGTTCTTTGCAATAAAGGGTGCGCATCTTGACGGTCATCGGTTCATCCCCCAGGCGATCGCTGCCGGCGCGGTCGCGGTTGTGCAGTCGGCGCCCTTAAGCGCGGACCGGGCCCCGGGTACCGCGGTCGCAGGGGCCGCGGTCGCGGGGACGGAGGGCTCCATCGCCAAAGGGCAGCCCGCCGGCGAACAACCCGCCGGCGTAGTCTGCATGCAGGCGGAAGACCCGCGAAGGCTGCTGTCGCGCGTATCGGCACGGTTCTACGATCACCCATCGCGGAATCTCACCGTGATCGGCGTAACCGGTACCGACGGAAAGAGCACGACCGTCTATTTCCTGTATCAGCTCCTCAGCGCCTTAGGGCGCTCGGTGGGGTTTATCTCGACGGTGGCCATGAAAACCGCTGCAAACATTCGCAAGAACACGATGCGCCAGTCCACGCCGGAGGCACCCGACCTTCAGGCGATGCTCGCCGAGATGGCGGCACACGGGTTTGAATATGCGATCGTGGAGGCCACGAGCCATGGGCTCTCTCCGCGCACATCACGTTTGGCCGATATCAGCTTCGACGGAGGTGTCTGCACCAACATAAGCCACGACCATCTGGAGTTTCACGGAACCCCGGAACAGTACCGCGACGACAAGGCTAATCTGCTGCGCGCCCTCGATCGGGCCGAGGGAGCCGGCGGGGAGAACACCGTCCGCTCGCGGTTTGCTGTTCTGAATCGGGACGACGAAGGAGCCCGGTCGCTTGCGCCCCACACTTCTCAACCGGTGCTGTGGTACTCGTTGCAGGATCCCGAGGCGGACCTCTTTGCCGATGAGTTGCGGGAGGAGTTGGATGGAAGCAGCTTCACGCTACGCGCCGGAAGGCAGAGCGTGCGAGCGCAGTTGGCACTCGGCGGTCGGTTCAACCTCGAGAACGCGCTTGCAGCCGCTCTCGTGGTGATGCGCCTCTGCGGCCGCTCACCCGCCGAGATCGCCCCCCTTCTTGCGGAGCTCGAGGGCGTGCCGGGCCGCATGATTACCGTAACCGAGCCCGGTCATCCGTTCACCGTAATAGTGGATTACGCCCATACGCCGGCTTCGTTCGAGAAACTGTTCCCCATGGTCGCCGCACGAACCACGGGCGGGATTATCCCGGTGTTCAGCTCAGCCGGCGAGCGGGACCTCGAGAAGCGCCCCATACTCGGTGAAATCGCGGCGCGTTACAGTCGCATGGTGATCCTCGCCGACGAGGATCCACGCGGCGAAGATCCGATGGCAATCCTGGAAGCAGTCGCGGAAGGGTGTCGGCGGGCGAGACCGGAGTGGCAACTGGGCGATGAGCTTCTGCTAATTCCCGACCGTCCGACCGCGATCCGGGCCGCTCTGCAGGCTGCTCGGCCCGGTGATACGGTACTGCTTCTCGGCAAGGGGCACGAGGGCAACATCATCTACGCCGACGCTTCAATCGCATGGGATGAAGAGGCTGAAGCGCGAAAGGCACTGCAGGAATACGACCAATGGCAACCACAACACTAGGGATTCTCTACGGCGGTCGCTCGGGCGAACACGAAGTCTCGTTGCAGTCCGCGACCTCGGTCGTACGAAACGTCGATGCCACCCGCTTCGCGCTGAAACTGATCGGGATTACCCGCGACGGCCGCTGGTTCTTACAGCCGGACAGTGTGATCGCGGCAGCACGCAACGGGAACCCTATAGAACGGGTTCTGGAAGGTGCGCGTCAGGGGGTTCAGTGCCGTCCCGGCGGCGGACTGGTTGTGGGCTCTAAGACTGTCGCGCTCGACTGCGTCTTTCCGGTGCTGCACGGCAGCTTTGGGGAGGACGGAACGGTGCAGGGGCTGTTGGAGCTTGCCGATCTGCCGTATGTCGGCGCGGGTGTCCTCAGCAGCGCCCTCGCGATGGACAAGGAGATTATGAAACGCACCTGGCAGGCTCACGGGTTGCCGGTAGTTCCGTTCTGTCGCGTAACAGCGGCGGAGTATCGCACCGCCGGCGCCGAGGTGCTGGAGTCACAGCTGCATGATGCAATCGGCGAGGGGCCGTACTTTGTGAAACCGGCCTGTGCCGGCTCGTCGGTAGGAATCACGAAGATTTCGAGAGCCGAGGAGCTCGACGGTGCCCTGCAAGCGGCGTTTCGCTACGACATCAAAGCACTGGTGGAACCGGCCATTCCCGCACGCGAGATCGAGGTGGCCGTGCTCGGCAACCAGGAGCCGCACGCCTTCACTCCGGGGGAAGTGGTGCCGACGCATGCGTTCTATGACTACGAAGCGAAGTACATCGACCCGAACGGTGCCCACTTGGTGATCCCGGCAGAGTTCCCTAACGAGACGCTCACGAAGTCACGCGAGTTGGCGGTGGGCGCGTTTCGAGCGGCCGATGTCTGCGGCTTCGCCCGTGTGGACATCTTCTTCGACAAAGCCAATGAAGAGCTGCTCTTGAACGAGCTAAACACGATCCCGGGCTTTACACGGATCAGCATGTTTCCGCGTATGTGCCAGCACGACGGCCTTGAGTATCCGCAGCTTTTGTCGCGCTTGATCGACCTTGCGCTCGAGCGTTACGCCGAGCGCCAGGCCCTCGACGGGGTGTGGGGCCGCTAGCATCCAGCCGCAACTCGGCTCAAGGCCCCTTACCAGTGCTCGTAGGCAACCACGCGCTTGAACGGGTGACGCGCCGGCCGCTCAGGCGACTCATCAGGATATCCGGCTACCAGCAGCATCACAACCCGCATTGAGTACGGCACCGAAAGCAAGGTCTTGACCTCCTGTTCATTGAAGGTCGTAACCACACAGGCGCCTAGTCCTTCATGCTCGGCCTGCACGAGCATGAACGCTGCTGCGAACGCTAGGTCTATTGGATACGATAGCTGTCCATTGGGCATCTTATACTCAACGTTCGTGGTGCACAGAGCGATCGTGACCGGCGCCTGGCCGATATACTCCTGACCGAACGCCGCGGATTCAAGGCCTTTGCGCGTGTCCGGATCACGCACTACGATGAAGCGCCACGCCTGACGGTTCTTGGCCGACGGCGCTTGCCTGCCGGCTTCCACGATTCGCTCGATTTGCTGATCGCTCAACGGTTCATCCGAGTATTTGCGAATGCTCACCCGCCGAGCAATCTCGGGTAGTAGGTCCATAGGTAATTCCCTCTCAATCCCCTCGTGCTTGACTGCCTCGAACGTTTTACCTATCGTGATCGCATAATGCGCAAGCTGCTGTGCCTGACGATCCTGAGTCTAACAGGTTCGTTGTTGTTTTTACAGCCCTTAGCGGCTGCTAATTCGCAACCCGCAGAAGAGTTATCACAGAGATTTCGTGATCTTCATCCTCGTACCGAGGCCTCCGACGGTGAGGCACGAGCCTTTGAAATAATCACCGAGCGTCTCTCCGAGCTCGGCCTGGAGCCGGAGACCCGCGGATTTGATGATTTTGAGAACGGCTATTCGTTTTCCTCGATCGTGACAGCCCGCATTCCGGGAGACAGTGACGAGGACCTGATCATCGCCGTTCCGGTCGATCACTCCCGCAGGCGCGGGCCGGCGGACGACGGAGCGGCCGGTCTCGCGCTGGTGCTGGCATTCGCCGAGCGCTATGCCGAACAGCCCCCTCCGGTCAACCTCAAGTTCCTGTTTCTGGGCGCCGAGAACGGCCCGTTTGACCGTCATCCGATGGGGACGCGCCACTACCTCCGCGGTTTCTTCCCCGAGCGCCCGACGGCTGTGATCTACCTCGACCTGCAGCAAGCCGGAGGGACGCTGGAGATGGAGCATGGGGGCGAAGGAGTAGTTGCTCCGTCGTGGCTGGTGGAAGCCGGTTTGCGAGGGGCGCACGCGGCCGGCCTCGCCTACTCCTTCCCCGGAACCCTGGGGCACCTGTATCGCGCCGGCGTGCGCGACGCCCACACCCCGGTGGCCCACTATCTCGAAGCCGAGCTTCCCGCGATCGCGCTCTATAATCGCGCGCATCAGACGACAGGCCCCGCGGCAACGAGTCCCGAGACTGCAGACCGTGCGGGTACCGTCTCGGCGCGTGAGCGTGCCGGTGGAGCTGCTGCCTCCAACCCGGAGGAATGGTTTGAACAGATGAGCCTGCTTCTGGAACGGATTACCGAGCGCGCGGCAGGCAATGTAGGAGCCCAGTGGGATCGACACTACGCTGTGTTTGAGCTTCCCGGCGAGCATATTGTGCTACCCGAGACGGCGCATATTCTGGTTGTCTGGCTGATCGCGGCTGCGATGCTGATGTACGGGATGGCGTTCCGCAATCGGCTCACGCGCTATCTCCGTACGGTCTGGCGCAATCTCTGGAGCCTCCCGGTGCTGTTCATCTTGATCTTCGGCTTCCTCGCTTTGGCAACACTGCTGCTGGAGCAGATTCTGGAGCTGCGCGGGTTCCCTTCGCTTTGGCAGTTCCATCCGCTTCCGTTCTTCGTTATGAAGCTCACCCTCGCGATCTTCCTGTTCGCAACTGTGTTCCAGCTCGCATTTCGGCTGCCGTTCTCGAAGCACGGCAGTTTCTATTCCGCGTCGGCGATCGTCGTCCTGATGGTTCTAGTGGTCGTGATGGCCGGAATCAGCATCTCTTTCAGCTATTACTTCCTATGGGCGCTGTTGTGCGCCTTCATGTTTTCGATTACGCGCCGCAAAACGCTGATGCCGCTCTGGCTGATTCTGGCGCCGCTGTGGTTTCTGGTGGCAGCATACGTCATCTTCAGCCGTCCTGAGCTCGGTGCTATCAGCACGCTCCTACTGTCGCCGTTGCGTGGGAACGCTATTCTGGCGCTTATCCTCCTGCCGTTCCTCCTGATGCTGGTACGCATCGATTTTCTCCTGAGCCCACCTTCCCCCGGCAAGGCGCTGTTCAGCCTTAGACTGTTGTCGGCCGTCACCGGCGTCGTTTCGGTGGCATTCATCGCGTTTGTGGTCGTCATTAACCCCTTTGACAACGAACACCGACAGCCGGTCGAGGTCCGCGAACAGTTAGACCACGAGACCAAGGAACGCCTAATCGAGTTCCGAAGCCCGGCGCCGCTTCCGAGCTTAGAGTTCGTCCTCGGCGACGAAAGGTACCAGATCGAGACCGCTGCCCGACAGTATTCGCTGCAACCGGAAGGATTGCCCGAGCTGGTGGACACCGCGGTTTTCCAACAAGAGTTCCTCGATCGCATACAGACCCGTCTGACCCTTGAGCCTCATCAGCCGTTTGGCGATCTCACGATCCGACTGAGCGCTCCCGAGAGCTTCCTTCTGTTTGACTCGAACTTTCCGTTTCGGATGGGCGCAGACGGGCGGAGTGCAGAGATCTTCGTCGGAACCGCTCCCCCAATACCGGTAGAGGTGGAATACACCGTACCGGCCGGAATACCGATTGAAGCACGGCTGCGGGCCGAATGGTTCGATCTGGCTGAGCCGTTTCGCCTCGCCAATGCTGATCTCATACTGCACCCTAACCTACGCCTATCACAGCCGGTCTTCGTTCCGGAGTAACACATGCCTGATCAGGTATGGTTTCATGTGGATATGGACGCCTTCTACGCCTCAGTCGAACAGCTCGACAACCCGGAGTTACGAGGCCGCGCGGTCATCGTCGGAGGCCGCCCGGGAGGCCGCGGCGTGGTGTCGGCATGCTCCTACGAAGCACGGGCGTACGGGGTGCACTCGGCGCAGCCGATTGTGAAGGCAGCCGAGCTTTGTCCTGATGGTGCGTTCCTCCCGGTACGGATGGCGCGCTATCGTGAAGTTTCGCGCGCGGTCATGCGGATCTTCGGCGACTACACACCGGCTGTCTATCAGGTATCGATCGACGAAGCCTTTCTCGAGACGACCGGCACGGAACGCCTGTTCGGGCCGCCGCGCGAGACCGCCGCCCGTCTCAAACAGCAGGTGCGGGAGCAGACCGGATTGACGATCTCAATCGGGATCGCGCCGAGCCGCTACCTCGCTAAGCTCGCGTCGGACTACGATAAGCCCGACGGGTTGTACCAGGTGCTGCCGGGCCAAGAACGCGAGTTTACCGCCGATCTGCCGCTCAACAAGCTCTGGGGAGTCGGTAAGCAGACTCGCCGCCGCCTCGAGCGGTTCGGTATCACGACGGTGCCCGAGTTACGCTCGCGGAGCATTGAAGAGCTTACGAGCCTGTTCGGCGAAGCGGCAGCGCACTACCTGTACCGTTCCTGCCGCGGAATCGATCCCGGAATCTACGCCGAACGTGCAAGGTCCCACTCTATAAGCTCTGAGACTACCTTTGAGCACGATATCCAAAGCATGGCAGCACTTGAGGCGGTGCTGCTCGAGCTGTGCGACGGCGTGCTCTACCGGCTTCGGGCCCAAAACGCGGTCTCGTACGTGGTCACCCTGAAGCTTCGCCTCGAGGATTTCACCACCAAGACCGCACGCAACACCCGAAGCGAACCGGTTAGCTCGGTCGAAGAGTTCCATGGTATTGCGCTCCAGTTGCTGGAGCGCCTCTGGACCGACCGCCGGCCGGTACGGTTGATCGGCGTGGGGCTCGACAACGTCCTGTTCGACGATGGCCCTCGTCAGGCGGAGTTGTTCGACCGCCGCAGCGAGCGCCAGCGACGCGTAGAGGACGCCGTCTTTGAGCTGCGCCGCCGCTATCGCGGTTTACCGATTCGAAAAGCGCGTAACCTCGGTGACCCCCAAGATTGAAGCCCGTGCGCCGGTCTGCTACAGTAGGCCGGAACGCAGTACCAAGCAACCAGCATAACGAGGATGAGCCATGATTACTATGAACGAACACTATCTCGAGTTGCAGGCATCATATCTGTTCAGCGAAGTCGCGCGCAAAGTGGCGGCCTTTGAGGAGCAAAACCCCGAAACCAGGATCATCAAGCTTGGCATCGGTGATGTGACCAGGCCCTTGCCGCCGAGTATCGTCGAACGCTTTAAAGAGGCGGTCGGGGAAATGGGTGACGACGCGACCTTCCGCGGATACGGGCCCGAGCAGGGTTATCCGTTTCTGCGCGAAGCGATCGCGACACATGATTTCAAAGCTCGCAATGTCGCGATCAGCCCGGATGAGATCTTCATCAGTGACGGAACCAAATGCGATATCGCTAACTTTCAGGAACTGTTCGCGACCGATGTACAGGTAGCGATCGGCGATCCGGTGTACCCGGTGTACCTCGACACCAATGTCATGGCCGGTCGCGCCGGAACATACCGCGACGGCTATTACGGGAAGATCCGCTACCTGGCATCAACGGCTGAGAACGACTACATCCCGGCGCCGCCAAGCGAACCGGTGGATCTGGTGTATCTCTGTTTCCCCAACAACCCCACCGGTGCCACGGCGACACACGAGCAGCTGCGCGCGTGGGTTGAGTACGCCCGTCGCGAACGGGCCTTGATCCTGTTCGACGCAGCCTATGAGGCGTTCATCCGCGACCCTGACATCCCACACTCGGTTTTTGAGATCGACGGCGCCGAAGAGGTCGCGGTGGAGTTCCGCAGCTTCTCCAAGACGGCCGGGTTCACCGGAACTCGCTGCGCCTACGCCATCGTTCCGAAAGCCGTCAAGGTCTACAGTCGCACCGGGGAGCCGCAGGAACTGCATGCACTGTGGAACCGCCGCCAGAGCACAAAGTTCAACGGCGTCGCCTACCCAATTCAACGAGCCGCCGAAGCCTGCTACAGCGAGCAGGGCCGCCGCGAGGTCGAGGAGCTCATCGGATATTATCTTGAAAACGCAGCCATCGTTCGCCGCGAGATAGATCGTCTCGGCTATGCCTGTACCGGCGGCGACAACTCCCCGTATATCTGGGTGCGAACCGGCGGCAGCGCCTGGGAGTTCTTCGATCAGATCCTGACTCGCGCCGGCGTGGTTGTAACGCCCGGTCTTGGGTTCGGGCCCTCGGGCGAAGGACACGTGCGGATCAGCGCGTTCAACGACCGTGACAAGGTGATCGAGGCGATGGAGCGGATTCGGACTGCGCTATAGTCGCAGCGCTGCCGTTGCCTGCTCGATGTGGTACACAGTTTGTGTTATAATCGGTCGCACGAACCACAGCGGTGCGACCAAGAGTTACGTATTGAGGTGCCGAGGTGCCTAATTTCGCAGCACGGTTGAAACAGCTTCGCACGACTCGAAACCTTCGCCAGGTGGACCTTGCGAACGCAATGGGCGTTGCTCAGACCACCATCGCGAATTACGAACAGCACAACCGCTTTCCGGACGAGCAGACTCTGCTGAAGCTGGCCGAGTACTTTGCAGTTTCGCTCGACTATCTGCTCGGCAGATCTGAGGTTACCATCCGTTCAGACGACATTCTTCGCTTCAGAGCCGATGAAGCAGCTCAAGCGCAGACGCTCACCCCCGCAGCACGTGAATACCTCACACAACTGCTCGCGGGCAGCAAGCGCGAGGCCTTTGATCGAATCCTGAACCAGGTCCGCACTGGTGTTCCTGTCGGTGAGATTTATCGAACCGTGCTCGAGCCGTCGCTGAGAGAAGTCGGGCGGCTGTGGGAAGCCAACGAAATAAGCATCGGCAAGGAGCATTACATCTCGCGTGCGACCGAGTCGCTTATGGGACAACTCTATGGGCAGATTCGTTTCAACGGCCGGCGTAACGCCGCGGTGGTGCTCGTGACTGCCGGGGCCGAGCAGCATGACTTGGGACTGCGAATGGTATCAGACTTGCTCGAGGCTGACGGGTATCGCTGCGTATTTCTCGGCCCCGGCACACCTGCTGCCGAGGTGATGTCGGCGCTGCGGGACAACGGTGCTGAGGTGCTCGCAATCTCTGCAACGCTACCGGCGAACATGGACTCGGTTCAAACCATGGTACGGAGCGTTCACGCAGAGTTTGACGGCAACGGGCCTGACCGCCCACCTCACGTCGTGGTCGGCGGCCGCGCCTTCAATCTCGACCCCACCCTTTGGCAACGGGTGGGCGCCGACAGTTACGCCGAACACGCCGATGCTGCGGTAACCACCGTCAACGAGCTCCTCGCCGCCGGGCGTCGTGGCGGCTTATGAAACTTTGGCGCTCGCGCCGGCGTTGGTGGACGCGCGATGGATGAATCCACGCCGTGGTCGAGCACTCCCAACCGTATTGAGCCCCACTTGCATGAGGATCCTGCGCTTCGAGGGCTTCAGTTGCTGCCGGAACACAATGAACGGATCGGCCTCAATGCGGTCCGCCGTCCACCCGTACATCTCTGAGGCGGTTTTGATCGGGATGAGGTAACGGCGTGGAATGTAAGCATACCCTTCGTCAGCCTGCGCCTGCCATGAACGGTACAGCTGGATCTGATCGCGAATGAAGCCGGTAAAACGTTCCGGATTACGCCGCGCATCCTCCTCGGCGAGCGAGGCCAACCCCGTCCCTGCGATCGGCAGGTAACGGCGGCCGAGACTCAGATCCTCTCTGATATCGCGGATGAAGTTGATGTACTGCATCGCCCGACCCTGCAGGCGCGCAAATTGGTAGCTCTCCTCCGGCAGGTCCAGCAGCCTTGCCATAAACAAGCCGATCACTTCGGCGGAGCCGTAAATGTATTCAAGCGTCTCCTCCAGGCTGTCGTACACGCCCTTCACCAGGTCCAGCTCCATTGAGTGCAGAAAACTGTCCACCCAAGCGCGGTCCAACCCGCGCTTCTCCACCAGCTGCACGAACTCGTCGATGATGGGGTCCCCGCTGGGAACACCCGCCAGCGCCTCCCGATAGGCGGCCACAAACCGCCGAAACCCGGCTGCATCCTGCGGAACCGCGTCGACATAGTTGTCGGCAACGCGCACAAACCCGTATAAGCGAAACACATCCTCACGCAGCCGCGCCGGGAAAAAGAGACTGCTGTTGTAATAGGTCTTGCTTCCCTTCTTGAATGTCTCGCTATGAATGCCGCTGAACATCATCGTGCCCCCTGCCGCCTGCGAACGCCTCGACGAAACCTGCACGCCGTTCACACTCGAAACGGCCTCTCGATCTCGTAACACAAATATCGTACACGGTCCGTGATTTTGCAAGCAAAATCGTAATCGGTTCCAGGATGGGTACTCGAATTGAATTACCCGAGGCGTTCCCGGAGGCCTACGCGCTACCGATACACCAACCGAATCGCCCGGTCATACCAAGCCTCGCAGCACTAGTACAGGTGACCCATTTTGGTGCGCTTGGTATCGAGGTAGAGGCGATTATGCGCCGTCGGAACGCTCACAACCGGTATGCGTCCCACAACCTGAACACCGTCCGCGCGCAGTTTTTCGATCTTGTCGGGGTTGTTACTCATGAGCTCGATTGAGATCACGCCGAGCGTCTCCAGAATTCGCGCCGCAACGCGATAGCTGCGCGCTTCAGCCGGATATCCAAGGACGTGATTCGCCTCCACCGTATCCAGTCCGAGATCCTGCAGACGGTACGCCTTGAGCTTGTTCAGAAGCCCGATACCGCGTCCTTCCTGCCGGAGATAGACGATAGCGCCGTGCTCCACCGAGCCCAGATACCGCAGCGCAAACTCCAGCTGATCGCGGCAATCGCAGCGCAACGAACCCCACACATCACCCGTATGGCATTCTGAGTGCACTCTCACCGGACAACCTTCGGTATTACGCACATCGCCCTTCACGACCGCAGTATGCTCCAGCCCGGTCGCGGTCTCGAGGAATCCGTACATCAGAAACCGTCCATGACGCGTGGGAAAATCGACGCTGGCTACCAGCTCAACCACTGAGGACGACACCCCAGGGTGTTCAGGAGTGTCCGCGCGCTGCTCCTTGGGCTCCTCGAGCTGCCCAGCGGACGCCTCGCGCCGCTCAACCGCGTGGCCGTTCCGCCCGTTCGACCCGGCTCCGCCTCCGGTGTAAAACAAATCAGGGTCGGCGGCGATGCGCCGCGTCAAGTCGTCTACCCGGCTGCGCCGCGCCGATCCGCCGTCTGCGTGCCCGTTCCCGCCGCACCGGTTGGGGTGGTTTGCATCTAGAGCATCGTGTTGGGAACTCATCTTTATCAACGTTCCTAAATCTGCCGCGAATACTTCTTGATGGAAGTTACAATAGTGATGTAGACAGCAAAAGTCAAACTTCTTAGACACTATTGAGAAGTATTGAGGATTAGTGCCTGTTGTCGATACAATTCCGGGTCATGATGGCCCAAGGATGCCGCGAAGAGTGAAAGTTCTCGTCAGCTACGCTCAAAGTCTCGATGGTCACGTCGCCACAGCCACCGGCGCCTCGCGCTGGATATCCGGCCCGGAGAGCCTTGAGTATGCTCACTGCCTGCGGCGTGACAATGACGCCATTTTGGTAGGCAGAGGGACTGTGGTTCGCGACGACCCTCTCCTCACCTGTCGCTTGCCGGGAGCCCGCTCTCCCCGGCGCGTGCTCTTGGACTCCGGGTTACGGATTCCCCTCGACTCTCAGGTTGTACAAACAGCCGCTGAGGTTATAACCGTGGTTTTCGCCTCAGCACCGCGCCTGGAGCAGCGCGACGACACCGTCAGACGGTTTGAGGAGGCAGGGGTAATCCTTCGCGCTGTACCTTCGGGCGCTCCGGGGCAGCTCAGCCTATCGGCAATCATCGAAACGCTGGAGGCCGAGGGGGTCACAAGCTTGTTCGTTGAAGGAGGGCCACGAGTGATCACCGCCTTTCTCAAAGCCGGACTTGTGGATGAGTGGCATCTGGTCGTAGCGCCGATCGTGATTGGAGCTGGAGTTCCCGCGGTGGGTGACCTCGGGGTACGGGATCTTGCAGCGGCATATCGGTTTGAAACACACTCGGTGACGCAGCTCGGGGAGGATTTACTGTGGAAACTGGTCCGTCGACGGAAACAGCGTTGAGCGCCCGCGCGGTGTTTTTCGTGGCGCCGCGCTCGGTAGAGATCCGCAGTGTAGAGCTGGAGCCCGAGCCTCCCAACCGCGAATACAGCGACGAAGGCGAACCGGTCCTCGTACGCTCGCGGCTTGCGGCAATCAGTTCCGGTACCGAGCTCCTGTTCTTCCGGGGCCGAATGCCGGAACGAATCGACGGCGAGACGCTCGCTGCGCTCGGTGAAACCGCAGGGTACCCGCTTGCCTACGGTTACATGAACGTGGGGGTTACCACGCGGGGAGAGCGGGTGTTCGCTTTTCAGCCGCACCAGGATCGCTTTCGGTGTAATCGGGAGGAGCTGGTCCCGATACCTGACGACCTCCGTGATGAGGACGCCGTCCTGCTCCCGAGCGTCGAGACCGCGTTAAGCATCGTGCACGACGCAGCACCATTGCTCGGCGACCGGGTTGCCGTCTTCGGACTCGGTGTGATCGGGCTGCTCGTCTGCGAGCTTCTCCTGCGTTGCGGGATTCGCGAGCCGGTAGCGATAGACCCGATCCCGGAACGGCGCGAACGAGCCACCACATTGGGATGCACCTGTTTATCGCCGTCCGACTTGCAGCTCGATACCGAGATCAGCAAGCTGACCGAAGGGCGCGGCCTCGATGTCGCCGTAAACACGAGCGGCAATCAGACCGCGCTACAAACGGCGATCGACGCTGCCGCTCAGCACGGGACGGTTGTCGAGGCGTCATGGTATGGAAGCACCCCGGTACAGTTGCAGCTCGGCGAAGCATTCCACCGCCGCAGGCTCACGATCAAGAGCAGCCAGGTTTCACGGGTACCACCCGCGCTCTCGGCTCGTTGGGATAAGCCGCGTCGCCTGCAGACCGCTATGGAGCTTTGCCGCGAGCTGCGACCGAGCAAGCACATCACGCATCGCTTTGCTCTTGAGGATGCTCAGGGAGCCTTCGAGCTACTTGATACCCGGCCGGAACTGGTGCTACAGATTGTCCTTGAGATGCCCGATTGAGCGAAAGAGGAGACGCGCATGTACAAAACCGGTGTGATCAGGCCGCTCAACGCCTATCATTTTCTCCGCGGAGACTTTGGCGATGAATCGGAACCGCACACACATCCGTATCAAATCGAATGGATCAGATTCAATCGCGAGCTCGACGAGAACGGTTTCGCTACCGATATTGCCGCTATGGAGCACACCCTCGAGACAGTGCTCGCTGAGATCGACAACCGGCTGCTGAACGATCTGCCGTTTTTCAGCGAACGCCAGACCAGTCTGGAGAATCTCGCACGCTATCTGACAGAACGTTTGGACGCGGCGTTGCCTCAGCCGGGCTCGCGCTCCGAGATCAGAATCTGGGAGTCTGAGACTGCGTGGGCATCCTTTGAGTTGGAGTCTTGACCCCGATACTGATCACCCCGCCGAACGATAATCGCAAGACCGGCGGCTACATCTACAACGCCCGTATCGCAGCAATCCTTGAACCCCAAGAGCTCTTGCGGCATGAGTTCATTCCACCGGAGAAGATCGTCGAGCGCTTGACGGCTGCCGATCTTGGCGGCCGGGCCACTGTGGTGTTCGACAGCCTCTATCTCAACCACGCCGATGAGCTCACCGCCGCCCGCCGGCGAACCGGCGTGCGCGGCCAACGCTGGATACTGCTCACCCACCTGCTGCCGTCCCAGGAAACCGACGGCCGTCGCGAGCGGGAGTCTGAAGCGAAGGCGCTTCCCCTGTTCGACGCGGCAATCGTCCCCAGTCGGCATATGAAAGCGGTGCTTGCACAGAGCGGATTCCGTCCAAACCAGATCGTCGTCTGCTACCCCGGGACCGACCGTTCACGCCGGCTTATCACCGGCACTCAGGATGCTACTCCGCAAATTCTGACCGTCGCCAACTGGATCCCCCGCAAGAACATAGAAGGCGTGCTCGCGGCGCTCCGGCGGCTGGAAAGTCTCAGCTGGAACTGGCACATCGTCGGTTTTGCCGACCCGCACTCTGCCTACGTACAACGACTGCAGGAAGAGATCCGAGGCGTCCGACCGGCTGAACGCATCGTCTGTCATGGAACACTGGAGTCGCACGAGCTCGATCGTCTCTGGGCCGACGCCGCACTGTTCGTACTGGCAACACGCTTCGAGAGTTACGGGATGGTGTTTGCGGAGGCTCTCAGCCATGGAGTTCCGGTGGTAGCGCCACGTGTGGGGGGGATACCTGAGATCGTCGAGTCCGGACGGACCGGTCTGCTCTATGAACCTGCAAAGCCCTCAGCGCTCCGGGCCTGTCTCCAGATCCTGCTCAGCGACGCCGAGCTGCGCCGGAGCTTCGCTCAAGCAGCCGCGACCGAAGCGAGGAGCCTTCCACGCTGGAAGGATAGTGCCCACCGATTCGCGGCAGTGTGCCATGGCGTATGAGCCGTCGCCCGAGTCCACTCCGCCGCGCCTCAGTTTTGAGCTGCTCATAGCCGGCCAGGTCACCTCAAAGCTCGCACATGCGGTCTTTCTAATCGTACTTACGCTTTATCTGAAACAGCTGACCGACTCAGCCCGCGTTCTTGGAGCGGCGCAATTTCTCTCGTACCTGCCGGCGGTAGTGCTCGGGCCGTTTGCAGGGATACTCGTTGACCGCTTCGAGCGCAAGCGGCTGCTGGTGGGCGCGGATGCCGCCCGAGGTCTCGCAATCGTTCTGGTCGCGGCCGCCGCCTCATCCGGGAGTGCGCTACCGGTTTGGATCCTGTTCGCACTTGCGGCGACCGTAAGCCTGTGCCAGGCGGTGTTCCTGCCAGCCGTACAAGCCTTGCTCCCCGAGCTCGTTGCCCCAGAAAGGCTGCGGCGGGGCAACGCCGTGCGTGGGGCAGGTGTACAGCTTTCCAATCTCGGTGGCAACGCCGCCGGCGGCATATTGTTTGCGTGGTTCGGCGGACCGCTGGTGTTACTCTTCACCGGCGTTGTGTTCCTGGTTTCGGCAGTACAGGAGCTGCTGATCCGCATACCGCTCCGGCCGCCCCACGCTCGCACGCCCGGAATCGGGCCCCAGATGCGGGCCGCCCTGCGCTACCTGCGGGTGCGACCCGGGGTCGCCGCCGCAGTCATGACGCACGGAGTGGTGGGCCTCAGCTTCCCTCCGCTGTTGCTCGCCCTGCCGTTCGTGGTGCTTGACGATCTCGGACTGCCGGAGAGCTATTTCGGCTTCTATCTTGCTACGGTGCTGGCCGGAGGGATTCTGGGCTACCTACGGTTCGGAAGCGCACGCCTGCGGCAGCCATCAGGACGGAAACTGCTCCTCGCAGGTTTCATGCTGCTTGCATCAGGGATTACGGTGGCGGGAGTACGCACCTCGGCGATCGTGTTGTTTCCGGCGTTCTTCGCGGCCGGGCTGGGCGCGGGGCTGGTGAACCTGGCCCTGGTGACCGCCATACAGGCCGCAACCCCGGCTGCCCGCCGAGGGCGCGTGTTCGGAATCTATGAGACAGTGGCCGCCGGGGCCTCCGCCATTGGCTTCGCCCTGTCCGGCCCTCTGATCGACCTGCTGCGCGCCAACCTCTCGCTGTTGATAACCGCAGTCGGCATTTGTTTGCTGCTCTACGCCGCCTATCTCGCGCGGTCGTCAACAGTGGCATCGCTCTTCGAGTGACGGCGCTGAAGCTCCGGCGTTACGTCACGCACGTTGCCTGTGACCCTAGCTGCGTGTCACGCCCCCAGTATGTGACGCTCGTTTCAGGCGGAGCCGCTCAATTCCGGCATCGAGTCTGTGCGCTGCACGAAACGCCCGTATTCCTCCCGCAGGAGCGTGAACTCCTCCTCGGCTCGTTCCTCGGCCGCCTCACGTCCTGTAGCTTCCAGGGCGGCCGCCGCACGCCCAAGCGCCATGGCCCCGAGACTTTGCGCCCCTCCCTTGATCGAATGCGCGCCGAGCCGGACAGTTTCCCAGTCACGCGCGACAATCGCATGCGCAATGCGCTCGAGCTCCTGCGCCGTCTGGACACGAAACCGAGTCACCACCCGCGCTACTACGTCGTGTTTTCCCATGAACGCTTCGAGCGCCGTCCCCAGATCAAACACCGGCTCACCCTGACCTACGGCTTCACCGCTGTCTGCGCCGTCGGTGGTCCCGGCGCCGCCGGCAGCCTGCACATGGGCCGCAGCCTCCGCACCAACCTCGGCCTGTGAGCGGACGGCTTGCGGGCTCACCTCGGGAGTAGCCCGCGATGAGTCGTTCACTCCCGTCAGATCTCTATGTTTTGAAAGCCAGCGCCGCAGGACCGGCACGACGTCACGGCTCTTGAAGGGCTTGCCCAGAAAATCGTTCATGCCCGCGTCCAGACACCGCTCACGCTCCTCACGGATGGCGTTCGCCGTGACCGCGATGATCGGCAGGTCACGATCAAACTCGCGGATCGCTCCGGTAGCCTCGTAGCCGTTGAGGCGAGGCATCTGCACATCCATAAACACGAGGTCGAACTCGCCGCTTCGGGCCAGCTCGACCGCTTCGTATCCGTCGGCAGCCACCGTGCACGCGTAACCCAGCTTAAGAAGAATGGTCTCAAAGAGCTGTTGATTCACCGGATGATCCTCGGCAACAAGCAGGCGATACTCGCCGGCCTCCTTGTCGGGGCCGTGCCTGTCGGGAGCGTCTGTATCGCCTGCGGCTGTAGCGTCTGCCGTCACCGGCTCGTCGGCAGCTTCGAGCTCCTCGATCAGCTCCTCAGCGTCCTCGTCGTCGGCAAGCTCAAGCTCCTCCACCTGCGTTGACAACGCCTGAGTTCCATGCTGTAACTGGTCTGCATGCGGGGTTGCGGACGCAACACGTTGCTCGAGCACCTGATACAGGGTGTGGTACAGCTCCCGCCATTTGACCGGCTTGTTCAAGTACGCGCTGAACCATTTCAGCAGCTTCATCTTTGCTTCAGTTGCGCTTTTCCCTGCAGGGCTGAGCAGTATTAGCGGCGTGTCTTGTATCAGCTGATCCGCATGAACCTCGCTCGCAACCTGCCAGCCGTCCATGCCGGGCAGATCCTGATCAACCAGCGCCAGATCGTAGGGTTCCCCGCTCACCGCCGCCGAACGAAGGGCCTCGATCCCCTGCTCTCCGCTTTCAACCCGCAGGGTATCCGCTTCCCAGGACCGCAGATAACGTCCGAGCACGGTCGCGGCGGCCTTACTGTCGTCGATGATCAGCACTCTTCGACCGGCACCGATCGGATGTAGCGGCGCGCCGCAAGACTCCTCGGCCCCGGCGTCATCCAGCGGAATGCGAAACCAGAAGCGCGAGCCCATAGCTTCGCGGCTGCTGACGCCGATCCGGCCGTTCATCATCTCAACCAGGTTTTTTGAGATCGAAAGGCCGAGCCCCGTCCCTCCGAAACGTCGTGTAGTCGAGGAGTCCACCTGACTGAATGCTTGAAACAGGCGCTCGCGTTTGTCCTCCGGTATTCCGATACCCGAATCAATTACCTCGAAGTGAATCAGGTTTGCCCCATTCTCTCCAACCACCGGACGCACGCGAATGCATATGAACCCCTTCGAGGTGAACTTGACCGAGTTGTTAAACAGGTTGACGATGATCTGTCGCAGACGTACCGGGTCTCCCGAAACCGCCTGCGGCAAGCGTGGGTCAAGAAACGTCACCACCTCGAGACCTTTCTTGTGTGCCTCGAGACTTACCATATCGACTGCGTCTTCGGTCATCGTGAGCAGATCGAACTGAATGACCTCCAAGGTCAGTTTGCCGGCCTCTATCTTGGAGAAATCGAGGATATCGTTGATGAGGCCGAGCAGCACCTCGGCCGAGAACCGAATCTGCTCACCGTACTCACGTTGCTCAGCGTCGAGACTCGTATCGAGCAGAAGCTCGGTGATACCGGTGATCGTGTGGAGCGGGGTGCGAATCTCATGGCTCATGTTGGCGAGAAACGCAGACTTGGTCTTGGTGTTCTTCTCGGCGGTATCTCTTTCGTGTTTCAACCGCGTCTCGGACTGTTTCTGCTCCGAGACATCGTCGATCAAGCCGTAGAGCAGCGTTTCTCCGCTGGGAGACACCGTGCCGGATGACAAAGCAATCTTCCACCAGCGTGTTCGCTTCCGCGAATCCCTTCTCCTCACCGTCAGCCTGCGCTTACCGGCCGGATTGGCCCGCAACACCTGCAACGCAGTTTGCAGGCGGTTGATGTCCTCACTCGCAATGAGCTGCTGCAGGTGAGCTCCGATGAGCTCGCTGTTATCGGTACCGCTCAACTGAGCGAACGCGTGATTCGCGTACCGGATGCGCCCGGATTGTGTAAGAAACACCATCCCCACCGGTGAATGAGCGAAAGCGTCCTGAAACTGCCTGCCGTGTAAGTCCTGATCCATCGTCTGTTGCCGTGCGGTCCGCGGGCCCCCGTTCTAGAAGTTCCTGCGGAGAACCTCGGTGGCCTTTTTCAGCAGCCACTCTGGTTTTAACGGTTTGATGATATAACTGCTCACTCCGAACTTCAGTGCTTCGACCACCGTCTCCTTCTTGGACAGCGCCGAAAGAACGATAACCGGGAGCTCGAGCTCACGTTGCTTCAACTCTCCGAGCACCTGAAACCCGTTCATCTCCGGCATCATCAGATCGAGGAACACGAGGTCGAAAGACTCAAGCTCACCGGACTCAATGAACTCGCGCCCGTTGTTGAAAACCTTGACGGTGAAGCCCGTGTCGGCGAAGGCGGTCTCGACCAGTTCCTGTATGACGATATCGTCGTCGACAATGGCAACGGCCACGTCGCGGTCAATCTCCTCGAGCCCCTGTTCCACGGTCTTCTCGGTCTCGAACTTCATATCGAAGGACTCACCGGCCGCTTTCTTGGGAGCCGCGCTCTTCAGGAAATCCTCCTGCACGACGCTGTGCTCCCCGTCCATGTAGGCTTCCGCCTTTTTCCCAAGCAGCCCGTCCATGGCGCGCTCGATGCTGTTGGTAACCTCGATCTCACGGTAGGCCTCGCGAGAATCGATGAACTCCTTCACGTAGCGGTTGTTGGTGAGCACCTTGACGTAGCGCGGCTTCGTGCGCGTGCAGTTGAGAATGTTGCTCAGGAGCATACCGAGCTTCACCGTATCGTCCGAGCCAAGCTCAACATGCGGCATTATCACCAAAACGCGCGGCGACTCGATCTCATATAGGTTCAACAGTTCAGAAATTTTGTACTTCAGAAGCTCGATCTTCTCTTTGTTCAGGCCTTCGGAGACTTCGACGAAAAGGATCTCGTCGTTGAAATGGGCCTCGATGATGCAGGGGGTGTTATCGAGGTCCAGATTCACATCCAATATCTCGGCAACCGTCCGCAAGAGGGAGTCCACCTTAATCGGCTTGGTGAAGAACTTTTTCACGCCGTACTTCGCGACCCGCATCAGCTTCTGCCGGTCAATGCGGGCCGAGCACATAATAACCGGTGTTCCGGCGGCGTTCGGATCGCTCTTCTTCTTCTCCAGCAACTCGATCGAGCTGTTGCGCGACAAGTAGTAATCCATGATCACCAGATCCGGCATGATCTGTCGCAGTTTCACCGATCCGTCCAGACCGTTGACTGCGAGCGTGACCTCAAAGCCGTATTCGCTGAGCTTATGTTTGAGAAACTCGCGAAAGAGCTGAGATTCGTCGATGACGAGGATTTTTTTCATTGTAGAACGCCTCTTCTCGCTTTAGTTATACGGTGATTGCGCCCAGTTTTCAACTCAAGCTATACAGGTTGATGCCATAAAACCTGATTGACACCGCCCGGCCTGCCCGGCTAGTATCGCTGGTAACTCAACCACGGCCTTCGCCGATCTGAGCCTTATGCAGCATAACAGTCTTGCTCACGATGAACAACTCGAAGCCCTGGTGAACTCGCCGTTTGAAGCGGATGCGGATTGGAGTCCGGCCGATCATGCCGATGTGCTTGAGCATTTGATCCTGTCCGCCTCGGGGTGGCGTACGGTCTTCGCCGCGGACCGGCTTGAGGATAGCCGCACCCCGTTTGTCGACCGCCCGCGCCTTCTCCTGGCTTGTTACGCAGCCGACACCTTCGCTCAGTATCTCTCCGCACCCCGATCCACAGGCGGATCGGATCCGGGCTCTCGTACGGTAGCGCTCGCCACCGACGCCCGCCCAACCGGCTACCTTCTGGCCGCAGTTACGGCCCGTTGCCTGCTCGCAGCCGGCCATACAGTAGAGTACCTCGGCGTTGCTCCCACACCGCAGCTGCTCGCCTACAGTGCAGCGAACGCGGCCGTCCATGCGTGCCTCTGTATTACCGCCAGCCATAACCCCCTCGGGCATAACGGCTTCAAGTTCGGAATGGCCGACGGCGGTGTTCTGGGTGTCGAGCAGGCCGCGGCACTGGCCAAGCAGCTGCGCGGCACGCTCGCTTCGCCGGAGCTTCGGCGGGCGGCGGTTGCTCGCGCCGCCGGCATCGAGGCGCAGACGCTCACCCGCGTTCTGGCCGCGGAGCCGAGGCACTTCGCGGCCTCCTGCGCCGCCTACCGTGAACAGGCGGAGCGGCTCTTGGACCCGGCTGCAGCCGGCGTAGGCGACCGGCTGCGCCGTGTCCTCGCCCGCTCCCCGCTCGGCGTAGTGGGCGAGCTCAACGGCAGCGCTCGCGGACGCTCGATTGACGGCGAGTTTCTCCGGGAGCTTGGTCTCACAGTAGAGCTTCTCAATGCCGAACCGGGTGCCGTCGTCCACCAAATCGTCCCGGAGGGTCCCGGCCTCGAGGACTGCCGCCGCGCACTGGCCGAGCGGGCGGCCGCCCCGGATCATTTCCTGCTCGGTTACGTACCCGACAACGACGGCGACCGCGGCAACCTCGTCTACCGTCCCGTGAACCGCGGCGAGGCGTTCGCGCTCGGCGCGCAGGAGGTTTTCGCTCTTACCTGCTTCGCGATACTGTCGGCGCTCACGATCGAAGGCACTGCGGGAACCGCCACGCGATCGGGCTCAGTCCCTTCCGGTACCGCCGGAGCTTCTACGCTTTCAGCCGCCCGCGTCGCAGTCGTTGTCAACGGTCCAACGTCCCACCGCGTCGATGCCATTGCCGCCCGGTTGGGAGCGGAGGCGCACCGTGCCGAGGTCGGCGAAGCCAACGTACTGGCCCTCGCCGACCGCCTCCGGGGGGAAGGCTATCTGGTGCCGCTCATCGGCGAGGGGTCGAACGGAGGCGCGATCATTCCGCCGCAGCGTGTTCGCGATCCGCTCGCGATGCTCGTCACGCTGATCAAGCTGTTGCGGCCGACGGAACCCGAATCACACGGCCTCAGCGACGAGACGCTTTCGCGCCGCGATATCCCCACCCTGCTCGAGCAGCTTCCGTCCTGGTCAACGACCAGCACGTACGACCCGGACGCGCTGCTGCGGCTCCAGACCACCGACCACGCCTTGCTCAAACAACGCTATGAAGATGCTTTTCTCGAGTACTGGGAACGGGACCGCTCGCGCCTCGCAGGTGTCTATGGTATCGCGTCTTTCGAGGAGCACAACTACGAGGGCATGCTCGACCGCGTCGGATTCGGCCCATCGTATCGGGGTGGAGCCCAAGACGGCGGACTGAAGATCCTGTTTCGTGATGGCGACGGAGAGCCTGCGGCTGCGCTGTGGATGCGCGGCTCGAAGACCGAGCCGGTAATGCGCATCATGGCCGAATGCCGCGGAAGCGACGCCGCACAGGCGCGCAAGCTGCTGCAGCTGCAACGAAGGCTGGTCCTCCAGGCCGACCGCCAAGGCTGACGCGACGGGCGCAGGCGCCCGACCCGGAGCAAGCTTCCGGCGGCAGCGACGCGTGACCGGCGGCGAACACAGGTATTCGGCCGAAACCGGTTTCGCAGCACTATTTCAGCCGGTATTTCCCGTCGGGATCACAGACGATGAAACCCTCGCTTTCCAGCCCCGCAAGCGCTTGCCGGGTGAGCTCGGCCGGCTCCGACAGCCGGCGGTCCAGCTCTGCAAGCGCCATCGCCTCTCCGGCGGTCAGAAGCCGCAGGATCTGCCCGCGTCGTTGACGTCGTGAGCCCTCAAAGCGCGATTGCCTGGTGTAGTGCCGGCTGCGCCGATTCGGATTCTCCGCGGCACCGCGCCCGAGCGCCGCGCCGTAGTCCATCAACGCATAGTACCATTCGCGTGGATTCGACCGGTCCAGCACCGCTTCAAGGACCGGGCGGATCTCCTTGTCAGGAACTCCGTTACGGTCGCCGAAGAACCAGTGCAGCACAGCGCGCCTAATGTTAGTCTCGATGAACACTACCGGGCGGTTATGCACGAATGCTGCGAGCGCCCCTGCGGTTGCGCTACCCACACCGGGCAACCTGCGAAGCTCATCCGGCTCCTCGGGCAGGGAGCCGCCGTACTCACTCAACACCATCTCAGCGGACTGCTTCAGGAACCGCGCGCGCCGGTTATAACCGAGCCCCTGCCAGAGGAGCAGGACATCACGCATGGGAGCCGCCGCGAGCGACCCGAAATCCGGAAAGCGCTCCAGGAACGCCTGGTACTTCTGGCGCACGCGCTCGGTCTGCGTCTGCTGCAGCATCAGCTCGGAAACCAGAATGGCGTACGCGTCGCCGGTCTCGCGCCATGGAAACCGGCGGCGATGCCTGCGGTAGTATCCGAAAACCGCTTCACGAAAGCGCGCGAGCTCTTCACCCGCCGTCATAGCCTCCGACGTCCGCCGCAAGGACGTCAGGCCCACGGCCGTCAGGCGATCTTCGAGCGCTTCTTGCGTGCCGTCTCGGCCTTGCGACTGATCTTGTTCCATACACCGGTGAGCCCCATAGCCTTCTTGGCCGCCAGGAGCGTCCGCTGCTGCTGCTCGCGCATCTTCAGCGTGCCGTCGTAGATCACTTCATCGACATAGCCGCTGCGGGCTTCGAACTCGGCGCGGCGTTCGCGGATCGGGGCGAGGAATGCGTTGAGCGCGGCGGCGAGCTTCTCCTTCACCTCGACATCGCCGACTGCACCTTTGCGATAGCGCTCGGACAGTTCGGCGACCTCCTCGCGGTTGGGGTTGAAGATAGTGTGATAGATAAACACCGGGTTGCCTTCGACCTTGCCGGGCACATCGGCTCTGACCCGGTTCGGGTCGGTATACATCCCGCGAACCTTCTTCTCGACCGTCTTTGGATCGTCTGAGAGCAGAATGGCGTTGTTCAGCGACTTCGACATCTTGCCGGAGCCGTCGGTGCCGACCAGGGTCGGCACATCACCAATTAACGTATCCGGAACCGGGAAAACTTCGCCGTACAGATAGTTGAAGCGCCGCGCAATCTCACGCGTCAGCTCAACGTGGCTCTCGTTATCCCGCCCCACCGGCACCAGGTGCGCGCGCGGACCGAGGATATCGGCGCTTTGCAGCACCGGGTACCCCAGCAGACCGAACGGCATCTCGCTCAGGTTCGCAGAGTTCGCCATGTCTTTGAGGCTGGGAAGACGCTGCAGACGAGGTACCGTCACCAACATCTCGAACAGCAGGTTCAGCTCGTAGGTCTCATGGACAGCGCTCTGCAGGTAGATCACCGACTGTTCGGGGTCAATACCGCAAGACAGATAATCCAGAACCATCTCACGCGCGTTCTCGGTTATCTCCTCGATCTCTTCCTTGGCAGGACGTGTGGTCAGAGTGTGCAGATCGGCGATGATGAAGTTGCACTGGTACTCGCGCTGCAGCTTCACCCTGTTCGCTATAGATCCTACGTAATGCCCGAGGTGCAGTTTCCCGGTCGGGCGATCGCCGGTGAGTATTCGTCGCTTTTCCATACCGTGTTGTGTTTAACTACCTTTCCGTTGAATTTGCCTGTCTTCGTAGTCGTCTGCCGCTCCACCGTTACCGACGAAACCGCGGCGCAGGAACGGGACCGAACGTTTGCGCGGCCGAAAACTGCCGGTCCCCATCAGGATTCCGACCGGCTCCAGCGCGGGGATATTCTCGAAGGTTATCTTCATCGCCACCGTCAGCGGCACCGCAAGGAACATTCCGATTGGCCCCCACAGCCATCCCCAGAACAAGAGCGACAGGAGGATAATCACCGGGCTCAGATTCAGGCTCTGCCCGACCAGCTTGGGATCGATGATATTGCCGATGATGAATTGGCTAAGCCCCATCGTTATTGCGGTGGCCAATACCGGGTTCCAAGCCGGAGCGAACTGCAGCACTGCGAACAACACGCTCAAAACCGTGATGATAATTGAGCCGAGCGTGGGGATAAAGTTGAAAAGCAGCGTCAGGATCGCCCACACGAATGGAAAGTCCACCCCGATTATGTTGAACGCCACATAGATGATGCCGCCGGTCAGCGCACTGATGAAGAGCTTCACACGCAGATAACGGCCGATCTCGGCGTTGATATGCTCGAAAACAATCGCGATCTTGCGCGTGGTGTGATCCTTGAGTGCGTTCATGAGCTTCGTTTTGACGTAGGGCTTCTCGAGCAGAAGAAACAGCAGGAACACCAAGACGATTACAAGGCCGCTGACGAAGGTCATGAAGTTGCCCGACAGGGTCAGGAGATAGACCCGCGCGGTGCGGGTGAGATCAAACTGACCGAGCACCTCGTCGGGGATGTCAAAGCGGGTGGTCAGGTCGCTTAGTATCTCGATGAAGCGCACCTGATAGCGAGGGAACTCCCGCAACAGAGTCTGAACGCTCGAGTACACGATCAGGCCGATGAGAAACCCAAACGCCAGCACCATCCCCAGCACAGCCAGAATTGAAAGCCCCCGGGGAACATGCAACCGGGCCAGCACCTGTACCACCGGAGCAACGAGAAAATAGAGCATCACCGCGATCACGAACGGGATCACGATGGTTCCGGTGATTGCGAGCACCGATCCGACCGCGACAATCGCGATGGTCAAAAGCAGGGCGGTGTTTACCTTTTGATGATTCACGGCACCTCAACGATAGCAGATTTCAGCCGCTAGTAGAAGCCTGCGAAATACACCCGCCTTGCGAGGAGCGGCGCACCGCAACGGTGCACCGAAACTGAACGCCGAACCTCGAGCGCGGGGGGCGTCTCGCGAGCATCAGGCGTGGATCGGCCACCCTTCGGCTGTGCGCGCCGCCTCCATCACCGCCTCGGACAATGTCGGGTGAGCGTGCACCATCGTCGCGATATCCTGGGGAAGCAACTCACCCTTCTTCGCGAGCAGCAGCTCATGGATGAGCTCGGTCGCGTTCGCTCCGACCACGTGCGCAGCCAGCAGCTCGTGCGTCTTGGGCTCGTACAACAGCTTGACGAGTCCTTCGGATTGCTCCGCCGCCACCGATTTCCCGGCCCCGCGGTATGGGAACACCGCCTTCTCGAATGCGAGTCCGCGCTCCTTCGCCTGCTCCTCAGTAGGGCCGAAGCTGCCGATCTCCGGGACGGTATAGACCGCCGACGGGCCGAGATCATCCGGAAGGCGCGGCTCCACCGCGTGCCCGGCCATATGCTCCACAGCTATCTCAGCCTCCTTCATCGCCCAGTGCGCGAGCAACGGCGTCTGTATCACGTCTCCGACCGCGTAGATGTTGCGCACCGCGGTTTGGTAGTAGTCGCCGGTCGTGATGAAGCCGTTTTCGACCTCCACGCCGAGCTCCTCGAGGCCGAGGCCTCCGCCGCTCGGGGCCCGGCCGACCGCCACGAGTAACTTGTCGCACACGAGAGTCTCGGTCTTGCCGGCGTGGTCGACCGACAGCTTCAGCTCGTCGTCGGTCCTTTGCAGCGCCGTGGCCTTTGCTCCGGTGAGCATCTTGATACCGCGGCTCTTAAACGCCTTCGCTATGACCTCCACCGCTTCGGCGTCCTCGATCGGCAGCACCCGCTCGAGCATCTCTATGACCGTAACCTCGACGCCGAAGGTGCTCATCACATGGGCGAACTCCATCCCAATTGCGCCGGCGCCGAGAATCAGCAGTCGCTTCGGCAGCTCGGTCATCATGAGGATACCCGTTGAGGACAGCACGCGCTCTTCGTCAAACTCGAACCCGGGGAGCTCCCGCGACTGTGAGCCGGTGGCGAGTAAGATGTTACGGCCCGAGAGCTTCCTCTCCTCGTCCACCGTCACCTCGTTGCGGCCGGTTACGCGTGCATTGCCGGTGATGTACTCGACATTGTTCTTCTTGAGCAGGAACTGCACGCCTTTCGAAAGCTTCTCGGCCGCGACGCGCGACTTTTTGTACACGTTCTTGTAGTCGAATCCACTGTAGTCGAGCTTGACGCCGAGCTTTTGAAGCTCCTCACCGTGTGCGAACACCTCAGCCTGGTGAATCAGCGCTTTTGACGGAATACAACCCACATTGAGACAGACTCCGCCCGGTTTGTCCTTCTCTACGATCGCCGTTTTCAAGCCGAGCTGTGACGCGCGAATCGCGCCGACGTAGCCTCCCGGCCCGGCCCCGACAACTACCAGATCGTACTCGTGTTCAGCCATTTACGGTTACTCCTTTCAGCACAGCAAATCTGGAAACTGGCTACACTAGAACAGCGCGCGATAGGGTTGCTCCATCAACGCTTTGAGATCGTTGAGGAAGCGCGCGCCGGCTGCACCGTCGATAACCCGATGGTCGCATGAGAGCGTCAGCTTTACAATCGGCCGCACCACGAGCTCTTCGTCATCGTCGACCACTACGGTCTTCTGCGTCTTCCCGACCGCCAGGATCGCCGAGCCCGGCGGGTTGATGATGGCGGTAAACTCCTCGATTCCGAACGCCCCGAGGTTACTGATCGTGAAGGTCGCGCCGGTGTACTCTTCCGGCTGTAATGCATCGTTGCGCGCCTTCTCGACGAGCTCTTTGAGCTCGGCGTCGATCTGCGCAACTCCCTTGTTTGCACAGTTCCGCACCACCGGCGTAATCAGACCCGCGCCCGCGTCCACGGCCAGCCCGATATCGATGCTCCCGTGCTGCAGAATGCTCTCTCCCTGCCAGGTGGCGTTCACCCCCGGGTGACGCCTGAGCGCTTCAGCTGCAAACTTGATCAGGAACGCGTTCAGTCCGGCTTTCTGAGGCAGCTCACGGTTGAGCGCCTCGCGCGCGGTGGTCACCGCGTCCATATCAACCGACAGCGACAGATAGAAATGCGGCGCCGAAAACTTGGACTCCGCAAGCCGCTTGGCGATCACTGCGCGTCTGCGTGACACCGGTACCGTTTCGTCACGGCCGGAAACCGGCGCCGCGCTGAAGCCGGCAGCGGGCCCGGCCGGCGCTGTTCCGGCCCCAGCTGCGGCCGGCGTGAAGCCTTCAAGATCGTCCTTGACAATGCGTCCGCCGGGCCCGCTGCCTGAGACCTGACGCAGGTCTATCCCGCGCTGCTCGGCCAGCTTGCGCGCGAGCGGCGATGCCTTGACTCGTTTCCCGTCGGTTACCGGCGGGGCCGCCCCCGAAGCCGCCGCGGCGCTCACCTGCTCCCCGGCGCTCACCTGCCCTGCCGCGGGCACCTGGGTATCGGCTTCAGCCGCGTCCGGCGGTGCACCCGCCGACGAAGCCGGAGCCCCCTCCGGTGAGGCTCCTTCTTTCGCCGGAGCTGCTCCTACCCCGGAGCGTTCCGCCTCGGCGACAAGCTCGCTGATGTCTTCCCCGCTTTCGCCGATAATCGCGATCACTTCCCCGACATTCGCGGTTTCGCCTGCTCCGCGTACAATCTTCAGCAGCGTGCCTTCCTGTGTACTCTCGTACTCCATGCTCGCTTTGTCGGTCTCCACCTCGCAGAGCACATCGCCGGCGGCAACGGTATCGCCCTCGCTCTTGCTCCAAGACACAATCGTGCCCTCGTCCATCGTGGGCGAGAGCGCGGTCATTAGCACTTTTTCAGCCATTGTTCCGTCCAGTTCCTCATTTCATGTAAGCCACGCGCTTGACAGCGTCAACGATTTTCTCACTCGAAGGCTGCACCGCAAGCTCGAGGTTGTGGTTATAGGGCATCGGCACATCTTCCGAGCTCACCAACTCTACCGGCGCGTCGAGATCATCGAAACAGTTTTTCGATATCAGCC
>PUPD01000127.1 GCA_003552985.1 Spirochaetaceae bacterium
CCGATTACCCGGGGCAGCTCGTACAGCCGATCCTTCTTCCGCAGGGTGTAGATCGCATCCTCAAACAGCATATCGAAGGTCTCGACGTCCATCGGAATGGAGTTGGGCGCGCTCCAATCGATCTTGGACTCGCTCTCCGGGTGCCGCACGATATAGGTATCCCGCGGACTGCGACCGGTGGAATCTCGCGGCGTCCAGGTTACCAACGTCCCCTCGGCGAGGCGGATCGCCATCCAGCGTTCAACCGCATCCTGTATGAGACACGAGCGACTCGGATTGCGAAACACGCGGCCGGTGCGGTCACCAACCAGCTGACTCACGCGCTCGCGATAGTACTCCTCGGTCCTATGCATCAGGTCATACCTCTCTTGCGTTGTTAACGCAGCAGTTGTTAACGCAGCAGGCGTGACATCGTTTCCAGGTACTGCGCAAGATCCACCGCGCTTCCGGAGGCGATAACGCCTACCTTGTTACCAAGATTCGTAATCTCGTGTTGCAGCAACGCGCCGATTGCAGCGGTTCCGGCGCCTTCCACTACAAGGCTGTGCTCACTGAGCATGTAGCTCATGCCAAGCTCAATCTCGGACTCCTCCACGACGATGTGCTCGTCGAAATAGCGGTCGACCATCTGCAGCGTGTAGCGGTTATCCATGCCGATGCCGCCGAGCAACGAGTCGGCGACGGTGTCACGTTCCTCGACATCCACCGGCCGGCCGGCTTGGAGGCTCTTCAGGAGCGCGGGCGAGCGCTCAATCGAAACGCCGATCAGGCGCAGCCCGGGATTGATCTCCTTGAGCGCCAGGCCGACCCCCGCACCGAGCCCTCCGCCGGAGAGCTGCACCAAAACGGTGTCTAGATCGGGCTCATCCTCGAGCATCTCAAGCCCAATCGTTGCCTGTCCGGCGATGACGTATGGGTCGTCGAACGGCACCACCGGCTGCAGGTTGCATTCGTTGATGAGTCGATGGTATTCGCGCTCGGCCTCATCCTGCGAGTGCCCCTTCACCACCACCTCGGCGCCAAGCTCGCGGATCCGTTCGGCACGGTAGGCGGGCACATGCTCGGAGATACAGACAACCGCCGGCAAGCCGAGCCGCCCGGCAACGTACGCGACCGCTTTGCCGTGGTTGCCGGTGGAGAACGTGATCACCCCGGCCTGTTGCTGCTCCGGTGTAAAGCTGAGGATGCGGTTGGCCGCGCCGCGGACCTTGAACGCGCCGGTGCGTTGTAGCGATTCCAGCTTAACGAATACCCGGCTACCGAGCGTGCGCGACAACCGCGGAGACTCAATAAAAGGTGTCCGCACCGCGATCCCCGCGATTCGACCGCGGGCCCTGAAGACATCCTGAAGACTCGGCTGGTTCATCTCGCCGCCTCGCAAACCCTCATTTCATGATGATATCAAGAGGATACTCGAACAGATGCTCGATCCCGTCCTCGGTCACTCTCACCGACGCATCGATCTCAAACCCCACATCGTCATACCAGATGCCGGGAATTAGATGGAGCGTCATGTTCGGTGTGAGCTCGGTTGTATCTCCCGGGCGCAGGCTGACCGTCTGCTCGCCCCAGTCAGGCGGGTAGTTGACCCCGATCGAATAGCCGAGCCGCGACTCTTTGACGATCGTCGAATGGGCGATGGCTTTGCGCCAGCATTCCTCCAGCTGTTCGGCGGTGACACCGGGGCGGATAAACGCAAGCGTCTCCTGCAGCCCCTCGATCACCACCTTCGCGGTGTCGCGCATGATCTGCGGCGGATCGCTTCCAAGAAACATCGTACGCGCGATCGGACAGTGGTAACGCTTGTAGACGCCCGCCAGCTCAAGGAGTACCGCCTCGTCCGGTTGGTAGCGTTTGTCGCTCCAGGTGAGGTGCGGCGTCTTGGTAGCTTCACCTGCCATCATCAACGGCACGATCGCCGGGTAATCTCCGCCGTACTCCTCGGTGCCGCTGTACTCGGCGTACGCGATCGCCGCCGCGGCGTCACATTCGCGTGCACCGACCGCAATGCTTTCGACCGCCGCATCCATCACTCGCCGCGCGATCTTGCCGGCGCGCCGCATGAACTCGATCTCCTGTTCACTCTTGACCAACCGCACGCGGTTGACGAGCGTATCGGCATCCACGAACTGCGCATGCGGAAGCCCTCGCTCGAGCTCACGATACACGCGGTGGGTGAAGTAGAACTGATCCATCTCGACCCCGATCCGCTTGCGATCCCAGCCGCGCGCTTTGATAACCTCTACCATCGTCTCCACCGGGTGATGCTCGGCCGAATGAACATACTGGTCAGGCCATTCGTGGATGTTCTCCTCGGCAAGAAACGTCGTCAGCCGAGCACCGTTTCCGTCCATGCCGCGTCCGATCCACACCGGCTCCTTGGCGTCGAGCGAGACCAGAACACACTGGTGCACGTAGAAGCTCCAGGCGTCATAGCCGGTGAGATAGTTCATATTTGCTGGCTGTGATACGAACAGCAGATCGATTCCCTGCTGGTGCATGCGCTCTTTGGTGTTCGCGATTCGCTGTTGATACTCGCTGAGTTCAAATGCCGGCATCCTGTCACTCCTTATTGTCGCTTGCGATACTGAAAGTACTCGAACACCGTGCGTAGATGCATCTCCACGCCGATGCGCATGGTGTCTTCATCGATATTAAAGCGTGAGTTGTGGTGGGGATAGTCCGAGCGCTTCTCGGGATTGCCGGTGCCGACGAAATAGAAGCAGCTCGGCACCCGCGACGCGAACGCCGAAAAGTCCTCGCCCGCCATGCTCGCGTGTTCCAGGATGTTTGTAGCGTCCCCCAAGGTTCCGACCGCCGCCCAGTGCGCTACCTGGGCCATTCCGGCGTCATTGATGACCGCCGTGTTCTCGCGCTCGATCTGAAGCTCAAACTGGTTGCGATGCGCCTCGCACAGCCCGCGCACAATGCGCTCCAACCGTTGACCCGGGTTTTCCGGGCTCCCCGGCCCACCGTCGTACAGGTAGCGCATCGAGCCCTCGAGCTCCACGCTTCCTGGAATGATGTTGCTCTTGGTGCCGCCCTGTATCTTTGCGAACATGATCGCGGTCGGCTTCATCAGATCGATCTCGCGCGTCTGAATCGTCTGAGCGCTCTGGATGATCTCGGCCGCGGTTATGATAGGGTCGATCGCAGCCTGAGGATAGCCGGTATGTCCGCCCAGTCCGGTAACGGTGATCCTGAACACGTCCATACTCGCCATCACCCCGCCGGCCTTGATCCCGATCACCCCGCTCGGCAGCGGAGTCCAAAGATGGATCGCGAACGCAGCGTCCGCTGCCGGGTCGTCCAGCACGCCGTCGGCGACCATATCTTCGGCACCCCCCACCTCCTCGTTCGGTTGAAACACCAGCTTGACCTTGCCCGGGATCTCGTCGCGCAGCTCGTGGAGGATGGTCGCGGCGGTCATCAACATCGCCGTATGCGCATCGTGCGCGCAGGCGTGCATCACCCCGTCGTGGCGCGAGCGATACTCGAGCTCGTTCTCCTCCTGCACCGGCAACGCGTCCATATCGGCGCGCAGCAGCACGGTCGGGCCGGGCTTCTCGGGGTTGATCACGCCGACGACGCCGGTCCCGGCACAGCGCCGGACAGTCGTCCCCTCGAGGCTCCGTAGGTGCTGTTCCACAATCCCCGCGGTGCGCTCCTCCTGGAAGCCGAGCTCCGGATACATGTGAAAGTCGCGACGCTGCGCGATCATCTGCGGCTCGAGCTCTCTGATGCGGTCTCTGATCCGGTCGACGAGGGTGCTGGTTGCGGTCATTCTGAACTCCCTTCCATGCAGAGCAGCAGACGACTGGGGCCGCAGAGCGGCCCCCGGAAGTAGCGGTGTTACGGTACGCGCACGAGGTCCATGCTGACCAGCGCTTCAGCCACCTGCACGGCGTTCAATGCCGCGCCTTTGCGAATATTGTTGGAAACAACCCACAGGTTCAGGCCGTTGTCGATCGTAAGGTCTTCACGGATGCGCCCCACCATGGTTTCGTCACGGTCGTTCGAAAACAACGGCATCGGATACTCGTTCCGTGCGGGCTCGTCGATCACAACGATGTTCGGAGCCTTGGCGAGCAGCTTCCGAGCGTCGGCCGCGGTCAGCTTCTTCTCGGTCTCGATATTGACCGACTCCGAATGGCCGTACCACACCGGCACCCGCACACAGGTGGCGGTGACCTTGATGCTGTCGTCGTTCATGATCTTCTTGGTCTCGTTGACCATCTTGTATTCCTCTTTGGTGTAGCCGTGCTCCTCAAACACATCGATATGCGGAATACAGTTGAACGCGATCTGGTACTGAAAGCCCTTCGAGTCCTGAACCTGTCCGGTCTCGAGATACGCTCGCGCCTCGTCACTCAGCGCGTCATTGCCCTTTTTGCCGGCTCCGGAGGTCGCTTGATAGGTTGAGACCACAACGCGCTTGATCCGCGCCGCGTCATGGAGCGGTTTCAGCGCCACCACCATCTGTATCGTCGAGCAGTTGGGGTTCGCGATAATCCCCTTATGCCACTTCAGATCGTGCGCGTTGACCTCGGGGACCACCAGTGGTTTCTCCGGATCCATCCGCCAGGCCGACGAGTTGTCGACGACGACCGCTCCCTGCCGTGCGGCCGTGGGCGCAAGCTCCAGACTTGCGTCACCACCGGCTGAGAACAGCGCGATATCGACACCCTTGAAGTTCTCTTCGCGCGCCGCCAGGACGGTATACTCCTTACCCTTAAACGCTATCGTGCGTCCTTCGGCTTCAGGAATGTCGAGCGGTCTGAGCTCGCCGATTGGAAAGTCACGGCGTTCGAGCGTCGCGAGCATCTCGGTCCCGACCATACCGAGCGCACCGACCACCGCCACGGTGTAGTTCTTAGCTGGCATCAATCGACCTCCTTTTCGATGTCCTTGATCACCCCGCGTACGATCTCAACCGCCTTCATCGCCAACTCTTCGGTGATGACAAGCGGCGGAAGCAGGCGCGCCACGTTGCCGTGGTGGCCGCCGACCTCGATCATCACTCCACGCTGGTGCAGATACTTGCGCACCTTCTTGGCCAGGTCACCGGCCGGTTCTTTGGTTTTCTTGTCACGCACGATCTCGAGGCCCATCATCAGACCGATCCCGCGCGCCTCACCGATAATGCTGCTCTCGGCTTCAAGCCGCTTCAGCTCGGCCAGTATCTTCTCCCCGAGATTGGCTGCCCGCTGCGGGATCTCGTTGTCGCGCATGAAGGTGAGCGCCGCGTGCCCGGCCGCAAACGCGATCATGTTCCCGCGAAACGTGCCGATGGTCTTCCCCGGCGGCCAGGTGTTCAGCTCTTCCTTGTAAGCGATCGCCGAGATCGGGAAGCCGACGCCGCCGAGCGCCTTGCTCATCGTTACGATATCCGGGACGATGCCGGCATGCTCGAACGCAAACATCTTTCCGGTGCGGCCGAGACCGCTCTGAATCTCGTCACAGATCAGGAGCACTTCATGCCGTGCGGTGATCTCGCGCACGCGCTGCAGGAAGCGGGGCGTGGGAACGATCGAACCGCCCTCACCCTGCACCGGCTCCATGATGACTGCCGCGGGCTTGGAGATACCCGAATGCGAATCCGAGAGAACCCGCTCCAGATAGTCGGCCGCGTACAGGTCGGAGTCCTCATCTTTGCAGCCGAACGGGTGCCGGTAGCGATAATCGTACGGCACGAACTGCGCCCCCGGCACCAGCGGGCCGAGACCGTCACGGTGGCTGCTATCGGTTGTCAGCGCCAGCGCTGCACCGGTCATCCCGTGATAGGCTCCGTCAAACGCAACGATACCGTGACGTCCGGTGTTCCATTTCGCGAGCTTCAACGCGGTCTCCACCGCATCCGAGCCGGTGGGCCCGCCGAAGAATACGCGGGTCAACTCGCTCGGCAGCAGCTCCTTGAGCAGTTTCACCAGATCGGCGCGCGACTGAGTGGGAATGTCGAGCGCGTGGGTGACGTTCTCGATCTCCTTCCGGGCCGCCTCGAGCACATCGGGGTGTCCGTGGCCGACCGCCATCACGCCGGCGCCGCCGAACATATCTATATAGATGTTGCCGTCGGCATCCTCGATCGTGGCGCCGCGCCCCCGCTTCAACGCCATCGGCATACCGCGGGCATACGACACCGCCGAGCCTTCATTGCGATCCTGGTAGCTCAGAATCTCCTGAGACTTCGGCCCCGGCGGAGTCACCTTGATGTCGGGCGCTACCGGAAACGACAGTTCAGCAAGCTTCTTTTCGTCAATCATCTTCTATCTTCTCCCTTTGCTGGTGTTTTAGAGCTCGGAAAGCCCATCGTTTTGGAGATCTCGTGAGCAGTGGCGACAACCTCGGGGATCAGCCCGTGGACGACCTCATCGGTGAGCCTCATGGCAGGCCCGGAAATGCTGACAGTAGCGATGACCGAACGCGTGTGATTCCGGATTGGAGCGGCGACGCTGGTGAGGTCGTCGCTGAACTCCTTCAGCTCGAGCGCGTAGCCTTGCTCCATCACTCGCCGGCGCTCGCGGTGCAGTGCTTCGGGATTTACGATGGTGCGCTCTGCGCGCGGGAACAACGTAACCTGACTGAGATAGGTTTCAAACTCCTTGTCCGGCATCGCGGCGAGGTAGATCTTACCGGATGCGCTGCAGTACAAGGGGTAGGTGCGCGAGAGGTCGCGGTGTAGTGTCAGCGGATTGGGACAGTCCACCTCGTCAACGCAGATCGCGTTGTAGTCGTAACGCTGTACGAGGTAGACATTCTCCTGAGACTTCTGTGACAGCTCCTGCATCAGCGGATGGGCGGTCTCGCTGAGATTGCGCGTTTCGGGGATACTGTTACCGAGGGTAAACACGCGAAACGTCAGCCGATAGGCCGCCTCGGAAGTCTGTTCGATGTAACCGAGCGTCTCGAGCGTAGCGAGGAGGCGGTGCACGTTGCCGCGCGTCAGATCCAGATTGCGCGCAATCGCCGCCGCGCGCACCGGCTGGTGTTCCGCGATGAACTCGAGAATCGCGAACGCTTTCTTGACGGTCGCCGCCAGCGTGTAGGATTTTGTTCTATTATTTGAACTCCCGTTTTCATCGTGAAACATATGTTATTGTGCCCGGGCTCACTGCATCTGTCAAGGAAATTCCGCCCCGCCGCCCCCTCGGCGCCGACCGGCGCCGCCGCGCGGTGAGGGCACGAGCGCAAGCGGTGATAGCCGAGCCGTCCGCCCGGGGCCGGCCGACAGATTTCGAGTAGCCGCCGGTATAGCCGGTTAAGATGGTTAAGCCGGTACGGCTGTAGTGGACCGTGAATGGGGGGGAATTACAGAATATCGAGCTTCTGGAGCCCCTCGTAGACGAACTGCACCGCGAGCCCGCAGAGAATCATACCCATGAGGCGCTGAATGACCTGTACACCGGTTCTGTGCAAAACGCGCAGGATCAACTCCGCTGTGAGCATCGTCACCACCGCGATTGCGAGGGCCAATACCACCGAGACGAACAGCACCGAGCCCATCAGGAACTGGTTTTCGGCCTCGCTGATGTGAAGGACTATCGTAGTGAAGGTGCCGGGCCCGGCGAGGATCGGAACGCCGAGCGGAAAGACCGCTATGTCCTGGAGCTCCGGGTCGTGCTTCGAGGTCTTGGTACGCTGAGGGTGGCCGAGGATCATGTCGAGCGAGATCACGAAGAAGATGATCCCCCCGGCGATGAAGAATGACCCGGGGCTGATGCCGAGTACCGCCAGCGTCTGACGTCCGATCAGAATGAATGCAGTTAACGAGAACAACGCGGTCAGGACGGCTTTCACGATTGTACGCCGTTGGCGGGCCGGAGAAAGCTCCCCGGCCAGGGAGAGATACATCGGAACCAGTCCGAACGGATCCACGAGAATCAGGACCGTCACGAAGACGGTAAACACTTCGGCGGCGGTCATCGAGCGCTACTCGGCGATCTGGATCGCGGTGCCGCGCGCGACAACGCGGCGGTAGGCTTCGAGCGCGATTGCGGTGTCCTGTACGCCCACCCCGGTGAGATCGCAGATCGTGATCTGCTCCTGCGAGCTGCGCCCCGGGTGTTCGCCGAGCACCAGCTCCCCAAGCTGCACGATCGGCGAGCCCTCGTCGAGCACCCCGGCAGCCTTAGCCGAGCGTAGCTCGCCCAACCGAAACCCCTGCGTCTTGAGGTCGCTCACCACCAGGTCGGCCTTCGCCAGACACTCGGCTTCGAGCTCCTGCTTCTCTTCGGTATCCGAGCCCATCGCGGTGATGTGCAGGCCCGGGTGCAGCCATTCGGCCTTGATGACCGGCTCGCGCGCCGGCGTGGTACTCACCACGACGCTGCTTGAGCGTACCACCCGCTCCGCCGTATCAACCACCTCGACCGTCACGCCGAGCTCCCTCTGCATCTCCTCAACGTACGCGGGCAGTCCGGCTTCGTCATGCGCGCTGTACACCACCACCCGGTCGGGCTTGCGCACCAGGCTCAAAGCCCGCAGCTGAAACCGCGCCTGAGTGCCTGAGCCGATGATTCCCACCGTCTCGGTTCGTTCCGGGGCGAGGTACCGCGCGGCGACCGCGCCTGCAGCCCCGGTTCGAACCTGCGTAAGATAGCCGTTGTCCAGCAACACCGCCTCCGGGAATCCAGTCTGTGTGCTGATCAACAGCATCAGACCGCTTGCACTCGGCAGGCCGAGCTGCCTGTTGTTGAAGAACCCGGAAGCGACCTTGATCGCAAAGTACTCGAGCCCGGGGATATACGCGGTCTTCACATCCACCTCCCCGTGCTGCTCCGGCACCGGGACCATCAGAATCGGCGGGACGGTCGCATTGCCGCGCTGCAGCTCGCCGAAGGCATTCTCTACCTGCGCGACCGCGTCGCCGTCAAGCACCAGGCATTCCTTCAGCACACGCTCGTTCACAATGTACATGCACATCCTCCTCCCTTGCCGGGGCCTTACCCGGGAACCAGCCGTTCACCGCGGCGGTCATCGCGACCACCGGCCCGACTACAGCCTGCCGGCGGTACGGCTATCGGTACATGCCGTAGATCGCGCGCACCGCTTCGCCGTACTGCCTCTGCGGTACCACGAAGATCGCGCTGTAGGGCGAGTACCCCTGCACCATGAACAGCACGTTGATACCGGCACCGCCGAGAGCCCCCAGAACCTTTGCCCCTAAGCCGACGCGCTCGGCAATTCCGTCTCCCACAATCCCGACGACTGCAACCTCGGTATCCAGCTCTACCGAGTCCGGGCTCAGCTCCCGGCGAATATCGCCCGCCACGTGGTCGGCTACCGGGTCAAGCTGCGCCGCCGACGTGACGAACGCCATTGAGTCGCTGCCGGAGGCCGACTGATACACATCGACGCCGTAGCGCTCGAGAATACGCTCGAGTCGCGCCAGAAACGAGCGGTCCTTGTTCAGCAGCACCTTCTCGATGCGGGCAAGGCGATAATCCTCGCGACCGGCGATGCCGGTGATCTCGCCCCGGTCGGTACTGACCTCCGATACGATCCGGGTACCCGGATGCTCGGGCTCGTTTGTGTTGCGAATCACGATCGGCAGGCCGACTTCCGAACAGGGGAAGATGGCCTCCTCATGAAACACCGCGGCCCCGAGGTAGGCGAGCTCGCGCAATTCGCGGTAGCTGATCTCGCTGATCGGCTCCGGTCCCTCGACGATGCGCGGATCGGTCATGAGCAGGCCGGAGACATCGGTCCAGTTCTCATAGAGATCCGCGCCGATGCCGCGCGCCACGAGCGCGCCGGTTATATCAGAGCCTCCACGCGAGAACAGCTGAACCTGCCCGTCACTGTAGGCCCCATAGAAGCCGGGGACAATCTGCAGATTGCCCTTATCTTTAAGCAGCGCTGCCGCCTGCCGATAGGTCTTCTCGGTATCAACCGTAGCAGCGTCGCGAAAGACGACCAGCTCAGCCGCGTCCACGAACTCCGCCTCCATATAGGCCGCCACCAGCTGCGCGCCGATGTATTCGCCGCGCGACACCACATAGTCTTTGCTTCCCCCCTCGCGGATCGTCTGCTCCACCTCATCGAGCACCTTGCCGACATCCGCGGCGACGCCGAGATCGCGGGCGATCTCCAGGTAGCGTGTGCGCACATTGGCGAAGACCGGTGCGATATCCTCGCCGGCGGCAGCTCGGGCGTGGCACCCAATCAGCATATCGGTGATCTTCTCGTCGGCCTTGCTGCGTTTACCCGGCGCCGAGAGCACCACAATGCTCCGCTGCGGGTCGGCGCGGAGAATCTCCGCCACTTTGCGAATCTGCGCGGCGTCGGCAACCGAGCTGCCGCCGAACTTGGCCACTATAGTTTTCATAGAGTTCTCCTTGGGCTACGACCAGAAAGCGCTTGCCACGATAAACCGAGAACCCCGATTGGTCAATCAATAGCGGTAACGAAACCCTGCAGCTCGTCTGACGCTTCGGCGGTGTATCCCCACAGCTCGTCGTCTGTTGCCGCCGCGAACTGCTCGAGCATAGTCGCGACGTCGCTGTCGATATCTCGCCCGTGCCGAACGTGCGTTGTCTGGTAAAACGCCAGCCGCTTGTCGCCGTACACGCCGATCTCAAGCAGCTTTCGCGCGCCCTCGCGCAGGAGGCACAGCTTGGCGTATAGATCGGCATCTGATTCCACGCTCCACACACCGAGTATGATCGGGCGGCTGCGGTCGTTGACGTCGCCGATGAACTCTCCGCGAAGCAGTTCGTCGCGCGTTTTCCTGAGATACGGCACGAAGTCGAGGTGCTCGGCGAGCTTCCGATCGGTGGCGAAAAACCGTCCCGACTCGGGGTCCAGCGTGAAGATGATCACGTTTTCGAGCGCCTGACCGTAGCTCTTGAACAACGCGCCCCGATACTGCCGCAAATCGACGGTGCGGCGTAGCTCTTTGAAGCGCATCTTGATCTCTTCGGCGGTTTCAATCAGCCTGCTCTTCAGCTGTGGGCGGTCGGAACGCAGCGCGTCTATCTCGGCCGCCAGCGCGCTCGGTGACTTGCGGCCCATCAGAAACGCGAGCACCGACCGGTAGATGCTGCGCACATTGTGATACTTCCCGAACTGCAGGATGACGTCGAACAGGTAGAGTTGAAACTTCCGCAGCTGCCAGATGTAGGCGATGACCGCAGTGCGGCTGGTGCCAACCAGAGCGCGCGAACCGTCGCCGAGGGTCTTCAGCTCATGGAACCGCTGCTCCAGCTTCAGGAACCAGCGGTCGACCAGATCACCGGCCTTCTGCAGCCGGATCGTCCAGACCGTCCCTTCACCGACCGCGCTCTCTACGCTAATGTTCTCGACCCCAAACGTGGTATAGATCTGCACCGTCCCGAGCCCCTCGCCTTTGCGGCGCTCCTTAGTCGTGCTACCGACGAACGCGGGATAGCTTTCGCTATTGAGCTCGAGCAACGCCGGCTCGATCCCGACGCCGTTGTCGGCAATGCGCAACACCAGCTCGCTGCCTTCATCCTGCAGGGTGATCTCGATCACGCCTTTGCGGCCGGCCTCGGCGATTGCCTCCAGCGAGTTGGCGACGATGTTGACCAGTGCACGACCGAAGTTCACGTAATAGCCGAGGACGCTCGTGGACTCGGCGTCGATCGTGAGCTTCACGCTGCTCGGCACCGAGGAAGCCTCAATGTACGGCAGGATACGCTCGAGGATGAGCTCCTTGACGTTTACTGCGTGAATGCTGCTGACCGTATCGCGGAAGGCGTTGAGGATGTTGATCAAGGTGGTGGTCTCACGGTTGATGTCCTCGATGATCTTGCCGCAGTTCTCGATTGAGAGCATCTCGACCATGTGCGCGAGCAGCCTGATCGTCTTCTTGGCGTCGTGGCGCGTACGCCCAATCTCCTCGGTATAGAGCTTGCGCGAAGCGACCGGGGACTCGGACTCAACCCTGATCTCGGCAGCCGGCGCCGAGAGGTGATAATAGATCAGGTTCCGATAGACCGTAGTCTCACCCACCCGAAACCCCTTTCTCTGAAAGAACTCCAGGGTGTCGGCCTGCTTCTCCCAGACGTACAGGTACAGAATGGCGTCGGACGGGATGCTTCGCGCCAGATGCTCGATAAACAGCGTGCCGATCCCACGCCCCCGCCCGAACGGGCTGGTAACGAGCTTGTAGATGTGAAAGCGGCGTTTCTCCCGGTCGGAGTACACCAGCACGAACCCGAGTATCTCGCCCTCCTCGATCCAGACATAGCTGTGCTCGTAGTCCTTCTCAATCTCGCTGTCCTGCACATAGGGCGAGGGGATGACGAAGGTGTCGATATGTAGCAGCGGGTTCTTCTCGATTCGTTTCTCGATCTCCGGGGTCAGCGGGCGGATCGCCGCAGCCTGAGTGCTCTGTTCGCTCATACTCGTAGTGTACTAAAGATTGCCAAACTCTTGGATGCCCCCTTATACTCAAAGTTTCCAAGCGAGGAGTGTATGCACAAGAGCACTGTGTTCGAAACCAGCGAATACCGGCGCAGACTGCGCATTGTGAAAGAGCGCATGGCTTCCGCCGACATCGAGGTGCTGCTGACGGTTGATCCGGCGAATATGAACTACCTCACCGGCTACGACGGCTGGTCGTTCTACGTTCATCAGGGCGTAATCGTCATAAATGACGAAGAGGACCCGGTCTGGTTCGGTCGCGAACAGGATTCCAACGGCGCCCGCCTGACGGTGTTCATGTCGAACGAGTGCATCTACGGATATCCGGATACCTACGTCCAGTCCACTCAGACGCATACCATGGTCTATGTGGCCAAGCTCCTGCATGAGCTTGGAGTAGCCGGACGAACGCTCGGCGTTGAGATGGACAACTTCTATTTCTCGGCGCGCATGCTGCAGGTGCTTCGCCGCGAGCTCCCCGACACCTCCATCGTCGACGTCACCGCGCTGGTGAACTGGGTCAAGACGGTAAAGAGCCCGATAGAGATCGCCTATATGCGCCAGGCGGCGCGCATCTGCGAACGGGTCATGCAGACGGCGACAGACTCCATCGAGATCGGTGTAGCCGAAAAAGACGCCTGTGCGGAGGTGGTGGCCGCGCAGATCGCCGGCACCGAGCAGTTCGGCGGGGAGTCACCGGCGATCTTTCCGATCATGCCGAGCGCCGAGCGGACCTCTACCGCGCACCTCACCTTCGACCCTGACCGCCGCTATCAGCCGAACGACGTGGTGCTGCTTGAGCTCTGCGGCGTACGCAAGCGCTATCACATGCCGCTTTCGCGCACGGTCTATCTCGGCGATCCGCCGGAAGATCTGAAGCGCATCGCCGATACCGTCGTCTCCGGCCTGCAGCGTACACTCGAGTTCATCCGACCGGGCGTCACCGCCGAAGCCGTCGAGGCGACCTGGCGCGAGACGCTGCGCGGCAGCGGGGTGGAGAAGCCCTCGCGTGTGGGCTATTCGTTTGGGCTGAGCTATGTTCCCGACTGGGGTGAGCGCACGATCAGCCTCCGCCCCGGCGATACCACCGTGCTGGAGCCGGGCATGACGCTTCACTTCATGCCGGGCATCTGGCTGGAGCGCTACGGTTTCGAATGTAGCGAACCGGTACTCATCACCGAGACCGGCTGCGAAAAGTTTGTGGAGTATCCCCAGCAACTGTTTACTCGTAAAGGAGCCTAATATGAATCCCCTGGCAAGAGAACTGAATGAAACCCTGTCCGGAAGCGTCATGCATGAGCTACTCTCCCCGTACGGCCGGCGCTTTTACTACCCCAAAGGCATCATCACCCAGGCAGCTGAGGCGAAGGAACACGCGCATCGCTTTGATGCCACCGTGGGGCTTGCAGTCAAGAACGGCGAGCCGCTTCATCTGGAAGAGATTGCCTCGCACTTCAGCGGTCTCACGGCGGACGAGCTGTTTTCCTACGCGCCGACCCCCGGTGACTCCAGGCTGCGCAATCGTTGGGGCGACGAGATGTTCCGCAAGAATCCGAGCCTGAAGGGGAAAACCACGAGCCTGCCGCTGGTGGTTCCCGGTCTGACCGCCGGCATCTCAATCATCTCAGACCTGTTCTTTGATGTCGGCGATGAGCTTATCGTGCCGGATATGTTCTGGGGCAACTACCGGCTGATCTTCGAAGGGCGCAAGCAATCCGCGCTCAAGCGGTTCCCGTTCTTCTCGGGAGACGGCTTCAACCTGAACGGGATGGAACAGGCGTTGCGCGAATCCGCGGCGACCGGGCGCAGCACCGAAAACAACCCCAAGGCTGCTCTGGTGTTGAACTTCCCGAACAACCCTACCGGATATTCCCCCACCGAACAGGAGGCGGCCGAGATCTGCCGCCGGCTGACCGCACTCGCCGAGGAAGGAGTGCGACTGCTGGTGATCTGTGACGATGCCTATTTCGGGCTGTTCTACGAAGAGGGCACCTATACCCAGTCGCTGTTCGGCGAGCTCGCCAACGCCCATCCCAATCTCCTAGCTCTCAAGGTGGACGGGCCCACGAAGGAAGATTTCGTCTGGGGTTTCCGCATCGGCTTCGTCACCGTCGGCTGCGGCGGAGCGAACGCGGCTCAGTATCAGGCAATCGAGAAGAAGCTCGGCGGCGCGGTGAGAGCGGCGGTATCTAACTCCAGCCGCCCGGCCCAGAGTCTGCTGCGCAAGGCGCTCGAGACTCCCGGATACGAGGAGGAGAAGCAGGCCGCGTTCGAGCTGCTGCGCGAGCGCTACCGAGCGGTCCGACGCATCCTTGCGGAACGCAGCCTCCCGCAGGGGATCAGGGCGCTGCCGTTCAACTCCGGCTATTTCATGGCGTTCGAGCTCGACAGCGGCGGAGCCGAAAACCTGCGACGTAAGCTCCTGCACGAGCGCGGCATCGGAACGATCTCAATTGAAGACCGCTACCTGCGCGTCGCGTTTTCCGGCGTCGACCTGGAGCATATCGAAGAGCTCTACAGCGAGATCTTCGCCGCCATGGAGGAAATCGCCTAACGCGCGCTGCAACCGGGGGCTGCCGGGACACCCCCGGCAGCCCCGGACCGGCGCGCCGAAGCCTGTCGGCCGCCGCCGGGCCGGCGTAGTGGAGCGGTGCCGATCAGTACCCTTGTTCGATCATCGCATCCGCAACTTTGCGGAACCCGGCGATGTTCGCCCCGCGCGCATAGTTCACGAACCCGTCGGGCTGCTTGCCTTCGCGGTGGCAGTTGGCGTGGATGCGGTGCATAATCTCGCGCAGCTTGGCCTCCACTTCCTCGAAGGTCCACGACAGCATCATCGCGTTCTGAGACATCTCGAGGCCCGAGACCGCCACCCCGCCGGCGTTGGCCGCCTTCCCGGGGGCGAAGAGAACACCCGCCTCGCGGAATGCCGTTACCGCTTCGGGAGTACAGCCCATGTTGGAGGCCTCGATCACGTAGCGGGTTCCGTTGGCGATGAGCTGCTTGGCGTCGTTGCCGTCGAGCTCGTTCTGAATGGCCGAGGGGATCGCGATATCCACATTGACCTCCCAGGGGCGCTTGCCGGGGAAGAACTCAGCGCCGAACTTCTCGGCATAAGGCGCGATCACGTCGTTGTTGGAAGCTCGCAGCTCGACCATGTACTGGAACTTCTCCTCGGTATTGATGCCGTCTCTGTCGTAGATGTACCCGTCCGGGCCGGAGAGGGTCACGACCTTGGCGCCAAGCTGGGTGGCTTTCATCGCTGCGCCCCAGGAGACGTTACCGAACCCCGAGAGTGCGATCGTCTTGCCTTCGAGCCCGTCGCCCGCGGCTTTCAGCATCTCGTCGGCGAAGTAGACCGCGCCGAAGCCGGTGGCCTCCGGCCGAGCCAGCGAGCCGCCCCAGTTGCGGCCCTTGCCGGTCAGCACGCCGGTGTTCTCGTCCAGGAGCCGCCGATACTGGCCATACATGAAGCCGATCTCGCGCGCGCCGACACCGATATCGCCGGCGGGAACGTCGGTATGCGGCCCAATGTACTTGTGAAGCTCGGTCATGAACGAACGACAGAAGCGCTGAATCTCGTTCTCGCTCTTGCCCTTGGGGTTGAAGTCGGCCCCGCCCTTGCCTCCGCCCATCGGCAGCGAGGTGAGGCTGTTCTTGAAGATCTGCTCGAAGCCGAGAAACTTCAGTCCGCCGAGCGTAACACTCGGGTGGAAGCGGATACCGCCCTTGTAGGGGCCTAAGGCATTGTTGTACTGCACCCGATAGGCGCGGTTGACTTCCACCTGGCCGTCGTCGTTCTCCCATTCCACCTTGAAGATAACGACCCGGTCCGGCTCGGTGATGCGGTCGAGAATGCGCGCGTGCAGATAGCGCGGATTGCGGTTCACTACGTCGATGATTGACTCCACAACTTCGTGCACCGCCTGAATGAACTCCGGCTGAGCCGGATGCCGTTGCTCCAAGTCGTTCATGAACTGATCGAGCTTGTACATCGCTACTACTCCTTGTCCTAGGCGTGAGCTGGCCTCACTATGCGGCACGCAGGGAGCCCCCTACCTGTCGCAGCCCGTGTTGATAGGTTTATTATTTGAACTTCCGTCAGTATAATAGAACAGTTGAATTCTCAGCCCGGTTTGCGGATTTGTCAAGGACATTCTGAAAAGACATTCTGATGGAGTGCCACCGGGGCGGTTGTACCCCGGCGATAAGCTTCGCGCCAGTTTCTTGTGCTACCCGCTTTGCTAACCGGCGTCTGCTCGGATATCATGACGATATGAGTACTACACGTCGGCGGGTTCCTCAGGAGCCGTACTATTTTGAGGAGGTGCCGTTCAAGCAGCTGATGCAGCGGCGCATCCAAGAGATCCTGCTGGTCTGCAGCAAGTACGACAAGTTCATGCTTGAAGAGGACGGTCGGGTAGACGAGCAGATCTTCCAGGAGTACGTTGCGCTGAACCTGCGTTATCCTCCGAAGTTCACCCAGGTCGCGCGGGGCGACGAGGCGTTCGCGATGCTGCGCGAGCGCCGTTTCGACCTGGTGATCACGATGGTCAACATCGGCGACATCGGCAGCCTGGAGCTTGCTGAGTCTATCGGCCAGGTATACCCCGACCTCCCGGTCGTAGTCCTTACCCCCTTTTCCCGCGAGGTCACGCTCAAGCTGCATAACGACGATCTCTCAACCGATTACCACATCTTCTCGTGGCTCGGCAACGACAATATCCTGCTGGCGATCGTGAAGCTGATGGAAGACCGGCTGAACGTCGAGTACGACGTGAAGATTGCCGGCGTGCAAACCATCATTCTCGTGGAGGACTCGGTACGCTACTACTCGAGCTACCTCCCGAGCATCTACCGCGTTCTCTTCCAACAGGCACGCCACCTGATGGACGAGGGGCTCAACGAGTGGCAGCAAACCATGCGCATGCGCTGCCGCCCAAAGATCCTGCTTGCCAAAACCTATGAGGAAGCGGTCGACCTGTACAATCGATATAAGGACTACCTGCTCGGCATCATCTCGGATATCAGCTACAAGCGCGAGGGTGCAACCGACAACGAGGCCGGGCTGCGGCTCTGTGAGTACGTGCGCGCCGAGTACCACGATCTGCCGTTTCTGCTGCAGTCCTCCCACGAAGCGCATCGCAGTGACGCCGAGGGGCACAACGCGGTGTTCATGCACAAGCACTCCAAGTCGTTGCTCGCAAGACTGCGCAGCTACGTGCGCGAGAACTACGGCTTCGGCGACTTCGCGTTTCGAGATCCCAAAACGCGCCGTGAAATCGACCGCGTCTCGAGTCTCACCGAGCTTCAGAATAAGATTCGCTCGATCCCGGACGATAGCTTTGCGCACCACGCGCGGGTGAATGATTTCTCAAAGTGGTTGAAGGCGCGGGCGCTGTTTCCACTGGCCAACGTCATCTCCGGTATTCAGCTCACCGATTTCCCAAGCGTAGCCGACGCTAAGCAGTATCTGTTCGATACAATCAAGAACTACCGCGTCTTCGAAAACCGCGGTACGATCGCGGAGTTTCGTAAGAGCCACTACGACGAGTACTATAGCTTCTCCCGGATCGGCAACGGCTCGCTCGGCGGCAAGGGCCGCGGACTCGCGTTCGTCGATTTTGTCCTCAAGCAACACCGCATGCGTTACCGCTACGACAACGTTATCATCTCGATCCCGAAGACGGTTGTGCTCACCACCGACGTGTTCGAGATGTTCTTGGACAAGAACAACCTTTTCGAGCGCGTGGTTGCGGACCGCGAATTGAGCGACGAGCAGATGCTCGAGCTCTTCCTCAATGCACGGCTGCCGGAGCGTCTGCGTGATGATCTCTATGCGGTGCTGCAGGTGATGCGGAAGCCGATTGCGGTGCGCTCCTCGAGCCTGCTCGAGGACTCGCATTATCAGCCGTTCGCCGGCATCTACGCCACCTACATGCTGCCGAACAACGGCGACACCGTTGAACGTCGGCACCGCGAGCTCGTCAAGGCGATTAAGGCGGTTTACGCTTCTACCTACTACAAGCGCAGCCGCGATTTTCTGGAAGCGACTCACAATGTGATCGATGAAGAGAAGATGGCGGTTATCATCCAGGAAGTCACCGGGACGGTGCACGGGGAGCGCTGCTACCCCACCATCAGCGGCGTCGCGCGCTCGCTCAACTTCTACCCGGTGGAGTCGGAGCGCACGGAAGACGGCATCGCCAATCTGGCGCTGGGCCTCGGTAAGACCGTGGTTGAGGGCGGCAGCTCGCTACGGGTTTCGCCGACCCGCCCCAAGAAGGTTATTCAGCTGACGGACACCGACACCGCACTCAAGAACACGCAGAACCAGTTCTACGCGATCGATATGAACGAGCAGGAGTTCAACCCTCAGATCGAGGAAGGCGGCACCGTGCGACGGTACGACGTCGCCGAAGCCGAGGAGGATCCTGATTTTCCGATGGTCGCCTCCACGCTGGACTTCGAAGAGCAGCGCCTGTACGACGGGGTCGATCAGGCCGGCAAGCGCGTGATCACCTTCGCCGGAATTCTGAAGTACGGAATGTTTCCACTGATGGATATCCTCAAGGATCTTCTCGGTCTGGCTTCAAGCGAGATGAACGTTCCGGTCGAGATCGAGTTCGCGGTCGATCTTAACCCGCCACCGGACAGCAGCCGGGTCTTCAGCTTTCTGCAGGTTCGGCCGATCGTGGAGGGGCTCGAAGCGGACGACTTCCAGCTCGAGGAAGAAGACCCCGAGCGGATTCTGTTGGCTTCAGATAAGGCGCTCGGAAACGGGTTGTACGACGGGATGCACGACTTCGTGTATATCAAACCCGAGACATTCGACGCCGCCGCCACCGACCAGATGGCGGCGTCAATCACCGCGCTCAACGAGCGGATGCGCGAGCAGGACCGGCGCTACATTCTGGTGGTTCCCGGGCGTCTCGGCTCGAGCGACCCCTGGCTCGGGATACCCCTGATCTGGACACAGATCTCCCACGCACAGGTAATCGTCGAATGCGGACTGGAGAACTTCCGCGTTGACCCGAGTCAGGGGACGCATTTCTTTCAAAACATGACCTCGCTGCGCATCGCTTACCTGACGATCAACCCGTTCATCGGTGACGGCGTGCTCGATCGCGACTATCTCACCGTTACACCGGCATATTATCAGGACCGCTTCCTGCGGCATCTGCGTTTCAATACGCCGGTGATCGCCAAGATCGCGGGGAAGGACCGGCGCGCGGTGATCCTCAAGCCGACCGGGGAGCCGATAAAACCCGAGAGCGAGCGCACCACTGCGATCCCGAGCCGCACCGCCGAGACCGAGGCGCCGTTGCACACCGGCGGCAGTTGAGTAGCGGCCCGCCGGTACTCAGCCGGCCGGCAGGGCCGGCGTTCGGAATATATTGACCGGTAGATGGCTGCATGCTACCGTTCCGAAGGAGGCAATATCGATGAGTGTATCGCACCCGTGGCGATATCTGCTGGCGGCGGCAGCCGCTGTGCTGTTTCTTACCGCCTGCGAGACTGTGCCTGAACCGGACGAGATACCGGACGATATGAGCCGGCAGCAGTATTTTCAGAGGGCCCATGAAGCCTTCGATCAGGGTCGTTACGATACTGCACTGGTGTACTACGAGACTTTCGTCGAGCGCAATCCGGACGACCATGCCGGTATTGCGGCGGCCGAGTACGAGATTGCATTCATTCATTTTCGCCGCGGCGAGCTGCAGGTAGCCGAGGAGAAGTTCCTCGCGCTCCTTGCACGCTATGAAGCTGACGAGGACGGCGTGCTCCCCGACTGGCCGCGGATCCTAGCGGAGCGAACGCTCGATCGCATCCAGGAAAAGCGCGCCGGCTGACGGAACTATAGGCTGCCGCCCGGCAGCCTTGCGCACTGCGTCCTTACGCCCTACGGCAGTCGAAGCGCTCTTGCCGGGCGGGGCAGCGGGCGTGCTACTCCACCGTCACGCTCTTGGCCAGGTTGCGGGGCTGGTCAACATTGCGGCCGAGCTCGAGCGCCGTGTAATAGGCAAACAGCTGCAGGGGAACGGTCATCACGAAGGGGTACATCAGCTCGTGCACCTTCGGAACCATGATCACGTCGTCGGCGAGCGCGGCCACCTCATGGTCGCCCTCAACACAGACCGCGATCACCCTACCATCGCGCGCCTGCACCTCCTTCATGTTGGAGATCACCTTCTCGCGCAGCGCGTCGTCAGGAACCAGAAACAGGCTCGGCGTCTCCGGCCCGATCAGCGCGATAGGACCGTGCTTGACCTCCGCCGCGCTGTAGCCCTCGGCGTGAATATAGGAGATCTCCTTCAGTTTGAGCGCACCCTCGAATGCCACCGGGTAGTTGATACCGCGACCCAAGAAGAGGAAGCTGCGCGCGCTGTGGTACTTTCGTGCAAGCTCGGCGATCGCAGGTGCCGACTGCAGCACCTCGCTCACGCGTTCGGGGACCTCCTCGAGCGCCTGAACGAACCTCGTACCCTCCTCGAGCGACATGTGGCGCATGCGCGCGATCAGCAGCGTGAAAATGTACAGTGCGGTGAGCTGGCTGGTGAACGCCTTGGTAGAGGCGACCGCGATCTCCGGCCCTGAGTGAATGTACACCCCGCCGTCGCTCTCGCGCGGTATCGACGCCCCGACGACGTTGCAGATCCCGAGCACACGCGCGCCCTTGCGCTGCAGCTCGCGCATCGCGTAGAGCGTGTCGGCGGTCTCACCGGACTGCGAAACCGCAAAGTAGACGCTGTTGCGCTCCACAATCGGATTACGATAGCGAACCTCGGCGGCGAGCTCCACCGTGCAGGGAATGCGTGCGATCGACTCGATGAGGTAGGAGGCGACGAGCCCCGCGTAGTACGAGGTTCCGGCCGCAATGATCTTCACCCGCTCGAGATCCAGCAGCTCCTTCTTGGTCATGTTCAGTCCGCCGAGATGGCCGGTGGCGTTCTCGTGATCGAGCCGTCCCTGCATCGCGCGCGTTATGGAGTCCGGCTGCTCGAAGATCTCCTTCTCCATGTAATGCTGATAGCCGCCCTTCTCGATCTCTTCGAGCTCCCAGTTGATGATCTGGATGTTCTTATCGATCTTGCGGTCGTTCAGGTCGGTGGTGCGGTACTCGTCGGCGGTGACGGTAACCACTTCGCCGTCTTCAAGATAGATCGCCTGCTTGGTATGTCCGAGGATCGCGGTGACGTCCGAGGCGAGAAACATCTCGTGCTCGCCGATACCGAGCACCAACGGTGACCCGTTGCGAGCGCCGACCACCGTACCGGGCTCGTCGATATGCAGCACCGCTATGCCGTATGTGCCTTTGAGGAGCTGCACCACCTGCTGCACGGTAGCGGTCAGGTCTCCCTCGTACAGCCTGCCGATCAGATGAGCGATCACCTCCGAGTCGGTCTCGCTCTTGAACTCCACGCCGTCGGCGCTGAGCTTCTCGCGCAGAACCGCGTAGTTCTCGATGATGCCGTTGTGCACCACCGCCACCTTTCCGGATGCGTCGAGATGCGGATGCGCGTTATGATCGGTTACCCCTCCGTGCGTCGCCCAACGCGTATGCCCGATTCCGCAGTCGCCCGGGATCTCGGCCGGGACTGCCTCGCGCAGCGCCGCGATCTTGCCGGCGCGCTTGATCACCGTGAGCTCCGAGCCCGAACGCACCGCAATCCCGGCCGAGTCGTAACCGCGGTACTCCATGCGCTTGAGCGCTTCCACCAGGACGTTCGCCATCGGCTTCGGTCCGCAGTATCCGATAATTCCGCACATCGACTATGTTCCTCCTTCGCGCAGGCGTTTCTCCGTGCGTTATCCTCCGAGCTGCTCGGCGAGCGCAGTGATGCTGTCGCGCTGTTTCATGCGCAGCGCGTTGCCCTGCACCTGAAGTACGCCGGCCTGCACGAGCTCGTTGATCGCGGCCCCAACCGTTGCCGCCGGAACGCCGAGGTGCTTGGCAATATCCTCTACCGCGCGGTCCCGCGTGAGGCACGGATCCTCGTCGTCCTTCTCCATGAACTTGTAATATAGAATCAGCGCGATGTGGCTCCGCACATTCTTGCGAACCAGGTCCTGCAGCTGCGAATTGGTGTGCTGCAGGCGTTTGCAGAGCCGATCGATCACGTTCATCGCGATCTTGGCGTTCTTCTCGATCATACCCTGAAACCCAACCCGGTCAAACGCGAGGAGCTGCACCGAGCCTACCGCCGTCGCAGTGGCGGTCCGCCTGATTCGCGAGACAATCGCCATCTCCCCCAGGAACTCGCCCTTCGTGAGCTCGGCCAGCGTGTACTCGCGACCGTCGATACTCTTGCTGATCCGCACGATACCGCTCTGAATGATGTACATCCGGTCGCCGAGATCCCCCTCGCGAAAGATCACCTTACCGTTCTCGATAGTCTGGCCATATTTCTCGAATAACACGTTATCGGCCATGCCGCTTCATTGCCTCCGGGCGAATGATGGTCGCTACCAGGGCAGTATAGTCGATCATCTTTCTGCGGTAAAGAGAAGCAGATCGCCTCCCGGTGCGGTTGTATAAGGGGTAGAACGATACAAAAGCTACAACGACGTAAGCGGAGGTGGGGATATGGCGAGCAAAGACCGCCGAGATCAGAACAAAGCCCGCAGTGAAGCGGCGGCGCGATGCCGCGGCAGCGCCGGCGGCGCGGGCAGCGTAGTGGGTGCGCATGGGGCGGGCAGGGCAGAAACGAGCGGTGAGCGCGGGCGTGAGATTCGCGCGCGCGGCGGCTGTGTGCGGACTGCAATCCGGATGGTGCTCGGAACCGTGGCAATCGTCACGCTGGCGGCAGGCGCCTGCCGTCCGTTGCACGAAGCGGTACGCCCGGCAGACAGCGAGTTCTACCCGCCGGAGCTCCTCGCGGTGCGCGTAACAAGCCCCACCGAGCTCGCGCTTGATTTTGACAAGCCGACCTCGGTGGTGACCGACAGCGTGCAGCTCGAGCCTGCGCTTGCGGTGACTGCACCTGGGGACGCGCAGCGCACCGTGCTTCTCACGTTCGCCGAGCCGAGCGAGGCCGGCGCACAGTACGCGCTGCGCGCGGCGGTGCGCGACGAGGCCGGAAACACGCTGCAGTTCGTGATCTCGTTCTACGGCTTCAACGACCGCCTGCCGGAGCTCCTGATCAACGAGTTTTCGCCGCGCGGCAGCGCAAGCAATCCGGAGCGCGTTGAGCTCTTCGTGCGCCACGGTGGGAACACCGCCGGCGTATGCCTGTACAACGGGGTCGCCGGGGATTACGACAGCAAGATCATCCTCCCCAACCGCGAGGTTGAGACCGGCGAGTATCTGGTGGTTCATTTCCGCCCCGACGGCGAACCGGTCGGTGAGGAGCGGCTCAATTTCCAGGTACCTGAGGCCGCAGGACTGCCGTCCAACAACGGCGTGCTCGCGCTCTACGATACCCCGAACGGCACGATCCTCGACGCGGTGATCTACACCAACCGTACCTCGCAGTCGGACACCACCTTCCGCGGCTTCGGTACGCGTCGCACCCTAAACCGCGTGGACACGGTGGTAGATGCCGAGGCCTGGCGGATCGCCGACCGGCTTGCCGCGCCCGAAGATGCGATCTGGGCCGATCACGCCTCCCCCACCCGCAGCATCAATCGCGACTCACACTCCACCAACACCGACCACCGCGCGGACTGGCACACCGTGCCCACGCGCGGCGCAACCTTCGGCGCGGTTAACAACGATGAGCGCTTTGTGCCGGATTAAGCATCCTCTGAGCGCCGCGCTCCGCCTCCCGGGAGCGCGGCAGCGGCAGCGGCAGGGCCGGGGGTGACGCGGGGCAGGACCACGAGGTGTTCGCTCTGACCGCGCCAGGGGGCTACAGGAGCTCGTCGATCGACTGCTTGAGCCTTTCTTTGGGGACAGCCCCGATCTGCTGCTTGACGACCTCGCCGCCTTTGAAAAACAGCATCGTCGGAATGCTGACGATGTTGTACTGCGCGGCAATATCGGCGTTCGCGTCGACATCGAGTTTGCCGATCTTGAGCTTGCCCTCGTACTCCTGGGCGAGCTCTTCGAGGACCGGTGCAACTATCTTGCAGGGCATGCACCAATCGGCCCAGAAATCGACAAGCACGGGAATATCGGCGTTCAGAACTTCGCTTTCAAAGTTGTTCGGGTTGAGGGTTACTTGCATGTTGCTACTCCTTGTCGGTACATACGTCCGAAGACACCGATCAGTGTAGCAATAATCGCCCTCCGGCGGCAATTGCAGCCGGCGCAGAATGGTCGCCGACTCAGAAAGCACAGTGATTCAGTGTGTCCCCGAGCCGCTCCCGCTTACAAGCTCGGTCGCGGCCGCGCGCACGGCCCCGACCGCCGCGGCGCGCGCCGCCGGCGGGACGGCACGGATCGCCTCGGTGCTCTCGCTGCCCCGGCCGTTCGCGCCGTTTGCGCCGCGCGAGCCGACCACCTCCACGCCCGGCGCCGCGGACTGCGGCTCATCCGGATTCTCGAGGGCGGAGGAGAGGGTGCGAACAAGCTGCGAGCCTACGACCACGGCGTCGAGATGCGGGGCCAGCTCCTCAACCTGCTCGCGCCGCCTGACCCCGAACCCGCCGAATACCCGGCAGCCGTCGGCCCGCAGGCGGTCCAGAAACTCGAGACTTGCGGAATCGAGCACTGTCTCAGATCCGGTGATGCCGCTACGCAGCGCCACATAGAGCGATTGCGGTCGGCGCGCAAGAATCTCCGCCAGACGCTTCTCGGCGATTGTTGCAACCACCACCGGAACGACGTCGAGTCCGGCAGCACTGCCGGCAGCGTAGAGCCCTTCGTCGTAGTCGAACGGCAGATCCGGCACAATCAGCCCGGCGACACCCGCTTCGGCGGCGGCCCGGCAGAACGCCTCAACCCCGCGGCTCACCACCAGGCTCGCATAGGTCATCAGGTACACCGGAACTTCCGCCTCGGCCGTGATCTCGGCCAGCAGCTCAAACCCGTCCTCGACCTTGAAACCGTTGGCGAGCGCCACGGTGCTTGCCTGCTGGATAACCGGCCCATCGGCGCTCGGGTCCGAGAACGGGAACTGCACCTCGAGGTAGGCCACCCCGGCGTCGAGGAGCGCGCGCGCCACCGCGAGCGAGGTCTCGCGGTCGGGATAGTGCGAAACCATGTGCGCCATGATAGGGACGGTACTCATAGCGACGCCTCCTCTTCACTCAGGAAAGCTTTCCAGGCCTCCGGCTCGAGCTCGCGGGCGGTGATGAACAGATCCTTGTCGCCCCGGCCGGACATGTTGATGACGATGACGTTCTCGGGCGAGAGCTCGGGCGCGAGATCGAGCGCGGTGGCGGCCGCGTGCGCGCTCTCGAGCGCAAAGATCACGCCTTCGTTGCGCGCAAAGGTCCGTAGCGCCTCAAGCGCATGAGCGTCCGAGGCACGCCGAAACTCTACCCTGCCCGCTTCGCCAAGGTGCGCTAGCTGCGGTCCGATCCCCGGATAGTCCAGCCCCGCCGAGACCGAGTGCGTCAGCGCTACCTGCCCGTCCTCGCTCAGGAGGAACTTGCTCTTGTAGCCGTGAAGGATACCGGTACGCCCGAGCCCCAGCATGCGCGCAGCGTGCTCGCCGGTCTCGATCCCACGTCCGCCGGCCTCAACACCGATCAGCCGCGGTCTTGTAGCCTCCAGGTAAGGTTCAAAGAACCCGATAGCGTTGGATCCGCCCCCCACGCAGGCGACCAGGGCATCCGGGGTGAGCCTGCGCTCGGCAAGCTGCTGGCGGGTTTCGCGCCCTACCACCGCCTGGAACTCGCGCACCATATCGGGAAACGGCGACGGCCCCAGCGCCGAGCCGATGAGGTAGTGCGTGTCGTCGAAGCTCGCCGCCCAGTCGCGGAGCGCCTCGTTGACCGCATCCTTGAGCGTCTGCGCGCCGCTTGTGACCGAGACCACCTGAGCGCCGTAGAGCTCCATCCAGAACACGTTCGGCCGCTGGCGGCGGCGGTCCACCACTCCCATGTAGATCGTGCACTCCAGGCCAAGGGTGGCACAGACCGCCGCAGTGGCCACGCCGTGCTGACCGGCGCCGGTCTCGGCGATCACCCGGCGCTTGCCCATGCGCTTGGCGAGCAGCGCCTGCCCGACCGCGTTGTTGATCTTGTGCGCGCCGGTGTTGGCGAGGCCCTCGAGCTTGACGTAGATCTGCGCACCGCCGAGCTCGTTCGAGGTGTTGGCAGCATGCAGAAGCGGTGTCGGACGGCCGATGAACTGATCGCGGACGCGTTCCAGGTCGGCCTGGAACTCAGGGTCCTCGAGCGCGGCGCAGAACGCCTCCTGCAGCTCGTCGAGCGGGCCGCGGAGCACCTCGGCCACATAGCGGCCCCCGAACTCGCCGAAGTAGTCGTTATAGCGTGACTGCATGCTGTATCTCCTCCATGTAGCGCCTGAGCTTCGCCGGGTCCTTGCGCCCGGGTTCGCTCTCGAGCCCGCTTGAAGCGTCGACGAGCTCCGGACGATGACGGCGTACAATCTCGCCGATGTTCTCCGGCTTGAGCCCGCCGGCAAGCCACAGCGGCCGGCGCTCGGCAGCCTCCTCCACGAGCTCGCGCCTGATCCGCTTTCCGGTGCCGCCGGCACGCTCCGCATCGAAGGCGTCGATCAGGATGCGCGGCGACCGGTACGCCCCGGCGGCCTCGAGTGACGCGCTATCGCGCACTCTGACCGCCTTGTAGTAGGGGTAGCCGCGGGGCAGACAGTCCTCCGGACCCTCATCGCCGTGAAACTGAACCGCGTCCAGGTGACCGGCGCGCAGGAGCCGGCACACCTCGGGGTCAAGACCGTCAGGCCCGGCCTGCACCACCGCCACCTTGAGGCAGTCGAGCCCGCCGAGCTCCGCGACCACGCGCGGGTCGGCCCGTCGCGGCGACTCGGCGAACACAAAACCGAGCAGGTCGGCGCCGAGCTCAGCCGCAAGCCGCCCGTCGTCGGGATGCGTGATCCCACAGATCTTTACCAGCGGCCGCCCGGTCTCGCGCTCGGGCCGCGTGCGGCGGGCCATGAGCTCGGCCCAAAACCGGGGGTTGCCGAGGCAGGCGCTACGGTGCATTTCGCCGGCGACGGCGGCGGCCCGCCCGGCGAGTACCTCGCCCACAATCTCAGGGCGGCGCATCGGCGCCTCGCCGACAAGCACCCCGCCGAAGCCGGAAGAGACTGCAAAAAGCGCATCCTCATAGCCGGCGATGCCGGACTCATACACCAGGGCACAGGGCCAGTCTATCTCGGTTGCAAGCGCTACCGGCGCGAGCGGGTCCACCCGAAAACTCCGCAGGTCGCGGCTGTTGATTCCCACCAACCGCGGCGCGAGCGGCCGCGCCTTCTCGAGGTCGGCGCGATCGTGGAGCTCCACAAGCGCCTCGAGCCCGTGCGCGTGCACGGCGCCGAGCAGCGCCGATAGCTCCTCGGCACTGAGCGCCGCAGCGATCAGCAGCACCAGGTCGGCCCCCGCGCGGTACGAGACCTCGACTTCATCGAGCTCCTGCAGGAAGTCCTTTCGCAGCACGCAGCACTCCGGAAAGCGCGCCTTGA
>PUPD01000125.1 GCA_003552985.1 Spirochaetaceae bacterium
GGGAGAACAAGTCGCGCAGATCGCGTTCTTCGGTCTGAAAGTTGAGGTTGCCGACATACAGTTTCGTAGCCATAGAAAAGTCTCTCCTTCTGCCTAATGCAGACACATTGTGATACGGAGCTGGTAAACGAGCTTTACCTGAATGGTCACCGAACGAAGCGGAAGGACTAGCAGACTAAGCAGTTCACAAGATCCGTCTAATTGCAATGCACTATACAGCATTCGCCAACACCTGTAAAGAACCTTTACCCCCAAGATCGCATCTCGATTGACCAATTTTCCTATTCCACTCAGCCGAAAATTACGTCAGAATCCGCGTATGCAGCAAAGACCAATTACCGAAGGTTACAAGCCGCTCCTCGACCTCAAGCGCACAGAGCTCGCGATAAAGCTGGTCAAGGACAGTTTCGAGCGTGGATTGTCCTCCGAGTTACGCCTCAGTCGGGTAACCTCGCCGCTGTTCGTCCCGCGCGGCTCCGGAATCAACGACGACCTCACCGGTGTCGAAAACCCGGTGCGCTTCACCGTCGGAGCTCTTGACCATGCCGAGATGGAGGTCGTCCAGTCGCTCGCGAAGTGGAAGCGCCTGGCGCTGGCCGATTACGGGTATCCGCCGGGTTTTGGGATCTATACCGACATGAACGCGCTCCGACCCGACGACGTCCTCGATCCTGTCCATTCAGTGTATGTAGACCAGTGGGACTGGGAGCTCGTCCTCGAGCCGCAGCTGCGTTCGCTTTCCATTCTCAGACAAGTGGTGCGAAAGATCTATGAGGTCATCAAGCGCACCGAGTTCGTGGTGTGCGAGCACTTCCCGGCAATTGAGCCGGCGCTTCCGGACGAGATCACGTTTATACACACAGAAGAATCACTCGCGCGCTATCCGCATCTGAGTCCCGAAGAACGAGAACACGAGCTTGCTCGCGAGCATCGCGCGATTTTCCTTACCGGAATCGGGGCACAGCTGAGTGACGGTAAGCCGCATGGCATACGCGCGCCCGACTACGACGACTGGTCTACCGAAACGCCCGACGGGTTTCGTGGCTTGAACGGCGACATCATTATCTGGAATCCGGTCATACAGCGGCCGCTCGAGCTCTCATCGATGGGTATTCGGGTCAGCAAAGAGGCGCTCTTGCGGCAGCTGGAGCTCTGCGAGGCCGAGCACAGGGCGGAGCTGTACTGGCATCGCCGCCTCCTCGCCGGCGAGTACCCCGAAACCGTGGGCGGCGGGATCGGACAGTCGCGTCTGTGCATGTATTTCCTCCGCAAGGCGCATATCGGCGAAGTGCAGGCAGGCGTCTGGCCGCGGGAGACGCTCGAGGCTTGCCGAGCTCAGGGCGTACCGCTGATGTAGTGTTCACCGGCAATCTCGACAACGCCCGCCGGTGCGATTGTGTTACTGCCGCGATCGCGATAATATCACCTGGAAGGCAAACAAATAGCAGAGAGTGCAGGAAGCGCAGGTTACTATGCTTGAGATTCTAATGCCGACCCTCGGGCCGGAGTTCCTGGCCGAGCTACAGAGCGTGCTCGTGCCGCTCGCGTTGCGGGTCTTCGCCGGTGGCGCCGTCGGCCTCGTCCTGGCGGTCATCGTCTCTATCTGGTACCGTCGCAGATCATCCCATCCGCGCGGCCTGGTCATCGGCAGCGCAATTGGGATCTTTATCGTCTGCGGCGCGGTTCTGCCACTGAGTCTCGGCCTGGAAGGCGCACTCGAACGTACCACAGACTCCGCGATTGCGCATTTCAGCCCGGAGCTCGAGCGCGCCGTGGCCGAGGCGGGGTTAGACCCCAATGCTATCGAGCTCGAGCACCTGCGACGCGCCGCCGACGAGCTGGCGGCAGCGTACGAAGCGGCAGCCGATGACCCGGAATCAGCAGATCTTCCCGATCTTGACCCTGAACAGGTGCGGGCGATGGTAGACCTCGTCCACGCGCGTCTCGGCGACGCCGAGACGGTCTCGGTGCGGCAGATTCTGCATACCACACGCGATCTGATCGTCGCCGATTTTTACCGGTTCCTCCCGCTCGCGAGTGCGCTGGTTGCGGCGGTACCGATTCTGTTCGTAGGCATCATGTTGGTAACCACCCGCAGCACGGGTTCCCGCGCACCGCGCGACCGGGTTTCCGAAGAGTAATTTCTAGGCAAAATAGTTCGAAGAAATACTTGACTGCCGGCGGCAGTTTTGCTATCAATTCAACGTAACGTATTTTTGGGTCAATAGAGGCGCGAAGGTCATCAGTAGCGCGGACGAGGGTGCAGGAGCCCGCCGAGTCCGTGTGAAAGGGAGCTTCGCCGAAGGCGGCGGTCGTCCTGAAGGGCCGGTGCCTGGTTGCCTGGGCTAAATCCCAGGGACTGTCACCAAACGGTGGAGTGCTATTGATTTCCTTCCCGCGGTATTCCCGGAAGCGAATCAACGTCATTCCTCCATACAGAAATGATCCACATGAGACTGTGTACTGGAGGTCTGGTATGGAGAACATCAACGTCGCCGTGCTCGGCGCAACCGGCGCTGTGGGACAGAAGTTCGTCGCCCTGCTGCAGCATCCCCCCTATTTCCGTGTCCGTGAGCTCGTCGCCTCCTCCCGCTCAGCCGGGAGGAGCTATCGCGACGCGGTAACCTGGGTTCAAAACACTCCGATCCCCGAGTCCGTTGCCGCGATGGATGTCAAGTCTATCGAGGAACCGCTTGACAGCCCGATACTGTTCTCAGGGCTGGATTCCTCGATCGCCGGTGCGGTCGAGGAGCGGTACGCACAGGCCGGCCACGTGGTCATCAGCAACTCCAAGAACCATCGCATGGATGCAGACGTACCGTTGGTCATCCCTGAGATCAATGCCGACCATCTGGCGTTGATCGAGCGCCAGCCGTACGCCGGAGCGCTCGTCACGAACCCCAACTGCTCGACGATCTTTCTGGCAATGGCACTTGCTCCGCTCCACCAGGCCTTCGGTATCGACGCGGTACAGGTGAGCACGCTTCAGGCGATCTCGGGCGCCGGATATCCCGGGCTCTCGGCAACCGACATCAACGGAAACGTGATCCCGCATATCAGCGGAGAAGAAGAGAAGCTTGAAACCGAGACGCTCAAGATCCTCGGCGTCATTGACGGCGACAAGATTGCACCTGCAGAGATGCGCATCAGCGCTCAGTGCACCCGGGTCCCGGTAATCGATGGTCATACCGAAACGCTCTCGGTCAAGCTGCAGTCGCATGCAACAATCGGGGATGTGCGCAATGCATTGGAGGCGTTTCGTGGGTTTCCGCAGGAGGCCGGCTTACCCTCCGCTCCTCGGCAGCCGTTGTGGGTGTTTGACGACCCGTCTCGTCCGCAGCCGGCGCGCGATCTGTGGGTGGACGGCGGGATGGCGACACTGATCGGCCGCCTCCGTCCGTGCCCGGTCTTCGACCTGCGCATGGTGCTCCTCGGTCACAACACCATCCGCGGCGCCGCAGGCGCGGCGATACTCAACGCCGAGGCGCTGGTAGCCAAGGATTACGTGACCTCGGATGGGCTGCTCCGCCGCTCCGAGGCTGTGCAAGGCCGAGAGCCCGCAGAGGCCGGCGCCGGGCTGTAACGATGGTCCTCAGCCGGCCCTCGGCCGCGAAAGTCGTACGCGGCTCCCCCGGTCGAGGGCCGGACAGGTTGCCGCACGCGGACTGGGCGCCCCGCACTACTCAGGCGGAAACAGCTGTGTCTCGGTTTCTCCGAGCTGCAGCGCCACGTCGCCTTCGAGAATCCCACGTGCGCGCGGGTTATGGTCGTCGACAATGACTTCCTGTCCTTCCACATCGACCCAGTACCGGATGTACGCCCCGAGAAACTGATGCATGCGCACCGAGCCACGGAGCGCCCTCAGCTCATCCGCAGCGGTAGCCGTGTCGGCCGCTTGGATCCGAATACTCTCCGGACGCAGACTCAAGACCGCTTCCGCCCCCTGTTGCTCCACGTCCATGGCAACCGCTTTGCGGGGCAGCTCGATTGACTGCGCTCCGATGGAGAGTTTCACCCCAGCATCGGTCAGCTGCTGAATACTGACCGTCACGAACGCATTGGCGCCGATAAAATCGGCAACAAACCGATTCTCCGGTGTGAAATAGAGCTCCCACGGCGTCCCGTATTGCTGAAGCACTCCGTCATTCATCACCGCGATCTTGTCCGACATTGCCAACGCTTCTTCCTGGTCGTGGGTTACATAGATCGTCGTGATTCCCAACCGTCGCTGAATGTCCTTTAGCTCTGTCCGTACCCGAACACGAAGCTTGGCATCCAGGTTGGAGAGGGGCTCATCCATCAGCAACACCTCCGGCTCCATCACGAGCGAACGCGCCAGCGCGACTCGCTGCTGCTGGCCGCCGGAAAGCGAGGTCGGAAATCGCTCAGCCATCGCGGTGAGCCCAATAAACTCGAGTATGCGATCGACGCGCCGATTCATTTCCTCTTTCGGCGTCTTGTGCACCTTCAATCCGTACCCTACATTCTGTCTGACCGTCATGTGCGGGAACAAAGCATACTCTTGAAACACGATCGACGTGTTCCGGCGGTGCGGGGGAACCCCTCGTTGCGATCTGCCCGATATCAGCAGTTCACCGGAACTAGGCTCCACGAATCCCGAGATCATGCGCAACGTCGTCGTTTTGCCGCACCCGGAAGGGCCCAGTAGACAGGTAAAGCTTCCACGATCGATGGTGAGATTCAAATCATTCACCGCAACCACATCGCCGAAGGACTTATACAGATTACGCAGAACGACGTGGTCTTTTCCGTCGCCTACGGAGGCGCTCGTTGGTTGGGTCTCCTCTCGTATCAAGGTGTTCACACTATTCTCCACCGTAACGTCCCTCCCTATAGGTCGAATAGCTTTTTGCCGCCGAGCACTCGAAAGCCGATCACAACCGTGCTGGTGATTGCGATCAGTATCGTGGCCATCGCCGCCGCCTCACCCCAGTAGCCGTGTTCGGATAGTCCGAGAATCGAGGTGGTTGCAACATTTGTCCGCGCGGAAACCAGGAACACCACCGCCGAAACGGTGTTCATAGAACGAACAAAGGTGTATACCAAGGTAACGGTGAAGGCAGTCTTCAGCAGCGGCAAGGTGATGTCTTTCAGGATTTGAAATGTGTTCGCTCCGCCGTCGGCCGCGCTTTCCTCAATCGATTTGTCGATCTGGTGCAGCCCCGACAAAGCAGTTCGGTATCCGACCGGCACATTGCGGATCGCCATGCTCAAGATGACGATCGCAGCGGTTCCGGTTAAGGCCAGTGGCGGTCGGTTGAAAGCGAAGATGAATGCAATCCCGATGAGCGTGCCCGGCAATGCCGCCGGTAGGACCACAAGGAAATCAAACGTCTTCTTCCCTGCAAATCGCTTCCTAAGCAGAATATAGGCGGCGATCACCGCAAAAATCGCGGTTCCGAAACCGGCAGCGAGTGAAAACCGTACACTATTCCAGATGTGTCCCAGGCGCGCGAAGAACGTGAACTCGAAGTTGTCGATCGTAAGGCTCCAGTCGATGCCCCAGGTGCGCGCGAAGGCGCCCCATACGATCACCACGAATATCGCGATCACGAACAGCGAGACAAGCGTCAGGAACGCGAATAAACCCCACTTCACAGCGGTGGGGATCGCAATCGGCTCGAGCCCTCCTCCCTTTCCGGAAACACTCGTGTACTGCCGCCGGCTAACCCAGTAGCGCTGCAGCAGAAAGAACAACAGACTGGGCAGGAGCAGGACCACGCTGATTACCGCGCCCATGCTCATGTTCTGCATGCCGACAACCTGGAGATAGGCCTCTACCGCCATTACGCGGTATGCTCCTCCGATTACCATCGGGTTTCCGAAGTCGCTGAGCGCCAGCATCGAGACCAACAGCGCCGCACTGGCGATACCGGGGATCGTCATCGGCAGGACCACAGTCTTAAAGATCCCCCAACGGGTTTGGCCTAGATCCTGGGCCGCGTACTCCAGCGTCGGGTTGAGGCTCTTCAGCACGCCGGACAATGTCATAGCCGCTATAGGATAGTAGGCGATAGTCTGTGCCAGCCAGAGCCCGTGCCAACCGTACATCGACACGTCAACACCCAACAAGCCGTGCGTAATGATCCCTCGCCGGCCCAAGAGCAGCACCAGCGACAGCCCCGCGACGAAAGGAGGCGAGATCAGGGGGAGAATACTGGTTACGCGGAAAAACGTCTTGCCGGGAAAGTTGGGGCGGCTCAACGCATAGGCAAAACAGAACCCGACAAACGTAGCGCTCGCCGTCGATAACGCCGCGATAACCAGACTGTTACGCAGGGTAGTCACGTAGCGCGGACGCGAGAAGAACGTCTGCCAGTGCTCGACCGCCGGCTGGACCACGACGTTTACCACTGGGTACAGGACGAAGATCGCGATCGGTAAGGTCACGATCAGTATTGCGATGATGGTCGTTGGGTCTCTCAGCGCATCGGTAAGGCCCGCGAATCGCGAGCGGCGTTTATCATCAACAGTGGGAGTGGCCGTGGACATCTGACCTCCTTTAGAAAGCGGAGGGACGACACCCCGTCGCCCCTCCCCCTATCAATCATTGATACCGTTCGTTCCACTCTTCAACGAGGCGAGAGCGGTGCTCACCGGCCCACCCGTAGTCATAATCGACAAGGTCGAGGTCTTCCAGAGCCGTTGCGCCCGGAGGCATCTCCACGTCAGGATGGGTCGAGATTCGCAGGCTGAGGTCGGTATGGAGCTGCTGGGAGTCCGGTCCCAACATCCAGTCGACGAACGCCTCAGCGGCACTCGGGTTCGGCCCGCCGTCGATGATTGAAACCGCGCCGATCTCCCAACCACTTTGCTCCGGAATCGACAGTGCGAGCGGGAATCCGGCGTCCATCGGTTTCATGACGTCATGCGCAAACGCCAGCCCAATGATCGCTTCGCCGGTGCCGGCATGCTGCGCCGGTGCTGCACCGCTGGAAGTATAGAACGGTACATTCTCATCCAGCTGCGTCAGGTAGTCCCAGGCTTCATCTTCCGAGTCGTAGCGGAAGAACTGGGTAGCCACGATGTTATAGGCGGTGCCGGAAGCAGCCGGGGACGCCATTGAGATCTCGCCCTCCAGGCGCGAATCTAGGAGGTCTTCCCAGGTGCTCGGGTAGTCTTCATCCCCCATCACTTCTTCCCAGCGATCGGTATTTATGGCAATTCCCATCGGCCCGACATAGAACCCGCTCCAGTAGAACTCCGGATGATGGAAGCTCGCGTCGGTCTCGGCAGCGCGCGGCGATTCATACTGGCGCAACACGCCATCCGGAATGATCGCTTCATGCGTCTCCGACGGGCCGCCGAAGAACACATCACCGCCCGGGTTGTCTTTCTCGGCCACAATCCGAGCAGCCAGCTCTCCAGCACTAAGACGGATGAACTCCGTATTGATTCCGGTATCACGTTCGAAGGCGCGCAGAATACGCGAGATCTCGTACTCGTGCAGCGGACTATAGACGACCAGCTCGTCGTCCTCAATATCCAACTCTTCCTCCGGTGCGCCACCGGCAGACACCTGCGTCAGTCCCAGGCTCATTACAATAGCCACGGCCAACAACAGCGTTAGCAGTTTTTTCATACCAACCTCCCTTTCCAGTCTTGTAAGAACTTCCTACCGTTCTCGGGTTGAGCACCCCGAGCAGTGCCACAGTGCATGAGGTCGACCGCATCGGGGCGGCCGCTCTCGGTTCAGCCGGTGTTGTTCGCTTTTTTCCGCTATCACCTCCCGTCAGGCGAGCTCTGCTCCACCAACGGTGGAACTATGCACGGCGGTGTCCAACCTCCAGCAGCCGGCCCATTTTTGCAAACGTTTGCAAAACTGCCGCCGTGACATTGCGCTTTACATCTA
>PUPD01000141.1 GCA_003552985.1 Spirochaetaceae bacterium
TAAAAGGGCAGCGACAGGATACCGTTACCTGGGAGGATGTCAAACGAGCCGAAAGCCGGCTGGCGGGGCGCGTAGGGCCGTCACCGCTGGTCAGCATTGAGTTTCTGAACATGCTGGCCGGCCGCACGGTGTGGATCAAGGCCGAGAGCCTGCTCCCCACCGGGGCGTTCAAGCTTCGTGGCGCATACAATAAGATCGCCTCTCTCACCGAGCAATACGGGCGGGCCGACGTCATTACCGCGTCGTCCGGGAACCACGCGCTCGGTGTCTCGTTCGCCTCACAGGCGCTTGGCCGGCGTGCGGTTGTCTACATCCCCACAGTTACCCCGGAGGCGAAAAAAGACAACTGCCGCAAGCTCGGCGCTACGGTCGTCGAGGTCGGGGAGATCTATGACGAGGCGTACGCTGCTGCAGGTGCAGCCTGTGCGGAGGGTGACAGCTACTACGTGCATCCGGTTGCCGACACCGACGTCGTAGCCGGGCAGGGGACCATCGCGGTGGAGATCGCCGAACAGTTGCCCGACGTGCAGCAGTTGGTGGTTCCACTCGGCGGCGGCGGCCTGGTTTCAGGTATCGCGTTTGCCGCGAAGGCGATCGATGCACGGATCCGTGTCGTTGCCGTGCAGGCAGAGGGCAGCCCGCTTTTCAAGCGCTGTATCGATGCCGGTGAGCTCGTGGAGCTCGAAACGGTCGACACCATTGCCGACGGTATGGCGTGCAAGCGCGCGGAACCGTTTCTCTACGAGATGGTGCAACGGTTCGTCGACGAAGTCGTGGTTGTTCCTGAGCGCATGATCCGTTACGCCATGCAGGTGGCGGCGCAGCACGCAAAGCTGGTGTTGGAAGGTGCCGGCGCGTCGGCGCTCGGCGCTGTGCTGAACGGGCAGATCAAGCAACATCTCAATACAGTCGTAATCGCCAGCGGTGGGAATGTCGATATGACTCGCTTTCTTGCGGTGCTTCAGGAGGAGTTCAGCTGATGAAGCCGTGAGCTTCGCCATGACCGGATGGCGTGCCGGGTTTGCGGCCGGGAGTCACCTTCGGCAAGCTCACCGAACGGATGATGCGGTTCTCGCCGGCCTTGGACGACAACGATTTAATCGAGGGCTGCCGGCGCATCTGGCGGTTCCTCAAGCGCCACGCGGTGTAGCGAGCGCGCCGGGGGAGCAGGTGAGTGCGTTGACCTTAGTCGGGTGCGTGTGAGAGACGAGGCGGTGAGGAAACAGCGCGTTACCGCGGGACGCTTGTCCCTACCCATCCCTATCCTAAGGTAGGATTCAGGCTGAAGTAGCTGATGAACAGCAGCAGCGACACCGCGGTATGCAGCGACAGTACCGCATTGACGTATTCCTGATCGCGCTGCGGGTGCCGCGGCATGAAGATCGGCACGATGAACGGTGGGGGCAGAAGCATGAATGTGACAACGGCGGGGCGAAATGCGGGGGCGAGCGTCACCCATCTGCTGTCAATGACGGTCAGGAGCAAAAGAGTGATCGGGATCACAACGGCAAGCCGCTGCAGTACCGTCACGGTCGCAGCCCGCAGAGCGCTGCGATAGACTCGCAATCCGTAGCCGATAACCAGAAGGATGGTCGGGATCAGCAGCATTGCGAGCACGTCCAGGGTTTCGAGTAGCGCGGCCGAGGCCGGATAGCGCGCAAGCGCCGGACCGAGACCGAAGACATTCAAAACCAGCCCGCTACAGATCGCCAGAATGACCGGAGAGCGGACAAAGCTCTTCAGGGTAGTCGCAGTGTCGACCAAACCACCCTGTTTGCGTTTCAGCATCGTGACGAAGAAGAACCAGATGAACAGCTCGTGCGAGACGTCCACCACGGCGATATACCCCACTGCATCGAGCCCGTAGGCGGTGCCGAACAGGGTAATCCCCATCATCCCGAACTCAAACCCGGTGGCCATGAACGGCCGGTATCCTGCGCCCTCGCCCCCCAGGCGCTGCAGCAGCAGGCCGTAGCCGTAGAGCAGTAGGCAGGCTGCGAGGATCAGCGCGAAGAGCGCAAGATAGGCGCTGCTGAGCGTCATCTCGAGAAACGCGCGAAACAGAACAGCCGGCAGGGCGATCATTACCACAAGCTTCTTGAGATCTTCCACGCTCGTGGGGCTGATGAGCTCGGCACGGCGGATCAGCGCGCCGAGCGCGATGATCAGCACGATAGGAGTAACGCGTGCCGCTACGAGCGGGATTACTTCGTCCATGGGTGGCCTCCGGACCAGGCTGTCGCCGTACAATAGCACGCCTGCCGAGTCGTGCGAAGCGAAAACGAACCGCACAAGTGAAAGCGCAAGTGAAAGCGCAAAAATGACCGAGCGACCGAGCCTGAGATCGGCCTGAAGACGCTTGCAATTGCAACGAGAATCGGTTAGAATCATAAGTGAATCGAAAGCTAATACACAGTAATTAGACAATGAAGCAACAAGTAAGCGATCGTGAGTCGGCAATTCTCGATATCTTGGCCGACAATGACGCCTGTTCGGTCACCGAGCTCGCCGCACGGCTGCAGGTCTCGCATGCGACGGTACGTTCCACGCTGTCGTCGCTCGAGGAGCGCGGGTATTTGGTGCGGACCTGGGGAGGTGCTACCGCCGCGTTCCACCCGCGGATCCTTGCTCGCCAGCGCAGTATGAGTGAGGAAAAGAAGCGGATTGCACGCGCGGCGGCCGCGCTGGTACAGGACGGGGACAGCATCATGATCGAGGCGGGTACCACGACCGCGCTTGTAGCCGCCTACTTGACCGGTTACAAGAACCTAAGCGTTGTCACCAACTCCACGCTCGTGATCCCGTATGCGCGCAGCAATCCGCGGATCACGCTGACGGTGGTCGGCGGATTGTTCCGGCCGGAGACGGAGTCGTTTGTCGGCCCGACGGCTCGGGAGCTGCTCAAGCGCTTTCACGTGCGTCTGGCTTTTGTCGGAACCGACGGTTTCTCACTTGATCATGGAATGAGCACGCAACTGGTCGAAGGTGCTGAGATCGTGCAGACGGTCGCGGAGCAGGCCGACGAAACAGTGCTTTTGGCCGACAGCTCGAAGTTCGGTCGCAAAGGGTTTGTACATGTGCTGCCGCTGTCGGCGGTGGGACGCATAATCAGTGACGATGGTATTGCCGGGCGGATATCCGAGCAGGAGCGTGAACAGCTCGCAGAGCTTGGAGTGCGCGTTGATGCCGTGTAAGAGGAACAGAGGAAATGGCAACTGAAGTACTGATGCCGAGACAGGGACAGTCGGTGGAGAGCTGCATCATCCTTGAATGGAAGAAGCAGGAAGGCGATGCAGTGACTGCGGGTGAGGTTCTGTGTGAGGTGGAAACCGACAAAGCAACCTTCGAGGTTGAATCACCGGCGGACGGTGTGCTCCTGCAGCGCCTGTACGCTGACGGAGACGAAGTTCCGGTGCTCGAGCGCATTGCCTATGTCGGTGCGGAAGGTGAAACGGTTGCGGCCGGACAGGAGCCTGCCGGCGACCGGGACGAAGACCGCGAGGTTGTCGGGTCGTCCGATGAGCCGGCAGGGGCCGGCGATTCCGCTGCCGGAACGCGTCCGGAAGCTGCGGCCGCGGCCGCTACTCCGGACTCGGAGACGCGCGAGCCGCAAGCAGGCAGGCCGGAGGGTCGTGGGCGTGTGTTCATCTCGCCGCGGGCGCGCGACCGTGCCGAGCGCGCCGGCGTTCCGGTGGAGCTGCTTACCGGCAGCGGCCCGGGCGGCCGCATTATCGAGCGCGATCTGGATTCGGCACTGGCGGCCGGCACAGTAGCGACGCGCAGCGCGGCTGACGGCGTAGCCGCCCGGAGCGGCCGGCCGGAAATCGAGGCTTCAGCCGGCACCGGGATCGGCGGCCGTGTGACTTCAGCCGACCGCGCCGGAGCGGTGGGCGCAGGCGGATCGGACAGGACGAGCGGGGCCGCGCGCACCGCTGCCGAAGGAGCGGCTGGCCGAGAGACCTCGGAGCAGCGACTCACCGGGGTAAGGAAACGCATCGCCGAGCGGATGCTCGAGTCGGTACAGGGCTCAGCGCAGCTCACGCTGCACACCTCCGCCGACGCGCGTGCGCTGCTTGCGTATAGAAGCAAGCTCAAGGCCGCCGGCGAGCCGTATGCTTCGATCACGATCAACGACCTCGTGTTGTTTGCGGTGGCGCGAGTGCTGCCGCATCACCGCGGCCTGAACGGAACGCTTGAGGGTGAGACGTTGCGCAGTTTCGGCGCGGTGCATCTGGGAATGGCGGTGGACACGCCTCGTGGCCTTATGGTTCCCGTTATCCGGGATGCCGACCTGTTATCGCCGGCTTCAATCTCGAGTGAGGCGCGGCGTCTGGCGGCCGCCTGCCGTGACGGTGGCATAACGCCCGATGAGCTGTCGGGCGGGACCTTCTCGGTAACCAATCTCGGCTCGCTTGGGATTGAGGTGTTCACGCCGGTTCTCAATCCTCCCCAGATTGCGATTTTGGGAGTCTGCTCAGTTGAGCCGAAACCGGTGTACGCGGCCGATGGTGAGGTGGAGCACATCGCTTCGATGGGGCTGTCGTTGACGATCGACCATCGCGTAGTGGACGGCGCGCCCGCGGCGCGGTTTCTGCAGGCGCTGGGCAAAGCGCTCGGCTCATTCGAGGTGCTTCTCAGCGGTGCCGAGCCGGTGGAGGAGTGAGCCGGCATGCAGCGCTTTGATGTTGTCGTAATCGGCGGGGGACCGGGCGGCTACCGCGCCGCTGAGCTCGCAGCAGCAGCGGGAAAATCGGTGGCCCTGTGCGAAGAACGGAAACTCGGCGGGGTCTGCCTGAATGTGGGCTGCATTCCCACGAAAACGCTGCTCCATGCCGCGAAAACCTACACCGCGGTGCAAGCCGGGGAGCGCTTCGGAATCAGCACCGAGGGTCTGCGGTTCAACCTCGCCCAAGCGGTCGACTGGAAGAACCAGGTGGTGAGTCGGCTCACCGAGGGGGTCGCGGGGGAGCTGAAGCGCCTCGGGGTAACGGTATTCCATGACCGGGCCGAGATCACCGACCGCCGCAGTGTTCGCTGCGGCGGCACGGAGCTGGAAGCCGATCACATCATTCTTGCCACCGGAAGCTCCCCGGCACGCCTGCCCATTCCCGGCCTCTCTGCTGAGACGGTGCTGACGAGCAGCGAGATGCTCGACCTGCAGATTGTTCCGCCGCGGGTCGGCATAATCGGCGGCGGCTATATCGGGATGGAGTTTGCCTCGCTGTTCAGCAGCCTTGGGGCGGAAGTCACGGTGATCGAGATGCTCGATGAGATAATCCCGTTCATGGACGAACAACTCGCGAAACAGCTCCGCGGGCAGCTGAAGACCGTGCGCTTCGAGCTCGGCGCGCGCGTGGAGCGGATCGAAAGCCGCACGGTGCAGTTCAGTCGCGGAGGGAACACGCAACGGGCGGAGTTCGACGCCCTGTTGCTCTCGGTAGGGCGCGTGCCGAACAGCGCGGAGATCGGCCTCGAGCGCGCCGGGGTAGAGCTGATCGACAGTGCGGTGCGCACAGATGAGCGGATGCGGACCAACGTTCCCGGCGTTTACGCCGTCGGTGACGTGACCGGGCTGTCGCTCCTCGCGCACGCGGCCTACCGCATGGCCGATGTGGCGGTAAGCACGATCCTCAATGCCGACGGCTCGCCTTCGGCCGACCGCCGGTCGGGGGCGCGGGGCAGAAGCGGAATGCGGTTCCGACGGCACGCGATTCCGTGGGTTGTGTATACCCGGCCGGAGGTGGCCGGATGTGGATTGAGCGAACAGGAAGCCGCGGCGGCCGGTTTCGAGCCGGAAACGGCGCAGCTGCCGGCCGGCGTCAACGGCCGTTTTCTCGCCGAGCATCCTGATGAGCGCGGATTGTGCAAGGTGATCGCCGACCGCCGCACACGCCGTATTCTCGGCGTGCACCTGCTCGGTAGTGGAGCGTCCGAGATCATCCACAGCGCGGCGGCCTTCATCGAGTACGAGCTGAGAACCTCGGACGTCCGCGAGGTGATTTACCCTCATCCTACGATATCGGAGCTGGTACACGATACGGTACGCAAGCTCGATGAGCAGTTGAACAAGAGCACATAGCGGCTGAAATCAGCAGCTGAGAGAAGGAGTAACACTATGCCCCGTTCGTTAACGGTAGATCCGAAAGTAGTGAGAAAGCCGGGAGTGGTGACCTGTCCGGAGATCCCGATCAACGTGTACAAGTCCGACCCAAAACACGAACGCAAGCGGTTCGGCGATGAACTGCTCCGGCGCGTGTACTACGACATGTACACGATCCGAGAGTTCGAGACGATGCTAAACGAGATCAAGACCCAGGGCGAATACCGCGGGATCGCCTACGATCACAAGGGTCCCGCCCACCTCTCGATCGGGCAGGAGTCAACCGCGGTGGGCATGTGTCTGCCGTTGGGTGTAGAGGACTTCATCTTCGGTTCGCATCGCAGCCACGGGGAGATTCTCGCCAAGTGCTACTCAGCGATCATGAAGCTCAGCGACGAGGCGCTCGAAGCCACGATGAAGCGCTATCTCGGCGGCGACACGCTCGCGGTTGTTGAGCGTGAACAATACGAGGATATCCGTGATTTGGCTGAGAACTTCGTGCTCTACGGCACGCTCGCCGAGATCTTCGGGCGCAATGCCGGATTCAACCGCGGGCTCGGGGGCTCGATGCACGCGTTCTTCGCGCCGTTCGGCAGCATGCCGAATAACGCCATTGTCGGCGGCTCGGCCGATATCACCGCCGGCGCAGCGCTGTTCAAGCGCATCAATCGAAAGCCCGGAATCTGCGTAGCGAGCATCGGCGATGCGTCATCCGGATGCGGCCCGGTTTGGGAAGCTATTATGCTTTCGGCGATGGAGCAGTACCGGACGCTGTGGCCTGAGGACGTAGGCGGGGCGCCGCCGGTCCTGTTCAACTTCATCAACAACTTCTACGGCATGGGCGGGCAGACCGCCGGGGAGACGATGGGGTTCCAGGTGCTTGCGCGACTCGGCGCGGGCGTGAACCCGGAGGCGATGCATGCCGAGCGCGTCGACGGATACAGCCCGCTTGCGGTGGCCGACGCCATGGAGCGCAAGCGCGAGATCCTCCAAGCGGGCAAAGGCCCGGTGCTGCTCGACACCATTACCTATCGCATCTCCGGTCATTCGCCTTCGGACGCCTCCACCTATCGCACCAAGGACGAAGTCGAGCTGTGGCAGCAGAACGATTCGCTCGCGTCCTACCGCGCATACCTGCTCGACAACGGCATCGCCGGGGCTTCGACGCTCGAGGCGATGGAGCAGCGTGTCGTCGAAAAGGTAACGCAGGCCTGCCGCCTGGCAGTGGCGCTCGAGGTTTCGCCGCGCCCGCGACCGGAAGTTATCGAACAGACGATGTTCTCCAACGAACCGGCGGATCGTCTTGAAGACCGCGAGCCGGAGGTGCTTATCAGCCGTGACGAGAACCCGCGCGTGCAGCAGATTGCGCGTAAGTCGCGCTCGGCCTACGACCAGAACGGCCGTGAGCTCTCCAAGATGAAAGTCGTGGCCTATCGTGACGCCCTGTTCGAAGCCCTCCTGTATCGCTTCTACGAAGACCCGACTATGGCGGCCTGGGGTGAGGAGAACCGCGACTGGGGCGGCGCGTTCGCGGTATACCGCGGGCTGACCGAGGCGCTCCCGTATCATCGGCTTTTCAACGCGTCAATATCCGAGGGCGCGATCGTCGGCAGCGGGGTCGGCTACGCGCTTTCAGGCGGGCGAGCGGTGGTCGAGCTGATGTACTGCGACTTCATGGGCCGCGCCGGGGACGAGATCTTCAATCAGGCTTCCAAGTGGCAATCGATGAGCGCCGGCGTACTGCAGATGCCGCTCGTGGTGCGCGTCTCGGTCGGGAGCAAGTACGGCGCGCAGCATTCTCAGGACTGGACCTCGATCGTCGCGCACATCCCTGGGCTGAAGGTTATGTTCCCCGCCACTCCTTACGATGCCAAAGGTATGTTGAACCTCGCGCTGCGCGGGTCCGATCCGGTTATATTTTTCGAGAGTCAGCGGCTCTACGACATCGGCGAGATGTTCGTGGAAGGCGGTGTTCCGGAGAGCTACTACGAGGTTCCCGAAGGCCTGCCGGACGTCAAGCGCAGCGGCACCGATCTCACGATCGTGACCATCGGGGCAACGCTCTATCGAGCTCTTGAAGCCGCCGACGAGCTCGCCGAGCGCTGGGGGCTCTCAGCCGAGGTCATCGATGCGCGCTTCATCAACCCGCTCGACCTCGACCCGATCGTGGAGTCGGTGCGCAAGACCGGTAAAATTGTGCTGGCGAGCGACGCCTGCGAACGCGGCTCGTTTCTCCATACGGTTGCCTCGAACATCAGTCAGTTAGCCTTCGATTATCTCGACGGCCCTCCGGCAGTTGTGGGCTCGCGGAACTGGATCACACCGGCGTTCGAGATGGAGGACACCTTCTTTCCGCAGAAGGAGTGGATCGTGGACACCATTCACGAGCGGGTGTTGCCGCTGGAAGGGCACAAGCCGAGCACGGTGCAGACTGGGGGTGATATCGCCCGCCGGTACCGGCGCGGGGTGTAACTCGCGCCGACCGGAATTGCCCTGCGCCGCGAGCGCGGGTAGCTCAACGCGCCGCGGAGGGGTTACAGTGGAGCGTAATTTACCACGGCAAGGAGTGCGGAGCATGGGCAAGCAGTGGGAGGCGGTGGTCGCAGGGCACGTCTGTCTCGACATTACGCCGCATTTTGAAGCCGCGGAGGCCCGGGACATAAGCGAGGTGCTTATCCCGGGCAAGCTCGTAGCCATGCACGGCGTCGAGCTCTCCACCGGCGGGGCGGCCGCGAATACCGGAACCGCGCTGACTTTGATGGGCATCAGCGGAACGCTGATGGGCAAGATTGGTACCGATGCGTTCGGGAGCATCGTGGAAGACCTCTCGCGCAAGCGGGGCGTTGCCGAGGGGCTGTTGCGCGTTGAATGCGCGCGTACCTCGTATACGGTTGCGCTGGCGCCGCCGGGTACCGACCGGATTCTCCTCCACGATCCCGGTGCGAATGATACGTTCGTTGCCGCTGACGTTCGCTACGAGCAGGTTGCACAGGCACGCCTGTTCCATTTCGGCTATCCGCCGATTATGGAACAGATGTACGCAGAAAACGGCGCCGAGCTTGAGGCTATGTTCCGGCGGGTTAAGGCAAGCGGTGTCACCACCTCGCTGGATATGGCTCTGCCGGACCCGAGCTCAAAGGCCGGCAGAGCCGATTGGCAGCGCATCATCGAGCGCTCACTCCCGTACGTCGATATCTTTCTCCCGAGTGTGGAAGAGATCCTCTATATGCTCGATCGGCCGCAGTATGAGCGCCTCGTCGCCTGGGCCGCCGGGCATGACATGATGGAGGTGCTCGATATCGATATCCTCCCCGGCATCGCCCATCGGCTTCTTGAGTACGGCGCCTGCATTGTCGGGATCAAGTGCGGAAAGCTCGGATTTTTCCTCGCTACCGCGTCGGCGGATCAGCTTGCGGCAATCGGCGACGGCGCCCCGACCGATCCTGAACGGTGGGCCGAGCGTACGCTGTTCGCAGAGACCTACAAGCCCGACAGGATCCTCTCCACCACCGGAGCGGGCGACTCGAGCATAGCCGGGTTCCTCTCGGCGTTGCTGAGGGGCCGCGGCCCGGAACAGACGCTACGGGTTGCTTGCGCGGCCGGAGCCAATACCACCCGCGTCTACGACACCACCAGCGGGGTTGAGAGCCTCGAAAGCATGGAGCGTTGGATTGCAAGCGGCCCGGAGCGAAATCGCCTTGCGTACTCCGGTAGTGCGTGGCGTTTTGATGAGGCAGGGGATCTCTGGACGATGGAGCTCGGCTAGACCGCGGCGAAGCGTTAGTCCTGGCGTCCGGCAAACTGTGGCGTGTGCCGGCGGTTCTATGAGCGGGTAGGGGCAAGCGCGAGCTGCAGCGTACGACCGCGATACAAGGGCTCAGACGAGAAAATTGACTTGACTACTAAGCTATGCAGAGGTACTCTAAGCGGCCATCAAAACTACGGTGGCGTTGGATATCTTGAAGGAGTACCGAGCAATGTTGAACTGGTCGCGTCAAGGAAAGCGTCTGGGGAAAGGTCGGTTACTTCCCGGCGTCGTGCTGCTGCTCGTTCTGGGCGTGAGCGCCTGCGGGCAGTTGTTTCAGTCGGATGGCCGCGAGAGTCAACGCGCGGAAGGTACGGGGGTTTTCGCTAACGCTAGACTGAGCGCATCCAGCGCAGCGGCGCTCGGGCACGTGACTGTCCTGGGTATACCCAGTAACGTCGGAAGCGGCGAGGTCTACGCGGTATTCAACGGAACTGACATCACCCTGCGAACCTTCAGCAGCTCAGGTACAACCGCAACGCCTCTGATCGAGCGGGACGGATTCTACTATCTTCCGGTGCCTATGTTCGATCCGGAGGGCTCGCGAGCTACGGTTATTATCACTGACGGAAGCTCGCGCAGCGAGACGCTCAACCTCACGATCGATTCCTTGCCCGCCCGCCGGCATGGTGCACTGGCGGACCTGATTGATGCAATTAGCGACCTCCTTGCGGCGTCCACCGAGTCGCTCGGGCTCGAGTTCCCCGGCGAGTGGGAATACTGGAGGAACCGTGATCTCGACGGCATGCCGCTCGCGTACCTCCCCCTCATGGAGGCCTGGACGGTCACTCTAGACGAAGAGAACCCCGAGTCGTTGGTTGCGTCTGCGGCCGGCCTGAACAGCGAGGCGCTCGAACTGGCGGAACGGATTCTCGCTGACGGGCATCTGACCGCGACCGTTCAAGCCGCAGGGTCGTTCTTCGGAACCATCCCCTTCGAGTTTTCGCCCGTCGACGGGCAGGCGCAGTCCCGGCAATTATCGCGCTCGAGCGCGCCGGCAGCACTCTCTGCGGGCCCGCAGACCGCAAGTAGCCTGAACAACGGCTCGTCGGTCGGCGTGGTTCGGGTGCCCGGTGAACCTGCAATCACCACACCGGAACGGCTTGCCGAGGAACTAGAGAGGTACCGGACAGTCGTTCGTATTGAGCGGGACGTGGAGTTGGCCGACGAGATCTTTCTGTCGCATCTGAGTACGATTGCTACGCTTGGCGCGATTAAGACCTCCGGACCCGGCGGCGGTGTTTTGATATCCGCCGGCTACAGATCGGCGATGAAAGGCATTGTCAAGGCCGCCAAGGCCTTAGGCGGAGCCGCCGGCGTGGTGCGCTGGTTTCTGCCGTGTTGTCTTACTGATCTGGTCGTCGAGCTCGACCCGCCCGAAGGAGTCATCCCGAAAGAAGACCTGGAGCCGAACCAGGTTCGACTGACCTCCGCACGGGTGACCGCAGAGAGTGAAGGAGTGAACCTGGCGCGGGAACTCGTTGAGCGGTTCATCGGGAAGGCGGGCGGACACGTTACGGAGAACCACATAAGCCCCGAGCTTGCGGCCTACTTGGGACAGCATGCCGCCGAGGCGGTTGGTGATCTCGGCGGCACCGAAGCATTACGGAACTTCGCGGGCGAGCAACTCGCAGATGCAACTGTGATCGTATTTGAGTGGGAAGATATCGACGTCATGGGCAGCGAACCGCAGAACTGGCTGAGCGCCCAGGTTACCACGCTCGACGGCACCGGGGCACCCATCATCGAACAGGCATCCACCGGCTCTGACCGCATGGAGTTCGCGCTGCGCGCACCCCAGGCCTTCAATCGGCAGGACTCGGCCATCAGGTTCAGCACGAACTTCGATGCGCTGCCGGCACCGGCCGCGACGCGGACTGCACCGGTGCACCTGAAGTACGTTCGGGTCAGCTTCGGTATCACGCGGCTGCGCTTGGATGTCGCCGCCTTTGCTTCGGGCGATCCGATCCAGTTCCCCGTGAGCGTGCACAATACCGTGGAGCGCGACAATGACCTGGAAGTCTCGCTGGATGTGTGGCTCGACCCTGAGTTCCCGGCGTCTGCGGTCGGAGCCGTACGTGTGGTTCCCGGCTCGTGTGCTGGGGATACGTGCTCGGTAGAGTACACGCCGGGCAGTGCGGACGATTTCCCCGGCGACGGCGTGCTCGTCATCGCGGAGTTCATCGGTGGCGGCGGCATCCGCGGACACCATTCGGCGCCTCCGCGCAGGGGTGTGACATCGATCGTGTACGAGCGGCCGGCGATTGAAATCGAACCTGTAAGTGCCTGCGTGATGTCGGGCACCGACTTGTCGTTCGTTGCGCGCCAACTCGACACCGGCGTCCTAGTTTCCCATGACGACCTGTTCTGGAGTGCCGGCACCGGGAGCATCACGTCCGGCGGACGGTACACGGCTCCAGCCGAGGGTGTTGGAACGGACACGGTCCAAGCGGCTTTGCGGATCGATCCGGACGTCTGGGCCCGCGCGGAAGTGGTCTATGGGCCCTGCGACGGCGACAGCTTCTTCGATCTCTCCGGGCCGCTTAGCGGGAGGGAGATGGCGCTGGAGACGTACTTTTTTGACTTCGGTGTGCCTGAGATCTGGATCCTCACGCTCGTCGGGCCTCGGTATCTGCTGCAGTTCGAGTCTAACCGGTTCGAGCCGGTAACGGGAGGCATCTACCAGGTCAATGAGAGTTTTGACGACGGCACCTTCTCGGCAGGGCTCTCGTCCCAGCAAGATGACATGGACGAGTACTTCGCGCAGTCGGGGACGATCTCATTTACCAATGTGACGCCGGAGTTCGCGGTGGGTTCCTTTGACCTGACCGCCGAGGACGGCCTAAGAATCCAGGGCGTTTTCCTCGCTGAACCGTACGAGTTCTGAGGCAAATGCTGGTATACTTACCTGTGGATTACGTCGGTTTACACTGACTGAGTCATGGGGAGAGCATGTACCGCATAGTCATCATCGACGACGAACCGGTGGTACGGGAAGGGATATCGCGCAATATTGACTGGCATCAGCACGGGTTCGAGCTCTGTGCCGCCTGCCGCGACGGCCGTGAGGGGCTCGAGGCGATTGAGCGCCATCAGCCCGACGTTGTCCTGACCGATATCTGTATGCCGTTTGTGGACGGGCTTGAGCTTGCAGCGTGGATCTCGGAACGCTATCCCGGTACCAGAACTCTCCTGCTCACCGGATACGACGAGTTTGAGTACGCGCACGAAGCGGTGAAGCTGAAAGTAAGCGGCTTCCTCCTCAAGCCGATCACTGCCGCCGAGTTGAGGGTGGAGCTCGAGCGGTTGCGAACGGAGATCGACCACGAGCGCCGGTCGCAGAAACGGCTACAGCTTCTGCACGACCAGCTTGAAGAGAGCATGCCGCTGCTGCGCGAGCGCTTTCTGAACAGCTTGGTGAAGAGCCCGCCGGAGGCGGCTGAGCTGGAGCGGCGCAAGGCGCTCCTTGAGTTGAGCCTGCCGGGGCCACAGTTCATCGTGCTGATCTGCGGGCTGGACAGCGCTGAAGAGTCGGACGAGCTTGCGCAGCTCGGCGTTGCGCAGATCCTAACCGAAGCTGCTGCGCGGTTTCCGGGCGCGGCGGCGTTTTCCACGCCCAACGACTGGTCGGTGGCGTTGTTGTCCGCTTCCGATGAAGCAGCGGCGGTGTCGGTGGCCCTCGAATGCGCGGAGCTGGTTGCCGAGCGCGTGTCCGAGGAGCTCGGGCGGACAGTCTCGATTGGGATCGGCGATCCGGTCGCAGGGGTTGACCGCGTACCGTCAAGCTACAATGAAGCACGCACCGCTTTGGAGCATCGGCTGGTGCTCGGGCCCGGGCAGATCGTGACCGTAGAGCAGGTGCGTGGACGGGAGAGCGCGGCGGTGGCGGCTCCTGAGGGTGAGGTCCGGGCCGAATACGCACAAGCGCTTCGAAGCGGCGACACCGTCGCCGGTGAGCGGGCGCTGCAGTCCTTCCTGAACCTCCTCCGGACTGCGCCGGGCAGCATCGAGGCGCGATACCTCGCAGCGCAGCGGCTGCTCGCCGATGCGCTCAACGCGCTCGAGGCGCTCGGTATCGAATGGAAGCTCCTGAGCGAGTTCGGCGCGAACCCTTTTGAGCAACTCAGCCGGCTCAACACGCTCGACAGTATCGAGCGTTGGTTTCGACGACTGCAGACAAAGGCTGCTGCAGTGCTAAGTGAGCGGCAGAAACAGCACTCCAGGCGCAAGGTGGTCGCCGCCGAGGAGTTCATCCGCCGGCACTACCAGGATCCGGGGCTTTCGCTCACACGCCTGTGTGGCGAGCTTGCGGTCAGCAAGAGTTACTTCAGTGCGATGTTCAAGGAATACACCGGTATGACCTTCGTCGAGCATCTCACCGCTTTGCGGATGGAGCGCGCCAAGGAGCTGCTCGCGCGGGAGCAGTTACGAAGCTATGAGGTCGCCGACCAGGTTGGGTTCAAGGACGCCCACTATTTCAGCCTGACCTTCAAGAAGCAGACCGGCTTCAGTCCTACCGAGTTTCGCGAGCTCGCTCGGCAGCGGCAGGCTTGAGCTCGCCGGCTAACGCCGTACTTTTATGACCAATTTACGGACGATTTTCCATTTACGCGCTGAGAGTTCCGTGTGAAGGTAACTTCGCGAGGAGTGGGAATGGTCCAAGAGCCGATACTGTCGCTTAGGAAGATTGAGAAGAGCTTCACCGGTGTTCACGCGCTGAAGGGCGTGGACTTCGACCTCTACCCCGGAGAAGTTCACGCTCTCGTCGGCGAGAACGGCGCCGGCAAATCCACGCTTGTGAAGACGCTCACCGGGATTACCGAGAAGGACTCCGGCGAGATCGTCTATCTTGGTCGAATGTTCAAACCGCGGGATCCGAAACACGCGCTTGAAATGGGCATCGGGATCATCCATCAGGAGCTCAACATGATGGATCATCTCACCGTTGCTCAGAATATCTTTATCGGGCGCGAGTCGCTGCGAGCAGGCGGGCTGTTGCTCGATGAACGGACGCAGAACCGGCGTGCGGCCGAGCTGTTCAAGCAGCTCAACATGACGATTGATCCGAGGGAAACGCTCGGCAAGCTCACCGTTGGCAAACAGCAGATGGTTGAGATCGCTAAGGCGGTATCGCACAATCTGCGAATTCTGATCCTCGACGAACCGACCGCCGCGCTCACCGAAACCGAGATCGAGGAGCTGTTTACCATCATGCGCGACCTGGCTCGCCGCCGAGTCGGGATGATTTATATCTCACATCGCATGGATGAGATCGGTCGCATCACCGACCGGGTTACCGTGTTGCGCGACGGCGAGTACGTGGGCACGCGCAAGACCTCGGAGGTAAGCAAGAACGAGATCATCAGCATGATGGTTGGTCGCGTCATCTATGAGAAACCGAAGAGTGAGAGCAACGTTCCGCCGGACTCGCCGGTTGTGCTCGAGGTGGACCGTCTTAATGCCGGCAAGCTGGTCCAGGACGTGAGCTTTGAGCTGCGTCAAGGCGAGATCCTGGGATTCGCCGGCCTCATGGGTGCCGGACGCACAGAGACCGCCCGGGCCATCTTCGGTGCAGACCCGGTGTTAAGCGGCACGATCAGGGTTCACGGTCGGCGTGTACGCATCAATACGCCGACCGATGCGGTAGCGCACAGGATCGGGTATTTGTCGGAAGACCGCAAGAGATTTGGCTTGGCGCTTGACCTCAGCGTAAAGGAGAATGCGGTGCTTGCGACTTACGAGTCGTTCCAGAAACGCCTGTTTGTGCAGGCCAAGAAGGTGGAACGGGCTACGGCCGAGTATGTAGAAAAGCTGAGCATCAAAACGCCTTCGCTCAACCAGATCCTGAGAAACCTCTCAGGGGGCAATCAGCAAAAGGTAGTCATCGCGAAGTGGCTCATTCGCAACAGCGATATTCTGATCTTCGACGAGCCGACGCGCGGCATCGACGTCGGCGCCAAGAGCGAGATCTATGCGCTGATGAACGAGCTCGCGCAGAGCGGCAAGTCGATCATCATGATTTCTTCCGAGCTGCCTGAGGTGTTGCGGATGAGCGACCGGATCGTCGTGATGTGCGAGGGGCGCGTCACCGGAGAGCTGGACATCGCCGATGCGAATCAGGAGGAGATCATGAAATACGCCACCATGCGCGAAGCGGGAGTAGCGTGAGATGCTGCCGACAACACTGCTTAAGAAGGATACTGCACGCCGCCTCCGTGACGAGAGTCTGCAGAAGCTGCTTGCGCCGCTGGCGCTGGTTTTGATCTATCTCTTCTTCGGGTTCTTCGGGCGCAACTTCTTCACCTACAACATGCTGGTCAACATCCTCGACGCCTCCTATTACATCGGGTTTCTCTCGTTGGGAGTTACGTTCGTTATCATCACCGGGGGGATCGATCTCTCGGTCGGCACGGTCGCGATGTGCGCCGCGATTGTCGGCGGCACCGCGTTTCGCACCTGGGGATGGTCGATGGGCCCGGCGCTGCTTTTGATCATGGGCGTAGCGCTCGCGTTTGGTCTGTTCAACGGCATCATGGTGGCGAAGCTCAAGCTCCCTCCGTTCATCGCAACGCTCGGCACGATGATGATCTCGATGGGAGTAGGCTCCATCGCTTCCAATGTGCGCAGTGCCGCGTTCCCGCCGCGCACCGATGCGGCGGGGTGGTTCCGCGACATCTTCAAGGTGATAACGCCGGAGCGTTTCGCGATCCCAACCGGGGCGCTGGTGTTGTTCGGGATCACGATTGTGTTTCACATCATTCTCACGCGCACCAAGATGGGTCGCTATATCTTCGCGATCGGCAGCAACAAGGAGGCGGCGCGGTTGTCCGGGGTCAATGTCGACCGCTGGCTGATGGCAGCGTACGTGGTTAGTGGTTTTGCCGCCGGTGTGAGCGGTATCGCCTTTGCCGCAATCTACACCACCGTGATGCCTGCTCAGGGGCAGGGCTTTGAGCTGTTCGCGATCGCCGGCGCGGTAATCGGCGGCACGTCGCTTTCAGGCGGGGTAGGTTCGGTCTTCGGTACGCTGATTGGAGTGTTTATTATGGCGGTGCTGCGCAGCGGTCTACCGGCCATGGACCTGCAGGCGCACTACCAGACCTTCTTCACCGGCGTGGTCGTGATCGGTGCGGTGCTGCTCGATATCTACCGCAACAAGAAAGTCTCGGAAGTCAAGATTCAAACCGCCGCCGATCTCTATAAGGCCGCGATGATAGACAAGATCCGGGCACTGAAGGCGCGGCTTGCGACCGAGCGCAACACGCTGAGCGGCGAGCAGGCTGCCGCGTTGCGGGCCGAGATCAAAAGCCTCAAGGCGGAGCTCAGGGTCACCTTCAAACGCATGAAGGCGGAAGAGAAGCGCGAAGCCGCCCGCATCCAAGCGGAAGAGCGGGCCGCGGAGCGGGAGTTCCGTGAGCTTCTAAAGAAGCAAGAGGGTCAGGGTGAGGAAACTACCGGATAGTTCCGGCCGGCTCTCCGGGTGACAAGCGAAGAATAGACCCGGGAAGTGATCTCGGGGAGAAAAGAGGTAGGAGGTCTTCATAATGAAAGATCGCAAACGAATGGTGGTGGTTCTGGTGGCGGTGGTGCTGGCTGTCGTGATGGCGGCTCCCGCATTCGCCGGTGGGCGGGCTGAGCGTGAGGAACGGCCGTATATTGCCGTCGTCTCCAAAGGCGAGCAGCATGACTTCTGGCAGCAGGTGAGACTCGGGGCCGCCGATGCGGCTGAGGAAGTGGGCGTTGAGATGACCTTCGAGGGTCCTCCTTCGGAGAGCGACGTACATATTCAGGTAGAGATGCTTAACAGCGCGATCGCGCGCGGGCCTGTAGCGTTGGCGCTGGCCGCACTCGATACTAATGCGGTGATGGATCAGCTGACCTCCCTGGGCGGCCAAAACGTCCCGGTGATTGGATTCGACTCCGGCGTTCCTGAAGCTCCTCCGGGGGTCATCTACGCCAACGCCTCAACCGACAACTTTGCCGCGGCCGGGCTGGCGGCCGAGCGGATGTTCGAGGCGCTCGAGTCGGAAATCAGCGAAGCTACGTCGGATAATCCGGTGCGCATCGTGGTGCTCAATCAGGACGCGCGCGGTGAGTCACTGTTGAGCCGCGGGCGCGGCTTCCGCGACACGATGGTCGATCTGATCGTCGACGGCACGCCGCTCACCGCCGATCACATTCGCGTAACCGGCAATCCGGCGTTCATCGACGCTCATAACCCCACCGGGGGCGACCGGGTGATCATCGAGATGGTGGTGCCAGCTTCGGCTGATGCAACCGATACCACCGCTGCGGCGTCCGCGGTCTTGGGCCGTGTGCGTGATCAGAATATCCGCGGGATCTTCATGAGCAACGAAGGCACCGTACGCGGCCTGCTCTCGGCTAGCGATGACGGCGCAGCGCTGCCGTCGGACTACCCGGGATTGATCGCGATCGGCTTCGATGCCGGGCGTGCGCAGAAGGACGCGGTACGCAACCAGTACTTCCTCGGCTCGGTTACGCAGGACCCGTACTCCATCGGGTACCAGGCTGTGATGCTGGCCTTTGCCGCTTATCAGGGTGAGTCGGTGGCCGACGTCGACACCGGCGCGCGCTTCTATACGCGCGAGAACATGGACGACGACGACCTCGCAGGACTGCTGTACGACTGATGAGACGCAACGGTCACGCGTTAGGTTAATGTTGCGAGGGCTCGCCGGCAGTTCGGTGAGCCCTCGTTGTTTAAGCGGAGCGCGCTTCGCCGGGTCGTGCGCCGGCACCCCTGCCGGTCTCGCCGGCGGTTTTGCGGCGTCGATTGCGTCGTTTATATGGGCTTGATACCATAAGGCACCGAGCGTGCATTGTTGCGATCAGAGGGTCTCATGAAAGGGGAGTGCGGTTCCAAAGAAGCGTTGTACAGTATTGTGGTTGTCGATGATGAGGCCGTAATCCGGGACGGAATCAGACGTCATATCGACTGGGAGGCTCATGGGTACCGCTTCATTGCCGCCTGCGAGGACGGCCCTACCGCAATGGAGGTTGTTGCCGGCGATCCGCCGGATGTACTTCTGACTGATATTTCGATGCCGTTTCTCAACGGGCTTGAGCTTGCGGACGTGGTGCGGCGGGAGTACCCGCGTACCAAGATCGTGCTCCTGACCGGGTACGACCGGATCGAGTATGCGCAGGAAGCGGTGCAGCTGCGGGTGAGTAGTTTCCTGCTCAAACCGATTACCCCCCAGGAGCTAAAGGATGTGCTGGCTGAGCTGAAGGAAGAGCTTGACCGGGAATACCGGGAGATGCGCGACCGTGACCGGCTCGCGCGGCAACTGCGTGAGAGTTTGCCGCTGCTCCGCGAGCGGTTTCTCAACCGGCTGATCCAAGGCGGCGTACGCTCCGATCAGATCGCGGAGGGGTTTCAGCTTTGCGATCTGCGCTTGCCCGACCGTTGGATTGTAGTGGTTGCACTGGATAGCGATATCGACCCGGGGGACGGTGCTGCCGACGCGCTGACCAGAAACGAGATCGATCAGCTGGTGGTGCGCAACACGCTGGGCTCGTTGAGCGGTGATGTCGAGCCATTGGCCAGTTTTGGGGACATAGCAGGACGGGTTGTGTTTCTGATCGACGGAGGCACGGTCGGGGCGGCCGCGCAGCGTGCACGCGAGTGCGCGGAACAACTGCGCGCGTGCCTAAAGCCGGTCCTGGGGACAACGGTGAGTGTGGGCGTGGGCACGCCGGTTGACGGTCCCGGAGGGCTCTCGATCGGCTATAAGCGTGCGGTTTCGGCCCTTTCGTACCGGTTTGTAGCCGGCCCGGATCGCGTTACCGAATACGCGGAGTTTTCCGGAGAGACCGCAGTTGATGATCGCCGTTCGGAGCTCGAAGCGCTCACTCCCGCGATCCTGTCATTTTCTCCGGTGGGCGCCGGCTTTGGGGACTCGCGACACCAGATTGCCGAGGTTATCGATCAGCTGCGGGCTGCGGGCGGCGATATCGGCCGCTCGCAGAGCGTGCTGTTTCGGGTGCTTTCACGGTTTCTGGATTGGATCGACGAGCTCGGTATCGAGGATTCGGCCGTCTTCGACTCTGAGTCACCGTTTGACATCCTCAGATCGTTCAAGACGCTCGATCAGGTTGAGCAGTGGTTTAACGCCGTGCTCGAACAGCTCGAAGCCGAGCTCCAACACAAGCGCGAGCATCGGGCGGCTCGAAAGGCCGGCGAGGCGCGGGAGTTCATCCGCAGCAACTATACTAATCCTGATCTCTCCCTGGAGGATGTGTGCCGTGCGATCGGGGCCGGCACCAGTTACTTCAGCCAGTTTTTCAAGACGCACACCGGCAAGACCTTCGTTGAGTACCTGACGGCTGTGCGTGTGGAAGAGGCGCAGAAGCTTCTGGTTTCGTCGTCGTTACTGACGTACGAGATCGCCGCACAGGTAGGCTTTCGGGACGCCAACTATTTCAGCATAATCTTCAAACGGGTCACCGGCAAGACTCCTACAGAGTTTCGGAAGCTGAACTCCGGCGAATAGAGATGTGCGCGATGTGAGGTAGAGATGGTTTCAGAGACAAAGATCGATGAACGCTCCGAAGCGGCGGGACCGGAGATACGGACTCCGGGAGTATCGACTGCTGATCGTATCGCCTCGTTTCTGAAACTGCACAGCATACAAGGCTCGATTACGCTCGCTCTGCTGTTCATGGTGGTGATCGCGATCGTATTTATGGGACTGACCTCGTACACCGTGGCCCGGCGGGCGATTCTCTCGACCGCGCATGGGTATACCGGCGAGCTGATTACCCAGATCCGCACAAGCATCGACACCTATATAGCCAACATGGAAAGTATTGCCGAGGTCATTCACCGGGATGCCAACGTGCAGAACTACTTGCGAGCGGCGAATGCGGATGACCATGCCGAGTCGGGGCGGTTCCGGGAGCCGGCAGCATCGCTACTCAACTCAATTTCGCAGACTCGCGACGACATTTCGCTTCTCATGGTCTACGGGGGGGCGGACCGGGTGCTGTTCCACGACCCGCAGATGAGGCTGAACGAGTACGCTTCCATCACCGATCAGGACTGGTTCACCGCTGCGCAAGAGGCGCGCGGAGGGGCGGCCGTGTCCGGGTCGCACGTTCAGAATGCGGTCGCCGACAGGTATCAGTGGGTGATCACGCTCAGCCGTGAAATCAGGGATGATGAGGACAATGTGTCGCTGGGAATGCTGCTGGTAGATCTCAACTTCCGCGTGATCGAGGAGCTCGCCAGCGCGATCGAGCTCGGTGAACGCGGCTATGTATTCATTGTCGCCGAAAACGGCGACCTGGTGTACCACCCGCAGCAACAGCTCATCTACAGCAATCTCCGGGAGGAACGCATAGCCGAGGTTCTCGCCGCCGCCGGCGGTTCATTCTCCGCTGATGTGGGAGGAGCAGAACGGCTGTACACCGTCGATGCCGAAAGCGACACCAACTGGAAGATCGTCGGCGTCAATTATATCGATGAGCTCGTGCTTCCTGCACGCGAGATTCAGGTCTATTTTGTTCTGTTCGGTATCCTGTGCTTCTTTCTGATTATTCTGCTGTCGCTGCGAATCTCGGTGCGGATATCCAAACCAATTCAGATGCTGCGCGAGTCAATGAAATCGGTAGAGCGCGGCGACTTCGATATACAGGTGGAAGTCCGCGGACGCACCGAGGTGGCGGATCTCAGCCGCGACTTCAACATCATGATATCCGAGATCAGAGCGCTGATGAAATCAAACGCGCAGAAACAGGATGAGAAGCGGCGCAGCGAGCTGCGCGCGTTACAGAACCAGATAACGCCGCATTTCATGTACAACACGCTCGACTCAATCATCTGGATGGCCGAAGGACGCGAGTACGACAAAGTGATTACGATGACCTCCGCGCTCGGCCGCCTGCTGCGTTTGAGCATCAGCCACGGAGACGAGCTGGTGACGGTGGCGAACGAGATCGAGCACGTCACGAACTACCTGCGCATCCAGCAGATGCGGTATGCCGACCGGCTCGATTACTCGATCGAGGTCGACCAGGAGGTTCGTCGGCTTACGACGCTGAAGGTCATACTGCAGCCGTTGGTGGAGAACGCCATCTACCATGGACTGCGCAATCAATACGAAGGCGGCCGGATTCGGATTCGCGCGTATGCGGACACCGACCTTGTTTTCACCGTCACCGATAACGGTGTCGGTATGGCTCAGGAGTACGCTGACGCGCTGCTTGCCGCCAATGGTGACGGCCGGCAGCCCGAAGCGCAAAACGGAAGAGGGGTAGGGGTACGGAACGTGCGAGATCGAATTCAGCTCTATTTCGGGGTAGAATACGGACTGAGGTTCTACTCAGAACCGGATGAGGGGACGACTGTGGAGGTGCGCCAACCGTTGCTTCACAGCGAGGAACCGGCAGTGCGAGGGTCATGAGGCATGCACAGCAGACGAAAACTATTTCGGACGGCGGTCGCGCTCGGGATCGCGGCGCTGGCAGCTACCACGGTAGTGCTTGCGATGGGCGCGCGTGAAGACGGCGAGCGCAAGATAATGGTGGTGCTGAAGTCCGTCGGCGCCGAGGACGCGCCCGATGAAGAGATGGAGTTCTGGCAGATCGTTCGCCACGGAATGAAGACGGCTTCGCAGGAGTATGGACTCAATCCGACGATTGTCGGGCCCCCGCGCGAGCGCGATATCGACGAGCAGGTCGAGATCTTCGCCGAGGTGGTCGCGCAGAGACCGGACGGCATCATCCTGGCTGCCTCGGATTACGAAGCGCTGGCACCCCTGTCAAAGAAGGCGAGAGAGAAGGGGATAGCGTTGGTGACGATTGACAGCGCGGTGGCTGGGGACGCTGCGGCAAGCTTTGTCGCAACCGACAATCTGCGCGCGGGTGAGAAGGCCGGCGCCGAGATGGGTGCGCTCGTATCTGAGCGTAAGCCGGTGGCGATAATCAGCCATATCCATGGCGTTGCAACCGCCATCGACCGAGAGAGAGGGGTCAGGCAAGGTCTGGAGGAGAGCGGCGCATTCACGATCCTTGGTACCTTTTATGCCGACAATAATCCGGAGCTGGCGTACGAAATCGCGATTGATCTGATGAACGACCACGAGGATCTCGGGGGCATTGTCACTCTGAACGAAAACACCACGGTGGGTGCCGGGCGTGCGATCCGGAATCGGGGGCGTGCCGGGGAGGTGAAGCTCGTCGGGTTCGATCACTCGAAGGAGGAGATCACCTTTCTGGAGCAAGGTGTGATCCAGGCGCTGGTGGTGCAAAAGCCGTTCAATATGGGCTACCTTGCCGTGCAGACCCTGCGCGAGGTGTTGGCCGGAAGACGGGTTGATGCGTTCATCGACACCGGCTCGCGCCTGATTCGGAAAACGAATATGTACGAGCCCCAGAACGAGCAACTGCTTTTCCCGTTCTGATCGTTACGCTCCTAACCGGATTCTCAAAAAATTCTAGACATCCTGCGGAAAATTCTCGATTTACAGCTTAGCGGAGCGGTGCGAGCCTACCGGTAAAGGAGGCGATGTTGGGCGTACCGCTTCTGGACATGGAATCGATCTCGAAAGCATTCCCGGGCGTGCAGGCACTGGCGAACGTTAGCTTCGATGTCTGTCCGGGCGAGGTGCACGTGCTGGTCGGCGAGAACGGGGCCGGCAAGTCGACGCTGATGAAGATTCTCTCCGGAGTGTACGGCCGCGACAGTGGGGAGATCCGTCTTGAAGGCCAACCGGTGAGACTGGCGAATCCGCGCCAGGCGCAGGAGCTGGGCGTCAGCATCATCTATCAGGAGTTCAACCTTTTACCGCATCTCAGCATCGCGCAGAATATCTTCATAACGCGCGAACCGCGTAAATTCGGCCGGTTCTTTGTGGATGACACGCGGCTGAACGCGGCTGCCGAGCAGATCCTGTCTGACCTCAACCTGACGATGGAGCCGGATGAGCTGGTAGCCAGGCTGACCGTCGCCGAGCAGCAGATGGTTGAGATTGCGAAAGCGTTGTCGTTCGACGCCAAGATACTAGTGATGGATGAGCCTACGGCCGCGCTGAGTGAAACTGAGATCAACGAGCTGTTCCGGGTAGTGCGTCGCCTGCGTGATCGCGGGGTCGGAATCATCTACATTTCGCATCGCCTGCAGGAGCTCAAGCAGATAGCCGACAGGGTCACGGTACTTCGAGACGGCACCAAAGTGGGCACTGTCAGGTGGGAAGACATCACCATCGACGACCTAATCCGGATGATGGTCGGCCGGGAGGTCAGTGATGTCTTCCCGGAGCGAAGCACGGCTCCTACCGAACCCCTTCTCACAGTACGAAGCCTCAAGCGTGAGGGTGTGCTGCATGATATCTCGTTTACGTTGCACCGGGGAGAGGTGCTAGGCGTTTCAGGTCTGGTCGGAGCAGGAAGAACTGAGATGGCGCGTGCCGTGTTCGGCGCCGACCGCCCGGACGCCGGCGAGGTGCGGGTGAACGGCGAGCCGGTCATGATTCGAAATCCGGGGGATGCGATCGACGCCGGTATTGCGTATCTGTCCGAGGATCGCAAACGCGACGGCCTCGCGCTGAATCTTACGCTCGAGGAGAACGTGGTGCTTGCAAGCATACCGCGCTTCACCGACAGGCTTGGCCTCGTGCAACGGCGCAGGGCCGAGGAACGCGCGTCGGAGCTTGTGGAAAGCCTGCGGATCAAGACGCCGTCCATGCAGCAGATCGTTCGCTATTTGAGCGGCGGGAATCAGCAGAAGGTGGTTCTGGCCAAGTGGCTCTGTCGCGAGGCCGAAATCGTAATCTTCGACGAGCCTACCCGCGGTATAGACGTTGGGGCCAAGCGCGAGGTTTACAACCTGATCAATCAGCTCAGCGAAAACGGTGTTGGGGTAATCATGATTTCCTCAGAGTTGCCTGAGATCATCGGCATGAGTGACCGGGTGCTTGTTATGCGCGACGGCCGGCTTGTAGGCGAGTTCGCGCGGCAGGAGGCGAGCGAAGAGAAGATTATGTACCTCGCCACCGGAGGAAGGTAGACGGAGTGGCGGAGACAGAGTCGCGGGCGGATGGATGGATAACTCCGCACGGAGCAAGTGAATAAGGAGGCTTGGCTTGGGAGAAAAGACACCCCAAGGAACACTAAAACGAGGCGCCGGAACGCTCGCCAACCGGCTGAGTAGTGCGCGCGTCTTCCAGCAGGTAGCCGCGTTTCTGAGCCTGATCCTGTTGGTGCTGTTCTTCTCGTTTGCGAGTCCGCACTTTTTCTCGGTTCGCAATTTGGTGACGATCGGGTTGCAGACGGCGGTTATCGGCATCATGGCGATGGGTGTCACTTATGTCATCATCACTGCCGGTATAGACCTCTCGATCGGTTCGTTGCTGGCGGTTACCGGCGTGGTCACCGCATTGGCGATAGGAGCCGGCGCACCAATCGCGATTGGGGTGATCGCCGGAGCGATGTCGGGTCTCGGGATCGGGCTTTTCAACGGCTTTGTCGTCGCGTTCGGGAAGGTGCCGCCTTTCGTCGTTACGCTCGGCATGATGATGACCGGACGCGGGCTTGCGCTAGTGCTGACCGACGGCAGGCCGCTGTACTTTCGCGAGGTGCCTGAGTTCCGCTTGCTGGCACAGACCCGCGTATTCGACACCGTGCCTCTCCCCGTTGTCTATCTGTTTGTGGTCGCAATCATTGCCGGCTTCATTTTGAAGCGGAGCGCCATAGGGCGTTACATCTATGCAGTCGGCAGTAACGAAGAAGCGGCGCGCTTGTCGGGCGTCAATGTGACCAAGATTAAGCTATTCGTGTATTCATTCTCCGGCTTCATGACCGGGCTTGCCGGTGTGATTTTGGCTGCGCGTCTCAATTCGGCCCAACCTGCCGCAGGGCAGACGTACGAGCTCGACGCTATCGCCGCCGCGGTGATCGGGGGGACAAGCTTAATGGGCGGTGAGGGCACGATCACAGGTACGATGGTGGGGGCCTTCATCATGAGCGTGCTGCGCAACGGCTTGAACTTGATGGGCGTGTCGCAGTTCTGGCAGCAGGTGATTATGGGGCTCGTGGTGATCGGGGCTGTATTCATCGACACGCTGCGCAAGCAAAGGGAAGCAAAAGCTACATAGTCCCTAGGTACTAGGGCGTAGTTCAACGAAAGGAGGAGGGTGCTATGAAACGCATTCTTGTTCTCACGCTGGCGATGATGGTGGCCATAGGGTCTTTCGGGTTTGCCGCTGGCGAAGCTGAAGACGACGAGCTGTACATTGCGGTTGTCAGCAAGGGTTTCCAGCATGAGTTCTGGCAGACCGTGCGGCTCGGCGCTGAGGTCGCGGCCGACGAGCTCGGCGTTCGTATGACGTTCGACGGGCCTGCTACCGAGGCAATGGTAGACCAACAGGTGAATATGACTGAGAACGTCATTACTGCGGGCGCGGACGCGCTGGTGCTGGCTGCGCTGGACGTCGAAGCACTCGTGCCGCCGGTTGAGCAGGCGGAGTCGTTCGGCATTCCGGTGGTTGAGTTTGACTCGGGGCTTGATTCCGAGATCCCTCTGAGTCTCGTGGCGACCAACAATCTCGAGGCGGGTGCCCTGGCTGCCGACAAGACCGCCGAGCTCATCGGTGAGAGCGGTACCGTCGGCCTGGTGGCGCATGACGCAACGTCTCAGACCGGCATCGAAAGGCGTGATGGATTTCTCGAGCGCGTAGAGGAAGCCTACCCGGACATCGAGGTGCTCGAACCGGTATACGGTGAAGGCGACCATCAGCTGTCGGCCGATCTGGCAACCGAGATGATCACCGCGAATCCCGATCTCGACGCGATCTATGCCACCAACGAAGGCTCGGCGGTCGGCGTGGCGATCGGTGTCCAGGAAGCGGGTGTTGAAGGTGAGGTTCCGGTGGTCGGCTTCGATGCGTCCGAACAACAGATCGAGCTTCTACACGACGGCGTACTCGACGGCTTTGTGGTTCAGAATCCGTTCGAAATGGGCTATCGCGGTGTGCACAAAGCCTATCGTGCGGTTCATGGAGAAGGCGATCAGCTCGAGGAGTTCTACGATACCGGCGTCACCTACGTGACGAGCGATAATTACGACGATCCTGAAGTACAGGAGCTGCTGTATCCGTTCGACCATTACGAAGGGGAGATGATCGAGTAGTTCGCAGAGTAGTTGCAACCGAAAGCCGCGACAGATACAGACCTGTGGCGGTAGTTATGCTACAGTGACCTAACCTGGTGGTATCGCGGGTGTGTGGTGTTAAAGGGCCCGCGATACCACTGTTTTACTACGAGGAGGCGTCATGAGTGTGAAACAAGATTTCCCCGTCAGCGAACCGGTCAAGCGTCTGCACGGCGTGATTCCCAAGGTCGGTATCCGGCCGGTGATCGACGGTCGGCGCGGCGGCGTGCGCGAGAGCCTTGAGGACAAGACGATGGCGCTTGCGAAAGCCGCGGCCAAGCTGATTGAAGGACAGCTGCGGCACCCCAGCGGACACAAGGTGGAGTGCGTGATTGCCGACCGCTGTATCGGTGGCGCGGCCGAGGCTGCGCAATGCGCTGAGAAGTTCGAGAGCGAGAACGTAGGGGTCTCGCTGAGCGTTACACCGTGCTGGTGTTACGGCTCGGAGACGATGGACATGACGCCCCTCACCCCAAAAGCCGTGTGGGGATTCAATGGCACCGAGCGCCCCGGGGCTGTGTACCTGGCGGCGGTTCTGGCGGCGCACAGCCAGAAAGGCGTGCCGGCGTTCGGGATCTACGGGCGCGAGGTGCAGGATGCCGGCGACAACAGTGTGCCGGAAGATGTCGCTGAGAAGATTCTGCAGTTCGTGCGCGCGGGCTTGGCCGTGGCCGCGATGCGCGGAAAGAGCTACCTGTCACTCGGCGGAGTCTCGATGGGTATTGCCGGGTGTTATCCCACCGAGAGCTTCTACAAAGAATA
>PUPD01000088.1 GCA_003552985.1 Spirochaetaceae bacterium
GCATCATAGAGCTCGCCGTGGCTGTAGCGCACGACCTCGATCTCGCCGTCGCTGCGCTCTTCGACCATCTCCTTGAACCGGTCGCCGGCCCGCACGAGCACGTGCCCCGGCGCGCTGGTATCGGCGAGCTCGAGACTCACTTCATCGACCTCCGGCGCCCCGGCTGCATAGGTCGCAACGGGGAACACAACCGCCGCCAACGTCATCGCCAAAGCTACAGCAATACCTACCGCCACCCTTCGCATCAGCATGATTCTCCTACTCCTTGTAGATACGGGAGCCTTGGATGCCGGAACGTCCGTAACGCGGGACAACCGGCCCCGCGTTACGCTCACCTCATCACCCGTTCGGCACAAACCGTATCTTTTTTCCGTTTTGTCTGCATACTAATTCAGCATCCCAATTCCTTCAACCGCATGCGAAACATTTCTGCTCGGTTACGGCGATTCCTGTGACTATTTCCGCCCGAGCCGGCCCGTCAAGATGCGCGCATACGCACATTTCGGTCGTCTTGTAACGATACCAATGTTACAATGTTGGTCCACGAAACGGCCCGGAACCATCCCAGGGAGCTCCGGGCTCATGGAGGATATCTCTCTTGAAGAACAACACCTTATTGCTGCTCGGTGACGAGGCGGTCGCCCAGGGAGCGCTCGACGCCGGGATATCGGGTTTCTACGCCTACCCGGGCACGCCATCCACCGAAATTATGGAATACGCCCTCAACTCTCGGCAGGCCGCCGAGGGTAAAGTCCACCGCATGTGGTCGGCCAATGAGAAGACCGCTGTGGAGGCCGCGCTCGGAATGAGCTACGCCGGTAAGCGCACCATGGCGATGATGAAGCACGTGGGGCTGAATGTCGCCGCGGACGCCTTCGTGAACTCCGCACTGACCGGGGCGAACGGCGGACTGATCGTCACCGTGGCCGACGACCCCAGCATGCACAGCTCACAGAACGAGCAGGACAGCCGCTTCTTCGGCAAGTTCGCGATGATTCCGATGCTCGAGCCCAGCAACCAGCAGGAAGCCTACGAGATGTGCTTCAGCGCCTTCGAGCTCTCCGAGCGGCACGAAACCCCGGTGCTCCTGCGCCTCACCACCCGCATCGCCCACAGCCGAGCAGGCATCACGCGCCGCGAGCCGCTGGCGCAGCACGGCATCACGCTCCCGCAGGACAAACGGCAGTTCGTGCTGCTTCCGGCGATTGCACGAAAACGCTACAAGGTTCTGCTCAGCCGCCAGGAGGCCTTCGAGCAGGAAGCGCTCGACTCGCCGTACAACCGCTACTTCGACGGTGACGACAAGCGCCTCGGCATCATCGCCTGCGGGATCGCCTACAACTACGTGATGGAGAACTATCAGGATTCGGGCTGTCCCCACCCGCAGCTGAAGCTTTCACAGTATCCGGTACCCCGAAAGCTCATCGAACGGCTCGTGAACGAGTGCGACCGCATCCTCGTGGTTGAGGACGGCATGCCGGTAGTGGAGGAGATGCTCCGCGGGTTGCTCGACCGCGACCTGCGCGTGCTCGGCAGGATATCCGGTGAGCTTCCGCGCGACGGCGAGCTCAACCCTGCGCTACTGCGCCAAGCGCTGGGGTTTGAAGCGCAGCCGGGGGGGACGGTTCCCGACGGCATCGTCCCGCGCCCGCCGGCGCTGTGTGCCGGCTGCAGCCATATCGACTCGATGAACGCAATCAACGAAGCGATCCGCGAGGTGTACGGCGACGGGCATGTGTTCTCCGACATCGGTTGCTACACCCTCGGAGCGCTCCCCCCGTATAACTCCATCAACAGCTGTGTTGACATGGGCGCGTCGATCACGATGGCCAAGGGCGCCGCCGATGCCGGGTTATATCCGTCTGCGGCTATCATCGGCGACTCTACCTTCACCCACAGTGGCATGACCGCTCTGCTCGACGCGGTCGTGGAGAACACCAACATGCTGGTGTGCATCCTTGACAACTCGACGACTGCGATGACCGGCGGGCAGGACAGCCACGCGCACGGGCGCCTCGTGCAGATCTGCGAAGGGCTCGGCGTTCATCCGGACCATATTCGCACGCTGCGCCCTACCCCCAAGACGCACGATGAGTTCGTGGAAATCATCAAGGAAGAGCTCGCCTACGAGGGTGTGTCGGTGATCATCCCGCAGCGCGAATGCGTACAGACCAAGACGCGGCGCACGAAACTCGCCAAACAAGGAGCACAATGATGCGGCTGGACATAATACTCGCCGGAGTCGGCGGTCAGGGGATTCTCTCAATCGCGACCGTACTTGGTTACGCGGCGCTCGAATCCGGCCTGCAGCTGAAACAGGCTGAAGTGCACGGTATGAGCCAGCGCGGCGGAGAGGTGCAGTCGCATCTGCGAATTGCCGATCGCCCCATCTACAGTGACCTCATACCGGCGGGCTCGGCCGATATGATCCTCTCGGTTGAACCGATGGAGAGCCTACGCTATCTGCCGTTCCTGTCACCGGAGGGCTGGCTGGTTACCAACACGACGCCGTTTCGCAATATCGACAACTACCCCGAGCTCGATCGCGTGATCGGCGAAGTGAAGAAGGTGCGGCACCACGTGGCGATCGACGCCGACGCAATCGCCCGCGAGCATAACAACGCGCGCGGCATGAACATGGTTATGGTGGGAGCGGCCTCGCTGTTTCTGCCGCTGGAGCTCGAGCGCCTCAAGGAGGGGATCGGTTACATCTTCGCCCGCAAAGGTGAGGACGTCGTCGAGCGGAACCTGGCAACGCTCGAAGCCGGCAGAAGCTTCGCGGAAGAATACCGCGCCACGGCGCTGTGAGCCGGCCGGCACAGACGCGGGCACAGGCACAGACGAGGGTCAGACATGATTGTACGTGAGTTGATAGAGCCGGCCTCGATTGCAGTGGTGGGGGCCTCGGGGAACATCCACAAGCCGGGAGGGAAAATTCTCCACAATCTGAAGAGCGGAAACTTTGCCGGCCCCATTTACCCGGTTAATCCTAGGGAGACCGAGGTTCAGGGGCTGCGCGCCTACGACTCGGTAGCTGCGCTGCCGGCCACCGAGCTCGCGGTGCTCGCGATTCCGGCGAAGCTCTGTCCGGGCACGGTCAAAACGCTAGCTGAAGAGAAGGGGACCAGGGGCTTTATCATCCTTTCGGCCGGTTTCAGCGAAGAGAGCGAGGCGGGCGCCGAGCTGGAGCGCGAGATCGTCGCTACCGTCGAAGCGCACGGTGGCTCGCTGATCGGCCCCAACTGCATCGGCGTACTGACGCCGCAGTACAGCGGTGTGTTCACCACCCCGATCCCGCCGCTTGACCCAAAGGGGTGTGACTTCGTCTCCGGGTCGGGCGCCACCGCGGTGTTTATCATGGAGGCGGCCATCCCCAACGGTCTGAGCTTCTCGCAGGTGTTCTCGGTTGGGAACAGCGCGCAGATCGGCGTGGAGGAGGCAATCGAGTACCTGGACGAGAGTTTCGATCCGGCGACGAGCTCGCGGGTGAAGCTCTTGTACATTGAGAGCATCGACAAGCCTCGCAAGCTGCTGCATCACGCCCGGTCGCTGATCGCCAAAGGGTGCCGGATCGCCGCAATCAAGGCCGGCTCATCGGCCGCCGGCAGCCGCGCAGCGAGCTCGCACACCGGTGCGCTCGCCGGTTCCGACACCGCGGTGGACGCCCTGTTCCGAAAGGCCGGGATCGTGCGTTGTTACGGCCGCGAGGAGCTGGCCACGGTCGCCGCTGTGATGCAGCACCCGCCGCTGCCGGGAAACCGCATCGCGGTGATAACGCATGCCGGAGGCCCCGCGGTCATGCTGACCGACGCCCTGAGCCACGCCGGGCTCGAGGTGCCGCCGCTGATCGGTCCCGATATCGAGACCACGGCAGCCGCCGAGGAGCTCCGCGGGCACCTCTATCCGGGGAGCTCCACCGCCAACCCCATCGATTTCCTCGCTACCGGTACCGCCGAGCAGCTGGCCACCATCGTCGAGTACTGCGAGACGCGTTTCAGCTCAATCGATGCCATGGTAGTGATCTTCGGCAGCCCGGGGCTGTTCGAGGTTTCCGACGTCTACGAGGTGCTGCGTGACAAGATGCATACCTGCAGCAAGCCTATCTATCCGGTTTTGCCGTCCATAATGAACGCTAAGCGCGAGATCGAGTGGTTTCTGGCCCAGGGCGGTATCAACTTCCCGGATGAAGTTGCGCTCGGACGCGCCCTGGCGCGTGTCCATCACACGCGTCCGGCCGGTTTCGGGGTGTCGCCTGACCACGAGCGCACCACGGTGGGCCCTAAACCCGGCCTAAACCGTGAGCGTCTCCGGGCGGTCATCGGAGCCCTCGGCGACGGATATGCGCCACCCCAGGCGGTGACCGAGATCCTCGATGCGGCCGGCATCCCGCGCGCGGTGGAGCGAACCGCTCGCCGCCGCGAGGAAGCACTCGGGGCCGCAACCGAGCTGGGACTTCCGGTGGCGATGAAGGTCATCGGGCCGCTGCACAAGTCCGATCTCGGCGGAGTGGCGATCAATCTGTCTGATCTCGATCAGGTGGCAGCGGAGTTCGAGCGCATCATACAGATCGAGGGAGCAACCGGAGTTCTGGTTCAGCCGATGGTAACCGGCCTTGAGCTGTTCGCAGGGGCAGTTCGCGAGGGCACGTTCGGTCATATGGTGGTCTGCGGTCTCGGCGGCATCTTCGTTGAGATCTTCAAAGATGTGCAGACCCGTCTTGTACCGCTCACCTCTGCCGAAGCCCTCGAGGCGGTCGAGCAGCTACAGGGCTACCCGCTGATCACCGGCGCACGGGGTAGCGCAGGCACCGATCCCGAGCGCTTCGCCGAGATCATCGTGCGGGTCTCGGAGCTGGTTCAGGCGGGGCCGGAGATCGCCGAGCTGGATATCAATCCGCTGATGGCCGCACCCGGTCACCTAACCGCTGTGGATGCTCGCATCCGCATCGACCGGACAGGGTTCAACGATACACAAGGAGGAGGCTGAGATGAAGGGCAGCAAGCGGGACACACCGATTGATGCCGAGCTCGTGAGTCGGAAGATTACCGAGAGCGGACTCACGCAGCTCGGCAAGGTAGGGATTCGCGAGCTCGTGCGACTGGTACATGAGATCGAACAGGAAACCGGCGCGCGTTACGTCAAGATGGAGATGGGGGTTCCCGGTCTCCCGGCACCCGAAGTCGGCATCGAAGCTCAGGTTGAGGCACTGCGTACGGGAGTAGCATCAAAGTACGGCGTCATCGACGGACTGCCGGCGCTGAAGAAGGAAGCCTCGCGCTTCGCGAAGCTGTTCCTCAACATCGATCTGCACGAGTCAGGCTGTATTCCGACGATTGGAGCGATGCAGGGAGGGTTCCTCGCCTTCATGGTGGCCAACCGCAACAACCACAATCGCAAAGGTACGTTGTTCATTGACCCGGGGTTCCCGGTGCAGAAGCTGCAGTGTAAGGCGCTCGGCCATGAGTACGGGAGCTTCGACGTCTACGACTACCGGGGCGATAAGCTCCGCCCCAAACTGGAGTCATACCTCAAAACCGGCGAGGTCTCCTCGATGCTCTACTCCAATCCCAATAACCCCGCCTGGATCTGCTTCACCGATGAGGAGCTGCGTACCATCGGCGAGTTGTCGCGCGCATACGACGTAACGGTGATTGAAGACCTTGCGTACTTCGGGATGGATTTTCGGCGCGACTATTCGCAGCCCGGTAAGCCGCCGTTCCAGCCGACGGTGGCACACTATACCGACAACTACATTCTGCTGCTGTCCACCTCTAAGGCATTCAGTTACGCCGGTGAGCGACTCGGGGTGATGATGGTGTCCGACCGTCTCTTCAACCGCCGCTACCCTGACCTTCTGCGTTACTACACCACCGACAAGTTCGGCCATGCTCTGGTGTACGGGGCGCTGTACACGCTGACCGCCGGTGCGGGCCACTCGGCGCAGTACGCGGTGGCCGCAATGCTAAAGGCCGTCAACGACGGGGAGTACAACTTCGTAGGAGGCGTGCGCGAATACGAAAAGCGCGCTTCGATCATGAAGCGTCACTTTGTGGAGAACGGGTTCCAGATCGTCTACGACACCGACCTCGACACCCCGATCGGCGACGGGTTCTATTTCACGCTTTCCTATCCCGGCATGAGCGGCGACGAGCTTGCCGAAGAGCTCCTGTACTACGGGATTAGCGCAATCGGGCTCGAGACCACCGGCAGCGAGCGGACCGAAGGCCTGCGCGCCTGTGTGAGCCAGTTCAGCCTCGATCAGGAGACCGATCTCGCCGAACGCTTGCAACGCTTCCGCGCCGATCATCCTACCGGCGGGAACTGACCACCGCCGCCATATACCCGAAAATGCCGACCGGGATAGCGCCGAAGCGCCCCGGTCGGCTGTCACGTTGTTCTATTGCTCCGGCGGATCACCGATCACCATCGCGCGCGCCGATCCACTCCGGAGCGGCAGATGGTTCGCACCGGCACCCCAGCCAACTAAGCAGGATAGAAGAAGTGCAACAGAGCGATCAGGCCCAGCACATACATCAGCCAGTGCACCTCTTTCGCGCGCCCCGCCGCTACCTTCGCGATCGGGAACGCGATGAAACCGAACGCAATCCCGTCGGCGATGCTGAACGCGAGGGGCATGAAGATGATGGTCAGGAACGCCGGGAAGGCCTCGGTGAAGTCGTCGAACTCAATCTTCGTCACCGCGCCGACCATCAATACGCCCACGATCACAAGCGCCGAGGCCGTCGCCTCCGGCGGAATCAGGCCCGCCATCGGCGCTATGAACAGCGTCAGGAAGAAGAGGATGCCGATCACCACCGTCGTCAGACCGGTGCGCCCGCCTTCCGAGATCCCGGCGGTGCTCTCAACATAGGTCGTCACGGTGCTCGTTCCCAATAGCGCGCCCCCGGCCGTACCGATTGCATCGGCGAGCATAGCGTTCTTAACCTTCGGCAGTCGCCCGTTTTCATCGAGGAAGCCTGCCCGAGCCCCGGTCCCGAGCAACGTCCCCATTGTGTCGAACACGTCGACGAAAACGAACGAGAAGATCACGAAGAGCGGGATCGCGAATGCGCCGGTTGCAAACGAAAGATCAAGCTCAAACAGAATCGGACCCAAGCTGCTCGGTAAGCCGAAGATGTCCCCAAGGCTCGTAGGAAAGTCCTGAATGCCCATGAAGAAGCTGACGATCGCCGTGAGCAGGATGCCGAGCAGGATCGCCCCCTTGACCTTGCGCGACATCAGAACAGCCGTAATCGCAATACCGATGAGAGCCAGCAACGGCCCCGGCTCGGTGAGGCTCCCCAGGGTTACCTGCGTGGCCTCGTACGCGACAATGATCCCACCGTTCTGCAGTCCGATAAAGGCGATGAAGAGCCCGATGCCGGCTGCCACCGCTCGTTTCAGACTGGTAGGAACGGCCATATCGATGAACTCAATGCCGCCGCTAACCGCCAAGATTGCGAAAACCACACCCGAGATAAACACAGCACCGAGGGCCGCTTGCCATCCGTACTGCGCCGCAACCGTGAACGCGAAGAATGCGTTCAAGCCCATGCCGCTCGCCATCGCAAAAGGATAGTTGGTGAGCAGCCCCATGATGATCGTGGCAGCACCGGCCGTTATGATGGTGGCGGTCATGACCGCTCCATGATCCATCCCGGCCGCGCTGAGAATGTCGGGGTTCACGAAGATGATATAGGCCATCGTCATGAACGTGGTAATACCGGCAATCACCTCAGTCTTGGGGTTGGTGCCGTGCTCCTCCAGCCGAAAAAACTTCAACATGC
>PUPD01000060.1 GCA_003552985.1 Spirochaetaceae bacterium
CATGCGCTTGAGCTTAGGCATGAAGCGGTTCCATCTCCATGGTGATCAGCACGGGCGCGTCCCGATAAAGACCGAGCTCCTGCAGGTCTTCGCCGTCGAGATGCAGTTCCAGCGCCTCCCGGAGATTGCGGATCGTCTCGTCGATGCTTTTACCCTGACTCACTACGGATAGATGGACAGCTTCGGCAACGTACCAGCCCTCGTCTCCGGGGTAGATATTCACCTGTATGGTCCTGTGCATCGTCTACTCATCCTGAAACTAACGCCGGCACGCGTTCGCACGGCGCTCTTGCCGGTCGAGCGGTGCATCGATTCCTAGAATTGCCCTCATCCCTGCTGATTAAATCGGCAAATCTTGCGACCAACCGCTACGCTCCCACAGACTGACTCGCTGTGGAAATTCGATACCGTCATGCTACCACAGCGCCCGGTGAGCTGCTACAAAAATATCGGTCTCGCACCTTCTTCATCGAGCTTACTCGAGCGAGCGCAAGCGAATGCCTTATTGCCGGCAATACCCGAAACTTTCTGTCGGATGCCGACCTGAAGACCGAGGATACAGGAGGTTTTGCCCGCTCCCCGCCACTGTGCAGAGCGCTGCTGCACGCCTAGACAGCCTCGGAGTGAAAACTCCGGGTGCTGGGTGTGGAGCTGTCTATGATCTGTGGCCTGTGGACACGGAAAGCGCAAGGACGGAGGCGGAAATCCTGTCGCGGCGCAGCCGCGGCAGATTGGGAGCCGGAGGCCGACCCCGCGACGCGTGCACGATCGGCATCGTGGACGCGGGGCGGGGATGCGCCCAGTCTTTCCATCGCTTGAACGGAGTGAGCTCGCGTGGATTGGGCGCTGGGATGCTGAAAGCGAGTGGGTGAATCGGCGTGCAATTCTAATTCGACGAAGCGAAAACCGAGGATGAAGCGCGATACCTCGTCGTGGGAAAGATCGCCGGCGTTCACTATAGGTTATGAACCTCGACACCCTGCCTAAGGCTTGCTTTTTCGGCTCTGCATTATTTGCGCTTGCTACTGCGTGCCTGGCCCGTAGGAAGCCGTCACCGGCAGGGGCCCAGCTATCCTGCGCCGCATGACGCGGTGCTCCCGAACAGCGTCGGCTCAAACCGACGCTTTTTCAGCAAGCCCTAATTGGGAGGAGCAGAAACACGTTCCTCCGCGATTCCTGTATTGGCTTCGAAGTCTCGTTTTCCGCCGGCAGGTTTTTGCTGAGCGACACGCCCTTGTAGCTGAGGGTATAGCGCTTCGAGGTATCGTCGCGAAAGACGTAGCCGGCCTCGTCCAGCGTGACCAGCATGCGGTAGGCGGTAATCCGTTCTTCCCCCAAGCCTTTCGGCAACGCAAGCCATGCTTACCGGCTCGCTCGACTCAGCTACCACCTCGAGCGCGCGCAAGGCCTGCGACGCTGTCGAACTCGATGCTTGCTTTCGGTTGGCTGTTTTCAAGTACCTTGCTCCAATGTATGTACCCGGCCGTGCCGGCAAATCGGGTTCTCGCGGTTCTGAACTCGGACGTGGGACGTCCCGCATTCTGGGCAGAGTTCGCGGTCGAAAAAAAATACTAGAACGGATCTTCTTTCGATGCATGAAGGCGTGCCTGAACCGGAGTAGAACGAGGGATACGCGAATCAGTGGACTTGAGCTTTGCTATTGCCGCAGTGCCTTTTCAATCCTCTTGCTCGCCACTGATTCCGGGAACGAGACTTTACCATGCACGGTTCTTACGTGCAGATACGATGGGCTGAGCACCTAGTGTCGTTGCTCTCACTTTCCGTATTTCAAGATTCGAGCTGGTCGCTTCGACTATGGTGGCACTCGCAGCCGCGTGATTTTCGATCGAGACACTCATCCCAAGCATGTGGAACACGGTCTGCTCATACTGAACCGTGCCGGGGAAATGAAGGTGTCCGGTGAAAACGTGAGAAATGCGGTTTCGAATGGCCTCATCGTACAGCATGGGAGAACGGCTCTGTACGTACTTCTTCAGGTCACGGTCGGGGTCGACACCGATAATGTAGTTCTTAACCGCGTTGATACTGACCGGTACGTGCGTTCCCACGACATTCGGACAGCCTTCAACTGCCGAACTGTTGATCCAGCTGGCTACGCCGTCCGCCACGCAACTTAATGAACTGTCAAATGTCAGAACATTAATGGTCTCATCTGTAATCGCGCGCGGCCTCCAGTCACCCCCCTGCCGCTTCCAAAACTCGGTCGCCTCGCGTGACGGAGTTACCTCGTACCTTGTGTCGCTGAAGTCAACCTGCGGGGTCTCCAGATCATGATTCCCCGGTGTCATGTACCAGGGAACCTGCAGGGCGCTTACGAGGTCAAGGGCGAAGCCGACATTTTCCGGACTGAACCAATCGACAAGATCTCCGAGGAACAGTACGACATCCGGCGATTCATCGTTCACAAGATCCAGAAGAGCCGCAAAGGTGGGCCATGCCTGTTTGAGAAACCCCCTTGTTTCGTGCAGCCCTTTATACTCATCGTCGTCCGAGATAAGGTGGGCATCCGCTATAAAAGCAATCTTCATGTGAGTCCTTTGGGTACGTGTGTGCGTGATCAGATAATTGCGTGCCTGGCTTTCGACGAAACCCACTCACTCGACAGGACCATTAGAAAGATTACAATCAGTATTGCGGCAGCATCGGGCCATGCCATCCGATTGATGGCGTGATTTAGATAGAGACCTATTCCGCCCGCACCGACCAGTCCAACAACGGTAGATTCGCGAATATTCACGTCCCATCTGAAAACAGCTATTCCCGCGAGTGCAGGTAGTATCTGGGGAACAACTCCGAAGAAGATCACCTGACTGCGTCGAGCTCCGGTGGCGGTAATCGCTTCAAGCGCCTCCCGGTTTACTTCTTCGATTGCCTCATACAGGAGCTTGCTTATGAAGCCGATCGCACGGATACCGATCGCTATAATACCCGCCAATAGACCGGGCCCAATAATCATAACGAGCATAAGGGCCCAGATTAACGAGTTCACCGAGCGCGAGAACGCTATGATGAACAAGGCGACAGTTCGAAACAGGGGGTGAGGAGTCGTGTTACGCGCAGCGAGGAACGCGAGTGGAACCGCGATGACAAGGGCAACGAGCGTGCCCAACGTGGCGATATTTATCGTATCCCACAGCGGCCCCCATAATCTGCCTATGTAGCTTATGCGCGGAGGAACCATTCGACCAAACAGATCGGCAGCCTGACGCGGTGAGTCGACAACAAAGATCCACTGTGTATTCGCGGATACGTAGCGCCACGCGACGGCTGCAACTACTAACACGGAAAACCAGACAAGCCACTTCTTAAGAGACTCCGTGCGCGTCCTCAATTGCCATAGTTTCTCGCCGGTTGAATCGGTTATGACTGCCATATAGCTATTGAACCCTCTGCCGGATCTTCCCGGATATGTATTCAGCGGTGAGAACAAGAGCAACGATAAGCAGAAGAATTGCCGCCCCGACCGAGTATTCGTACCGGGCGAATGCAATATCAAGCGTCCCTCCAATCCCGCCGGCACCGACTATTCCCAACACGGAGGAGTTTCGGAAATTGATGTCCATCCGGTACAGCGACAATCCGAGGAATCTCGGTTTGACCTGCGGCCACACGGCATACACGAGCGTTGCCCACCAGGATGCTCCGGTGGCACGAATCGCCTCGAGTTGCTCAGGGTTAATCGACTCAATGTCTTCGCCGAGTAACTTAGCGATAAACCCAGCTCCGGCGATTGTCAGAGTGAGTACGCCGGCAAACGGACCGAATCCAACGATCACGACGAATACGATCGCGATAATGATTTCGGTGAAGGTTCGACTGACGACCACGAATGCGCGGCAGACGAAGTAGATGGGTTTCGGGGAAATATTCCGGGCTGCGCCGAATGCGATCGGTAAGCCGACTGCGACCCCCGCCAAGGTTGCGACAACAGTCATTGCGAGACTTTCGAGAATTCCATCTATGATCAACTCGTACTGGCTTACAAAGTCGGGAGAAAGGAAAGCGACAACAAACTGCATCGCCCGTCCGGCGCCCTGGTACACCCTGATCCAGTTGACATCCACCGAGACGATTCCGAAATACAAGTACGTAATCATCGCGATCTTAAGCGCGATCCGCACGTTCCGATTAGGAATCAAGTGCCGGGTATTCCACCGTAGTTGAGAGTGTTCGGCCGCATTCATTTCAAGGCACCCAGTTTCTCGTCTATTGACGCGGCGGCAGAGTCGCTATCGTTGTTGTCGCTCTCGTAGGTAGAATGCGACCAGTCTTCCTCACCGTAGATTGCACCAAGCGTTTCCGTTCCCAGCCCGGCCGGGCTTGCATCGTAGACAACGGAACCGTCGCGCAACCCGATAATACGCTGCGTGAACTCCCGTGCCAGGACAACATCATGGATATTGATAATGGCGGTGAGATTATATTCCTTCGAGAGTCCGACGATAAGTCTCATGATCTGTCGCGCGGTTTTGGGATCGAGACTTGCCGTCGGTTCGTCGACGAGAAGCAACTCCGGTTGCTGTAACAGGGCTCTGGCAATACCAACACGCTGTCGTTGACCGCCGGAGAGTTCATCGGCACGTTTATCGACCTGGTCCAACAACCCGACACGATCGAGAATCTCGAACGCGCTCTTGACCACCGGTTGCGGGAACTTTCGTCGGACGCTCTTCCAGAGACTGACACTCCCTAGTTTTCCGGAGAGTACATTCTCCATGACCGTCAGTCGGTCAACGAGCGCATACTCTTGAAATATCATACCGATTCTACAACGTAGTTTTCTCAGCGATTCAGATTTGAGGTTACAGACATTCGTTTCGTTGAGCCATATTTCACCGGAGGTCGGTTCCACCAACCGATTAATACATCGGATAAGTGTGCTCTTTCCAGCACCGGACGGTCCGATGATGGCGATTACCTGCCCGTCGGGGAAATCGAGCGTTATGTCCTCGATGGCGGAGATTTCGGTGTTCGGATATCGTTTCGTGAGTCCTTTGACAGATAACATAGAATTTCGCGTATTACTCCAGAAATGCGGGGCGGCGGCCGGATATCGTTCTCTCCGACCGACGCCCGTTACACATCGACGCCGGGTGACCGGTCAAAAACAGTTGACCGGGGACATCCGAGCGACCACCAATCAGTCGAGTCCGATTTCTGCGAGACCGGCCTGAACGTCTCGAATCACCTGCCAGTGCTCCTGATACGTAATCGGAAGAAACGCGTTACCATCGGTTGAGTAAAGTTCCTCGATTTCCGTTCCAGCCCACTCGAACGTCCGAAAGGCTTCGAAAATGTCCTCGACAAGGTCGGGATGCAGGTTATGCGCGTGTCCCCACGCTACCGGCGGGAACGGTTCAGATTCATAGACAATCTTGAAGTTGTCACGATCGACCTGTCCGCTTTCATGCAACCGTCCCAGTACCGTGTCGGCGATAGCGGCAATCGCATAATCCCCTCGTTCCACACCGATCGTGGAGTTATCGTGCGAGCCGGAGAAGGTAGCCGTGTAGTCCACGTCGGGAACCATTCCGAGCTCTTCGAAGAGAATCGCTGCGGGCGCCTGAAATCCGGAGTTCGATCCGGGATCGACGAACGCAACTTCCCGCCCGCGGAGATCTTCGAGATCATTCACTTCGTCGTTGTCCGCATGCGCGATAACCCACATGTAGTATCCGTATGAGCCATCGTCCCAGCCAATGAGTTTTCGCGGAACGAATCCTGCCTCGTTAACCGCAGTCGGCACATTGCCGGTGGGAACGCCGGCTATGTGGACCCTACCGGCTCTCATGGCCTCTACCTGTGCGGCGAAACTGTCCACGTAGAAGTACTGCACATCCCTGCCGGTGATTTCTTCCATGTGAGCGATGAACGGTCGCCATGCACTCTCGTATGTTGCCGGTTCTTCACCGGGAACAGCCGCGAAGATCAGGCTATCCGGATTAGAGAAATCAGCTGGATCAGCCGGTGGATCTGCAACCAGATCGCCGTCACGATCACAATAGCGCTGATCGAGGTCCCCTCTCGGACAGTCCTCGGCGGCTTCCCGCTGTCCGGCTCCGAATGCGAGTCCGACGACGAGCGTTAATAATACGAGGCAGATACCAAACGACCTACCGCTTTTCGTCAAAATTGTCATATCGACAACCCCCTTGTGTGTTCGATTCTCTGGAGCAGACCGGCGATACTGCAGGTTGCGCCAAAGCCGAGACTGAAGCATAACACCGTTTCCAACAGGATGCAACCATGATTGCAGCAAAATATACTGATCTGACGCAACCATTGCACGTTTAAGGCGATTGTATGTTAGTATTCGGACAGGGTATGATTCAGGGAGGCAGTGTATATGGATGTAATGGCGCGGATACGAAACGCCTATCAAGGAATGACCGCCGGTGAGAAGCTGATAGCCGACCGCCTCTTGCTCGATGACGCGCCGGTTGAGTTCTTCTCGGTTTCCGACCTGTCGGCCGAAGCCGGAACTAGCGAGTCGACGATCGTCAGATTCAGCAGAAGACTCGGATATTCGGGATTCACGTCGTTTCGAAAAGCATGGTTTTCCGAGATGGTCGCCAAGTCACAGGCAGAAAACGAGTTAACGTATCAGCGACTTACATCGAATGACAGCATTAACGACGTACGGCGCAAGGTGTTCGCCCTTATGAAAGGGACACTCGAGGATACTATTAATGACCTCTCGCCGGAAGCCTTCGATGAGGCGACCCGTCGCATAGCATCCGCGCGCCGTGTGCAGGCATTCGGGAACAACGAATCCGGAAATATCGTGCAGACCGCGATTCACAAGTTTCTCTTGCTCGGAGTCGATATGACGGTACACACCGAGTATGTTCTGCATAAGCTGCACGCACAGCATTTGGGAAAGCAGGATCTTTCGCTCATTCTCTCGCACTCCGGCGAAGCAAAGGACCTTATCGAAGCACAGCGCGTGGCGTCGAAACGTGGGGCTCATACCCTGTCGATTACCAGCAACGCCGACTCAACGCTCGCCAGAGAGTCGGACACGCATCTGCTCACCTCGCTCCCGATCACCTCGGTCGGTGACGAAGCCGGCGTTATTCGAATCACACAGATCGCGGTACTCGATTGTCTCGCGGCTGCAGTGGCGCACTTTAAGTCCAAGCAGGGCGGCGGCGAGCCGTAGAACTCTCTGCTGACGGTCGCTCTTCAGTTCCTCCGACACAGCGGTCGTTTTGGGTTAGACCAAGCTTCCGTGCAGCAAATCGCATGTAATTCTCTTGTTGATAGAGGCTTATACGAGGTTTATACATGCAATATTTAGCCACAATTAGACTTTTTTGTTCTTGACAAGGGCGACTAACTCGCGGTGAGTTCGGTTAATGGCTCGTAGAGGCGGCTCGGTACATGTGGCCACCACAAGACGCTCGGAAACCTCTCGCACCTGCCGGCGGAGCTGATCGAACTCATCCGTCGCTACCTGCGCGGGAAGGTTTCACCCGGCACAAGTGGGGCCTTTGAGATCCTGCGTTCGCTTCCCCACGGCCACGTGGCGGCGGAACTGGCGATGATGCGAGAGCTGGGCGTTGAGAAACTCATCGCCTCGCGCGCCTCACGCGAGCGCAGCCTCGTCGCTTCGATGGTTGCCTCGCCGAGCGCCGGCAGCGCATCGAGGCGAAGCTTGCACGGCGCCACCTTAGCGACGGCTCGCTGGTGCTCTACGATGTGAGCTCAAGCTACTACACCGGTCGCCACTGCGGCCTTGCCGCCTACGGGCATAAC
>PUPD01000267.1 GCA_003552985.1 Spirochaetaceae bacterium
CCACACCGGTAATCACGAACGCCATCAGAATCACCGACTGCGCCGCCGACGCGCCGAAATCGAGGCTTCTGAACCCATCGCGGTATATGCGGTACACCATCGTCGCGGTTGCGCCTCCCGGCCCGCCTTCGGTTAGCTGATGTATGATCGGGAACGTCTCGAAAAAGGTAAAAATGAAGTTCACGATCAGCAGAAAAAAGGTGGTCGGTGACAGTAAAGGAAACGTTATTTTCCAGAAGCGCCGTACCGGGCTCGCTCCGTCTATGGCCGCACTTTCGACCAACGAGTCGGGAATGGACTGCAGGCCGGCAAGATAGAACAGAAAGTTATAGGCAATCCGCTGCCATGACGCCGCCACAACAACAAGCAGGAACGCCTGGCTGGGAATGATCGTATGGTTCCACCGAATGCCGTAGGTCCGCAGCGCATACGCCACAACGCCGACGGCCGGGCTGAACAGAAAGAACCACATCACCCCGGCCACCAGCGGAGCCACCGCGTAGGGGGAGATAATGATGGTTCGAAACGTAAGCGCTCGCTTCCCGGATCCGATATTGTCGGCCAGAGAAGCGAGAAACAGGGCGATCAACATCGTGGAACCGGCAACCGCCACCGCAAACGCAATACTTGTCCAGATCGCGCGAACGTACTGCGGGTCATTCAACACGCGTTGAAAATTGGCGAGGCCCACGAACACTCGCGTGAGGCCGAACGCGTCTTCCCGGTAGAGCGACTGCAGCAATGCCTGCGAAGCCGGCCACAGAAAGAACACGAACGTCAAGGTCAGCTCCGGCGTCAGCAGCGCGTACGGGAGCCCCTTGTTGGTAAACGTAACCCTCTTACCAGTCGCCATGTGGCAACTCCTCCGTAAAATTGCGCCGGCCCGACCAGGGTGGTCGAGCCGGCGCGCTGATGTAGTTCACAAACCGTGAGGCAATCCGCGCTTAGCGCGCTACGGTCTGCTCGAACTCACGCAGCAGCTCGTTGCCCCGTTCCACCGCGCGGTCAAGCGCTGCTTGCGCGCTCATGTCGCCCGCGAATGCCGATTCCATGCCGTCGAGGATCTCGTTACGGATCTGCGGAAACTGTCCCAGCCGCAGCCCGCGTGAGTTGTCGGTTGGCTCGTTCAGGGTGATCTGCTCGATCGCAGTGTTGTGAATCGGGATCTCGTCGTAGAAGCCCTGCTCGCGCGAAAGCTCCCATGCCGAGTTGGTTACCGGCAGATAGCCGCTGAACTGATGCCAATCGGCCTGCACCTCGGTTGAGTTCAGGTAGTCGAAGAATTCCGCGATGCCTTCGTACTCAGCCTCGGTATGACCGTCCATTACCCACAGCGACCCGCCGCCGATGATGGAGTTTTGCGGTCCATCCACGATATCGGGCCAGTACGGCAGGAAGGTGGCGCTGAACTCGAAGTCGGCCCCGGCTTCGATGCCGGCGTAAGCCGCCGAAGACGCGATGTACATCGGCACGTCGCCGGTGTTGAACAGCGGGCCGGCGTCGCCGCCACGTCCGCCGTACTCGAAGATCCCTTCCTGCGCCCAGTCGGCAAGCTGCTGCACGTGCTTCACGCGCGCGTCGTCATTGAAGACCAGCTCGGCATCCCATCCGTCCAGACCGTTCGCCTGCGTCGCCAGCGGCACGTCGTGCCAGGCCGAGAAGTTCTCCATCTGCGTCCACGAAGGCCACTGGAAAGTAAATCCGGCGGTGTAATCACCGGCCTCGAGCAACGCTTGAGCAGCTTCCTCGACTTCCGGCCAGGTTTGCGGCGGGGTATCAGGGGCAAGCCCGGCCTCCTCGAAGGCCTCGACGTTGTAGTAGAAGATCGGGGTGGAGCTGTTGAACGGGAACGAGATCATGTTTCCGTCCAGATCCGAGTAATAGGCTGAAACCTGCTCGAGGACGTCGTCGGTATCAAACGGCATACCGAAATCCTCCATGAGCTGGTGGACCGGATAGATCACTTCCTGATTGCCCATCATCGTGCCGGTACCAACCTCGTATACCTGCAGAATATGAGGCTGATTCCCGGCCCGGTAGGCGGCAATCGCGCTCATCATCGCCTCTTCGTAATCGCCCTGTTCGATTACGTTGACAATGAAGCGATCCTGCATGGCGTTGAAGTCGTCGGCCATGTCCTCAATCCGCTCACCGAGCTCGCCTCCGAGCCCAATCCACATCTCGATCTCGAGCGGGTACTCGGGATCCGGCTCTTCGGGCGCTCCCGCGGCAAACACAAATGCTCCCGCGCTTACCAAGGCAATACCTGCGACCAATAGCGCTAATTTGCGCATATGGCACCTCCTTAAAAGATCTGCGTCTGCATCTTCCGACAGCTACCGGAGATGCAGACAGTATAGTGTAACCGGCCAACGGCCGGTCGCGCTACCCATAGGCACCTTCTTTAATCAAACCCTAACCGCTCGCTTCTCTCTCCGGCAGAGAAGCAGCAGCGCCGCTACCATCACCAGGCTGAAGCCGACAAAAAGCCCACCGAACCCAACCAGCTGGACGAGCAGGCCGCCTACACTCGGCCCGGCGACCAGGGCGGTCTGAGACGCAAAGTAATACAGCCCGGTGTAGAACCCTACCGAAGAGGCGCCTCCGATGTCCCACATGAGCGGCAAACAGTTCGTGATCAGCACTACCCATCCGAGCCCCAACACGAACAACAGCGCCCAAAACGGGTACAGACCCGCTCCACCCGACCGTCCTGCCAGGATATGGTTCCCCAGCGCTGCCAGGCCGACCAGGACCAGAACCGTGAGCGCTGTCTTCATCACCCGTCGCCGTCCCCAGCGCGCGGCGGCTATTCCGCTCGGAATTGCGAAGGCGGTCTGAGCCACCGCCAGCATACCGAACGACAGTCCGGCCGCCGCCTCCCCGGCGCCGAGCACATCGCGAGCATAGATCGTGATGAAGGGGGTAAGGAGCTTCCAGGCGAGAAACCAGAGCGCTACAGCGGCTAGAATCGGCAATACCTCGCCACGACCGGTGCGCATCGCCTGCAGTATCAAGGTCAACGGCCCGTCACTTCGAGCAGCACCAGATTCATCACTGCCGTCTCGGTTGGGAGACAGCGGGGACGGCTCGGTGACGTTCCTGTACAGGAACACCGTGGCGGCGATCATCAGGACCGCGACGATCCAGAACGGCAGAACTCGCCGCGTCGGCCCGACCATCGGTAGATTCAGCTCCACCGTGATCAACGGTGCCAACAACACGGTGGCGGTAATCGCTGCAAACCCGCCCATTGTATTGATGACGCCGTTAGCCTGTGACCGCTGAGCGGACGGGACGAGGTCGGGCATCAGCGAGACCACCGGCCCCCGGGCAGCATGCCGAAACAGGTTTGTCGCCGCCAGGGCCGCAACCAGAACCCCGAGGTGCAGGCGTGCGCCGACCGGCACAACCGCCAGCGCCAGAGCCGCCAGCGGCAGGAGGACGACGATAAACGGCATCCGCCGCCCGATTGGGGTGACCGTTTTGTCCGACCACGCCGCGAACACCGGTATCACCAGCGGAGCGATGAGATTCAAGGCGCTCAGCGTTGACCCGACGGCCACCGAGGTACGCAGGTGATCGGCCAGCATCAGCGGAACGTAGGCGCTGTACAGCGGCTCGACCAGCGCAACGGTGAAGTAGCCGCTGCCGATCAGAAAGGAGCCTCGATAGATGCTCTGCGTTGCCGCCCCTGCCGGCTGTCTTAGCCGGGTCCCCGCGTCCATGCGCTTGTCGTCCTCTCCGAGTTCAAAAACCGAGTCGGCCGCTCACATCATGCAAGCAGCCGATTCTTTGAGTCCAAAGCGTTCCGGGAGGTCCGAACAGTCTTCCGAACGGTTCCGACCTAATAGTTATTAAAACACCGAATCCCTGTTGCGTCAAGTGAGACGTGATAAACGTTCAGCCAAAAGTAACAATTGTATCGTTGCTGCACTGGAGATACGTGGAACGGTATCATGGGCAAGCCGCTGCGCGCTTATCCGCCGTGCGTTGAGCCACCCGATTATCAGCCATCGCGCGGTTAGGGGTCCGGATGCCCCAGGTGCCAGGGTTCCGTGGTACCCGACCGCGCTTCGAGCTCCTTACGGTACCCAGGATGATGATCGTACTGTGAGAACGGCCGGTACCAGCGCCCCGGTGTCAGCTCCAGCTCGGTGCCGACGTGCCGGAATCCGAACGCCCGAAACGGCACCTGCGGAACGATGTCGTCGCCGTTGACGACCCGCAGGAACCGACTGCGCTCGCGGTTGATGATCTCGGCCCCGATGCGGTTGAACACGCGTGGCATGCCGTAGGTGATCGCCCGGACCCTGCGTTGGGGGAATGCTCGTTTGAGATCGAAATAGGCTAGTGAGGCGAGCGCCCCGCCCCCGCTATGTCCAACCACCGTAACCTCCGGGCGATTCGAGCTCCGCACCAGCGCATGCAAGTCATCGCGCACCGAGAGATACTTTTCGAGAAAACCTCGGTGTACCCGGACGCGCTCCGGCGTGTGATCGAACGGGAGGCGCTTCGGGAAGAACCTGAAGTTCAGTCGGCGATCGATATCACTGCGCTGCAGCTGGGAGCCGCGAAACGCGACGATGAGGCGCGAGCTGTGCTCGTAGGCGACACCGAGCGTGTTGGTCTCTTCTGCTCCGAAATAGCTCAGCTCCCAGCCGGTGTCCCGATACTCGTCCTGTTCACGCCACGCGGCAAGCGCCAGGTGATAGTAGGTCAGGAGGCGCGCCGAATCGAGCCCGTAACCGGCGTGTAGGTCATCAAGCGGATCGCGGTGCTCAGCGGTTGCACAGCCGCCGATCAGCAGCGCCGTGATGAGCCCTGCCGTAATGAGCAGGGTTCCGTTGGCGATCGCTGTCTTCAAGCAGAACTCGGTTCGCACTCGCGTTGCCGATCCCGTCCAAGAGATTTCACCATCGACACGGCTGTTATGCATCCTTTGCCGGACTCCTTCTAGCCTGGTATAGGGCGCAGTCGGCGGCCCGCGTCCTTGCCTCGCCACCCTCGGCGCTCCCGGTCTGCACCGTGCTACCAACCGCGAGCTGCGGCCTGAAGCGGCCGTTGTCGCTCTCGATGACCTTGTGTTCGATTCGCCCCATCAAAGCGCAGACGTACCGCTCAGCTTCGGCCCGGCCGGCGTCGAGCATGATCGCGCTGAACTCATCACAGCCGCACGCTCTTTCATCATTCCGATTACGTATGCCAGCGCATCATCACCAAACGCATGCCCCGCCGTGTCGTTGAGCTCCTTGAAGCTGTCAAGATCAATCATCGGGACCACGTATTGGCCTCGCAGGCCACGTCGCAGAATCTAGAACCTGCAGCCGTTGTTGAAAAACATCGGTCGGAGAATCCCGGCACCGTCACAATCAGCGCTACAATCAAAAGCAGAACTGCACCAGCCCCCATCCCGATGGTGCGGTGGTTGGTATCTCCGCTCGGTCAACGCCCCACCGACTGATGCAACGAAAACGTGAACTGTACGTTCGAGCGCCGGTCTCGTTCAGCCATTGTTCGCCCCGCAAGCTCCGCAAGTCCGTAATGGGCGGCAAACTCACGAATCTGACGCGGGTCCAGGTACGCATTGAGGTTTTCACGCCGCACCCAGATCCATCCGCTCGGCGTTCCGGGCCGTCGCTCGTCATACTCCGCAAGGTACCACCCGCGACTCCGGTCGCGTCGCGTCAATTCAGGACCACGTTCGGTAATCTCGGCAGGCTCAAAATCCTCGTCGAGCCGGTACCCCTGAAACGTGTCCTGTTCGGTGCGATAGCGATACTCATAGCGCTGCCCGAACAGCACTACTTCCGAGAACACCGCAGGCACCGTACGACCCCGGTAACGCAACTCACCGGTTTCCAGATCCTGCGCGCCAACCCGCGGTTGTACGCGGATCCGGTACTCCCAATCGCGCTCCGGACCAAGTGTGTCCCGGGTACGTACGGTCGCACACCCTGCCAAGAAAACGAGCCCGCTTGCCGCAAGGACCAACAACGTGGGCAGTCTTAGCCTACTCATAGCTCTGATCCAACTCTCAATAGGCGACCTCTCGGTCGCGATACCTTCATTCTACGCCCACCCGCTTTGAATGCGCAACAACCACTGTTCGGCGTCATGCGCCAGCGCAGTCGGTGCCGACCGCGAAAGCAGTAGCCTCACCCAGTGCTCCGCCATGCACGTATCACGCTTGCGCATGTAAAACTGCGCCAGTGCGTGAACCGTGCGGTTGTCGTCCGGATCGAGCCTATGCGCTGCGAGCAGGGCCTGCTCTGCAAAGCATACCTCGCCAAGGCCCTGATACGCGTGCCCGAGATTACGCAGGATCAGCGCGTTGCCCTGATCCGCTTCGTAGGCACGCAGGAGATAGACCTTCGCCTCCTGAAAACGTCCGAGGCGAATCAGCACACAGCCGATCGCGGTCCAGAGCTCGCCGCTGCCGGGAACGAGGCGGCTGAGCCGCTGCAAAACCGCCAGCGCCGCATGATTGCGGTCGAGGTTGGTATAGGCCATCGCCAGCTCCCACAGCGCCTTGGCGTCTTGCGGCGCCTCCTGGAGGACGAGTGTCAGGTGCTCGATCGCGGCATGATACTCACCCTGCTTGATCAACTCGCTGGCGGCGGCAGCGTGCTCCTCGAGTTTTGCGCGATTATCAGCGTCGAAGGTCATATCAACCTCGCCACTCAGTATGATGGATTTACCTAGCTAAAATGTACCGCTCCGCCGGCTTGGTCGGCCACCCTATTCTCACACAGACCGCAGGGCACTTTCAGCGCGCCATATCGTACGCGTTTTCCACCTCCTCGCGGGTGAACTCATAGGTGGTATTGCAGTTGTGACAGGTGGTGCGCAACGGAAACGGTCCGTTGTCACGGATATCACGAATCTCATCGATGGGAAGCGCTGCCAGGAAGTCCGCGAAGCGCTGCTTCGAGCAGTGACAGCTAAAGCGCGGCGAGCGGTTGCCCACCACGATCGGCTCGAACGCCTCGAACTCGCGCGTCACGACGTCCTCTCCGCTTTCACCGGCGGCAAACAGCCCACCGAGCGAGGTAAGATGTCGCACTGCCGCGTCAAGCCTTGCGCTCACCTCGCGGTCCGCGCCCGGGAACGCCTGTATCATCAAGCCGCCGGCACCTACCACGCGTCCGTCGGGATCGAACTGCACACTCAGATTGAACGCTGTAGGCGTCTGCTCCGAGCGGGTGAAGTACAACGCCAGGTCCTGCGCCGGTGTACCGTACTCCAACTCGATCTTACCGATGAACGGCTGCTTCGCGTCCTGAAGGTACTTGGTGACCGACAGTACACCGGGCCCGATGAACGGCGCGAGGTCGTAGCTTTCTACCGGGCCTTCCACCGCTATCGGGACCTGATGCAGGTATCCGCGCACCGCCGCAGAAGCATCAACCTCCGCCGAGAACCCTCTGGCCGGACCTTCGCAGCTGAGCGCGATTCCCATGCGGTCCTGGCCCTTGAGATTGCAGCTCAGCAGTCCGGCAGCGAGAAACGCTTGCCCGAGCAGCAGCGCCTCGACGATGCCGAGCTCGTGGTTCGTCCTCATCTGGTTGACCATCGCGGTACCGTTCAGAATCGCCCCACGGTAGTTGCCGCGCTCCAAAATGACGATATTGAGGCTATCCGGGGCGATGGAATCGAGGTGTCCGCGCAGTTGTTCGTCTTCAATTGGCTTGAGAATCATGACACGATATAAGGTACAGGTATCCGCCGGGGTTTGTCACCCGCGGCCGCATCCCGCACGATATGGAGGGCCTATGAACCTGGGCATACCGCTACACGAGGCAAGACGGCGTGTCGAAGCGCACCTGCACGCCTGTCCGGTGGTGCACGAGCCGCCCGAGCGCTGTGACGGCTTGTACACCGCCGAGCCGGTCTACGCCCCTACCAATCTTCCTCACGACACGATCGCGCGCCGAGACGGCTACGCAGTTCGTTCCGCCGACATCGCCGTGGCAACTCGTGACAACCCGGTGCATCTGCCGATCGGCGCCACGGTCACCGCCGGCAGCGCCGGCAGCACACCCCCGCCGGAGCTTGTACGCGGCCAAGCGGTCGGTGTGATGACCGGTGCGCTGATCCCCGGTGGCGCCGACACGGTGTTGGGCGCCGAGGAGGTCGAGCGCAGCGCCGACGGGAACACGCTCGTCATCTTCGAGCCCGCCCCGGCGGGGCGCCGGATAGCTCAGCCCGGAGATGAGATCGCCGCCGGCGAGTGCGTCGTCGCTGCCCGCCGGCCGGTGGGCCCTGAGACTCTGGCCCTCATGACCGCACTCGGCCTCACCGGCCTGCCGGTCCACCGCCGGCCAAAGGTCGCAGTGTTGCCGATTGGTGACGAGCTCGTTTCACCGGGGACCGCCCTCGAGTCGGGGCAACGGTATCCGGACGGCGCCATCCTCCTTGCGGCCGCTATGCGCGGGCTCAAGCTGGAGACCTACCTGTTGTCTCCGGCCCCCGATGATCTTGAAACACTGCGGCAACGTCTGCGCGGCGCCGTCGACGACGGAGCCGATCTGCTGATCACCACCGGCGGTACCGGAGGCGGAAGCAAGGACCTCGTGCGGGAGCTACTCGCCCGGCCGGAGGCCGAGGTAGTCTTCAGCGGCGTCGCGGTGCGCCCGGGCGGCAGCACTGCCTTCGGGTTCTGCGGGCCGGTACCCTGGTTCGCACTGCCCGGCACCCCGGCCGCGGCGGTCACCGCGTTCGACCTGTTGGTTCGCCCGGCCGCGCGAGCTCTGCTCGGAGCCGGCGATACGCGCAATCCTGAAGCTACCGTCACGCTCCTCAACCCGGAGCAGGAGCCGAGCCCGGGGAGACTGCAGCGGCTTCGAGTAGAGGTCCGTGCCGGTCGGCTGTACGCCCGTCGTGTTCGGTATCGGAACATCTATCGCGAGCTCGCCGAGAGCAACGCCCTGTGGGTCCCCGGCGCAGCCGGCAAGACCGGCGGCCCCGACAGTTTAAGCGGTACCGGCGGTCCAGGCGGGGCCGACAGCCCCGGTGAGCCTGCGCAGCGCATCCGTGCTGAGTTGATCGATGCGCCCGAAATCAACGCCGAATCCTAAGGAGCACCCATGATCCCAACCCTATCAATCGTCGGCAAGTCATCACGCAAGGGCAAAACCGCCGTGATCTGCAGTCTGATCGAGAAGCTCAAGCTTCGCGGCTACCGCATCGCCACCGTCAAGCACGACGTGCATGGTTTTGAGATCGACAAGCCCGGAAAAGACACTTGGCGACACGCCCAGGCAGGCTCGAACATCGTCATGATCTCATCGCCGTGGAAGTTTGCGATGATCGAGCACCGCCGCGAGGAGTATAAGCTCGACGAGATCCTCGCCAAGCTCACCGATATCGACCTGGTCTTCACCGAGGGCTACAAGAGCGCCGATAAGCCCAAGATCGAGGTCTACCGTGCCGATATCGGGGAGGATCTGCTGTGCGCAGAGGCGGAGCTCTTTGCGATCGTCACCGACACCCCGGTGGAGTACCGGGTTCCTCAGTACGGATTCGAGGATCTCGACGCGCTCGCGCAGTACATAGAGGAACAGTTTCTGAGTCCGGGAACACCCTCTCCCTAAGCAATGGGTCGTCGCGCGTGCGCTCTCCGGGAGCTACTCTTCGCGGTAGGGAGTGCGCGTGAAGGTCGCGATCGTGCGCCCGAGGTCGGCCACCCAGTCATAGCTGCGCACCGAATCGGTGATTACATGCACTCGCTCGCCGGTGGACCGCTCAAGCCACAGGCGCACATGCCCTCGGTGGCCGACACGCGGCAGCATCCCGCCGCTGCTGCGGCGCAGAAACTCAAAGCCGGTGCTGGTTCCAACCGGCGGCACCCCTGCGCGGCCGAGCGTGCGCCGCTCGCCGACCTCCGCGGTACTGTCTTCCGCGGTACGCTCCCCACCGGTCGGCCCCAGCCCCGGCGGGTAGGTCGTCCGGCAGACCACCGCGGAAAGATCACTCATCGGAAGCTCGCGTTTTGAGGTCAACGCGATGACACCGGCGCGACTGACCACCCGGTCGGCGTCGCGATCGAAGACCCACTCCTCAACGTAGACAGCTGCTCCAAGGGCTATCAGAGCAATCAGCGCCCGAAAGAGGTTGAGCCCGTCCGGTTGCAGCGCCGTAACACCGAATCCGAGGGCAACTAGGACAAAGAAAACGCGCCAACCCACCCCGAATCCCAGCCTGAGGCGGTCCTCGGAGTGTTCCCGCGCCTTCAATCGATATACCACGGCTTTCGTTGTAGCCCCTGCAGCCTCTTCCGGTCAAGCGGCGACCGGGCGACCATTGGTTAAACTCAATATGGATAAACGTGTAACGGTTGCAAGACCGTCGCGCCTGGGCTATAATCCTAACCGATCTGGTATCCGTTACAAAACCGAGACACAGGAACGACAGTTGCCGCCGGATGACGCGGCCCTCGTAAAGCCGCGGCTGCAGCCCGTAAGAACGAAGGAAATACCGCCATGTCGAACGAGTATATCTCGAAACGAGGACGTCCGATCGTGCACACCGGAGTCGCCACCCGTGTCGAGGGCGGTGTAGCATCGGTTGAGATCGAAAAGCTCTCAGCGTGCGACGCGTGCCGCGCCAAGCTTCTCTGCGTCGGAGGTCACGGGCGTGCAGGTCTCATCAGTGCGGAGTGCCGTGAGCCGCTCGGGCCGGGTGACCGCGTCAGACTGGAGATGCCGCCGGCCGCGGGCTGGTTCGCGGTATTGATTGCCTTTGGACTCCCGTTTATTCTGCTGGTGACCACCTTCTTCACACTGGAAGCTCACGGTGCCGGTGAGCTGGTCGCCGGGCTGACGGCCCTGCTCGTGCTTCCGGTATATTACGGTATGGTCTACACCCAGCGCAATCGCTTGGCCCGATTCGTGCACATAGGTGCGTATCGGATGACTCCTGATGAGCGAGGTACGCTATGAACGAGCTTCTCATATACTCGGCCCTCTCTCTCGGGGGGGTGGCTGCGGGCTTCGCAGTTGTGCTCTACGTCATTTCACAGCGCTTCAAAGTAGAGGAAGACCCGCGCATCGACGAGGTCACGCAGATGCTTCCCGGCATCAATTGCGGCGCCTGCGGGTTCGCCGGGTGTTCCGGGCTTGCCGAGGCGCTCGTCGAGGCTGCAGATAGCGGCGACGTTTCGGGGCTCAGCTGCCCGCCCGGCGGCTCGGAGACCATGAAGCAAATCGGCGAATACTTCGGCTTCGAGATGGGCAGCACCCATAAGACCATCGCAGTCCTCAGGTGCGGGGGCAGCTGTTCCAACGCCCCGGCCAAGACCCAGTATCAGGGACCTTCCAGCTGTGCCATCGCCCACTCACTGTACGTCGGGATCAACGGCTGCCCGCATAGCTGTCTGTGGCTCGGCGATTGCGAAATCGCCTGCCCCTTTGACGCGATTGTAATGAACCCCGACACCGGCCTGCCGGAGGTGATTCCGGAGCTCTGCACCAGCTGCGGCGCCTGTGTGCGGGCCTGCCCGCGTGACCTGTTTGAGATCCGGCCACGGGGCAAAGGCAAGGCGGAGCGCCGGGTCTGGATTAACTGCCGCAACACCCAACCGGGCGGCGTCGCGCGCAAGAACTGCAAGGTTGCATGCATCGGCTGCGGCAAATGCGTACGGGTCTGCAACGATATCGTTCAGGCGATCAGCATGGAAAACAACCTTGCCTACATCGATCCGCACAAGTGCATCGCCTGCGGCAAATGCGTCCCGGTCTGCCCAACGAACGCGATCATGGCGACTTTTGAGCCGCCGAAGCCCAAACAAGCGAACAAAGAGACTGCCGACACGCAGGCATAAACCATAGATTCAAGGAAGGCGCATTACCATGGTAACAGTCAAGACCTTTCCAATGGGCGGTGTTCATCCTCCTGAAAACAAGCTCACGGCTGATTCTCCTATTCAGGCTCTGGATCTGCCTGACGAGGTTTCGATATTGCTCGGCCAACACATCGGCGCTCCGGCCGAACCGGTCGTACAGAAAGGTGACAAGGTCAAGGTCGGAACCTTGATCGGTGAGGGCAAAGCCTTTATCTCCGCCAATGTGCACTCAACGGTGTCGGGAACCGTAAAGCGCGTCGATGAGGCGCTTGATGCGGCGGGCTTCCGCAAGCCTGCGGTGGTGATTGCGGTCGAGGGCGACGAGTGGGAAGTGCACATTGACCGCTCGCCCGACTTGGTGACCGAGATAACCGCCACGCCGGAGGAGATCGTCGACCGTATCAAGACGGCCGGCATCGTCGGGATGGGTGGGGCTGCGTTCCCTACCAATGTGAAGTACATGGTCCCCGAGGGCAAGCAGGTGGACACGCTTGTGATCAACGGAGTTGAATGCGAGCCGTATCTGACCGCCGATCATCGCCTGATGCTCGAACACACTGATGAGATCCTTGTCGGCATCGAGGTGCTTCGCAAGGCACTGCGGGTGGACCGTGCGGTAATCGGGATCGAGCTCAACAAGCCCGACGCCATCGAAGCCATGACGCAGAGTGCGGCACGGTTTCCCAACATTGAAGTCTACGGACTGAAAGTCCAGTATCCGCAGGGCGCGGAGAAGCAGTTGATCAAGGCGATTCTCGACCGTGAGGTCCCGGGCGGGAAACTTCCGCTCGATGTAGGGTGCGTCGTCAACAACGTCGGCACCGCTCTGGCGGCTTACCACGATATCCAGAAGAACCGACCGCTGATCGACCGAGTAGTGACGGTAACCGGAACCTCTCTCCCGAACCGGGGCAACTTCCTAATTCGAGTCGGCACGCCGTTCGCCCGCGCTATTGAGGCTGCAGGAGGTATGGCGGATGATGTAGCCAAGGTAATTGCCGGAGGCCCGATGATGGGTAAGGCGGTGCCTGACCTCAATGTTCCGGTTACTAAGGGTACTTCGGGGATACTGTTGCTCACCAAAGCCGAGGCTGAGCAGCGCGAGACGGTTCCCTGTATCCGCTGCTCCAAGTGCGTGGAGGTGTGCCCGGTTGGGCTGGAGCCCTACCTGCTCGAGAAGCTGGCACGCGTTGAGTACTGGGAACAGTCCGACGAGCATGACGTGTTGGACTGCATCGAATGCGGTAGCTGCACCTATATCTGTCCGTCCAACCGGCCGCTGTTGGACTATATTAAACTCAGCAAGGTGAAGGTGCACGAGATGCGACGCGCATCGGCGAGCTGATCAGCGCGGCATTACACCGAGAGAAGTAGCACCCTTATGAGTCAGACATTAGTTGTTTCAGGTTCACCGCACGTAAAGAGCGAGCACACGGTGCGCAGCATCATGTGGGGCGTAGTGATAGCGCTACTGCCGGTCTTTGCAGCATCCGCGTTGGTATTCGGCGTACGCGCCATCATGGCCGTCCTTGTGACCAGCGCCGCCTGCGTGGCTACCGAGTATGTGATTCAGCGGTTTTTTCTCCGCCAACAGCCGACCGTCGACGACGGGTCCGCAGTGGTCACCGGCATGCTGCTGGCCTTTAACGTTTCCATCGCGGTTCCGATGTGGCAACTCGTTGTTGGCGCGGTCGTTGCAATCGGGGTAGCTAAGATGGCCTTTGGCGGTATCGGGACCAACCCGTTCAATCCTGCCCTGATCGGCCGCGCCTTCATGACGGTGAGCTTTCCAGTGCACATGAACACTTGGGCGTTTCCGCGCGAGCAGCTAGTGTCGCTCGGCGTCGACCGCCCTACCGGCGCAACTCCTTTGGGCAAGATTGCGGATGCACTCGAGCTCGGCGAGCCGCTCTCGGCTATCGCTGCCGAGCTTCCCAGTCACACTGAGCTTTTTCTGGGTACAATAGGCGGCTCCATGGGGGAGGTCAGTGCGTTGGCGGTTCTGATCGGTGGCGCCTATATGCTGTATCGCCGTCTGATACCGCTGGAGACGCCGGTTGTATTTCTGGGGACCCTGGCATTGATCACCGGGGTTTTCTGGCTCTTCGACCCCGAGAGCTACGCAGACCCGTTGTTCCATATACTCGCCGGAGGCGCGATGCTCGGCTCCTGGTTCATGGCTACCGACATGGCGACTTCCCCGATGTCGCGGAACGGTCGAATCCTGTTCGCAGCCGGATGCGGACTGCTCACGGCGGTCATTCGTTTGCTCGGCGGGTTTCCCGAAGGCGTGACCTACGCGATCCTGATCATGAACGCCTTCGTACCGCTGATCGATAACAAGCTTAGACCGCCACGCTTCGGAAAAGGAGCGGTAAGCTAATGGCAAAGATTGAGTCCACTTTTTTCAACATGGTGATCGTGCTCACCGCAATCGCCCTGGTTTCGGCGCTGTTGCTGGGCTTTACGCATCTGCAGACCGCTGAGCGCATCGCCGAGAATCTGCTGGCCCGCCAACGGGCCGCGCTTGAGGTAGTGCTCCCGGAGTTCGACAACGACCCGATGGAGGATGCCTATGAGATAGAGGAGCTGGAACGTATTCGCTTTCATCCGGCGAGCCGCGACGGAGATCCGGTCGGGCTGGCGGTCCACAGCTACACCGGCCGCGGATACGGCGGCGAGATCGAGGCAATGGTGGGGTTTGCACCCGACGGAACCATCACCGGAGTTCAGATCGTCCAACACAGCGAAACTCCCGGCCTGGGAGACGCCATCACCCGAGATCGCTTCCTCGCGCAGTTCCGAGACATCGACCCACAGGAGTTTGATCTCCGCGCCGACGCCGATACCGGTGATATCGATACCATAACCGCGGCGACCATCTCCACTCGAGCGGTAGCTGATGCGGTCCGGCGCGCGGTAGACGCGTTCGAGCAGGCAGGAGGAGTAGAATAATATGTCCGACAGTTCGGGTCTCGGAGGCCAACTCACCAAAGGAATCTTTCGCGAGAATCCGGTGTTCGCGATGCTGCTCGGCATGTGTCCGGTGCTCGGCGTCACCAGCACTGCGATCAACGGAATCGGCATGGGCCTGGCGAGCTCGGTAGTGCTCCTGGGATCCAATATCGTGGTCGCCCTCATTAAGGATCTCATCCCCGAGAAGGTGCGTATCCCTGCCTATATCGTGGTGATCGCGAGCTTCGTCACGATCGTCGATCTGACGATGGCGGCCTATCTGCCGGATCTCCACGAGTCCTTGGGACTGTTCATCCCGCTTATCGTTGTGAACTGCCTGATTCTCGGCCGCGCTGAAGCCTTCGCTTCGCGCAACGTGCTCACTACATCGGTGCTGGACGCGCTGACAATGGGCGCAGGCTTTACCATGGCGCTGGCGATGCTCGGCGCGGTGCGGGAAATACTCGGTAGCGGGTCGTTGTTCGGCCTGGCCTTCGTCTCCGAGGATGCGACCACCATGCTGTTGTTCATAATGCCTCCCGGGGCGTTCATCGCGCTTGGGTTTCTTATTGCCGGGGTAAATACGGGGGTCAAGAAGGCGCGGTCGCTGGCCGCCGCCCGCAGAGAGGCGGTGAGCGCGGAGCCGGCCACGGAGGGAGCACGCTGAGATGACCGGTGACTATCTAACGATCGTAATTGGAGCTATGCTCGTCAACAATCTGGTGCTGGTACAGTTCCTGGGAATCTGTCCCTTTCTCGGGGTGAGCTCGCGACTGTCTACCGCAATCGGAATGAGCACTGCGGTCATGTTCGTGATGACGATTGCAGGGATCTCTACCTATCTGATCCGTCTGTTCCTGCTGATCCCGTTCGGGATAGAGTTCTTACAGACGGTCTCGTTCATCCTGGTAATCGCTTCGTTGGTTCAGTTGGTGGAGATCGTGATGAAGAAGGTGAGTCCTCCGCTTCACCAGGCGCTCGGCGTGTTTCTCCCGCTCATCACGACCAACTGCGCGATCATGGGTGTGGCCCTTCTGATTGTTCAGCACGAATATACGCTCGGTGAGACCATCGTCTTCGCGATCGCCAGCGCGGTCGGCTTCACGATTGCCCTGATTGCTTTTGCCGGAATCCGGGAGCGGCTGGCGCTGATGCCGGTTCCGAAGGCGATGCAGGGTGGGCCGATTGCGTTAGTTACCGCCGGCCTGCTGGCTCTGGCGTTCATGGGGTTTCAGGGGCTCGCGTAGCCCGATCCCCGTGCTGTTGACGGGGCTGTAGAGGCTGGGTACATTGAGATCGTGAGCAACACGTACATGGTCTCTCGTGCTCTTCGCCGCCGGGGTAAAAAACAAGATAACGAGCTCTGGCTGTTGCCGCAGACCTGCCCTGCCTCGCACCTTGGTATGGCGTATAAGGCGGTGCGGAGAGTATTCGAAGAAGAGTTTCGGCCGGCGGATATCACCTCGGTCCAGTTTGCGATCCTCGTCCACTTGTCGCTCTACGAGCCGATTAGCAGTGCCGAGCTTGCGGAGCGCCTTGGGTCGGACCCTAGCACGATCTCGCGCAACATGGACGCCCTCGAAAACCGGGACTGGGTTCACGTAGAACCGGGAATAGACCGCCGTTCGCGGCTATACACCCTCACCGCACAGGGGCACAAGATCCTGGACCAGAGTGTCCCCATTTGGCGCCGTGCGCAACACCGAGTGCTCCGCCAGGTCGGTCGAGGCGAATGGCAGCGCACGATCCGCAGCCTCCGCCGAATCCAACACGCACGATAAGACTGCCCCCGAAGCCGGGTGCACCTCCCGCTTGCCGCGGCGACACACGCCGGATCAGGCGTGCGCCGCTACCGTCTTCACGTACTGTAGCCGCTCGAAAGACTTCGGGCGCTTGCTATGCTTCTGGCTCAGCTTCCCGCGGAACTGATCGATGCTGGAGTAGCCTTTCTGGCGCATCCAGGCTTCCAAGTCGTTTCGCATCGCATGCAGATGCTCCACTCCGTTCTTCAACAGCGTAGAGCACACCTGCGTGACGGTAGCCCCGGCGAGCAGCATCTTAGCGACGGTCTCGCCGTCGTGTACTCCGGAGGATGTCGCCAAGTCGATAGGTGTCTTTCCGTAAATCAGCATCACCCAGCGCATTGGGATGGTATAATCGGTTGGCGCGCTGATCGGAGACATGCGGCCGAGATCTTCCTTCACCGGATCGATATCTACCTGGTAAAACCGGTTGAACAGCACCACCGCATTTGCGCCGGCGTAGTACAGCTTGTCTACCAGCGACGGAATAGAAGTGAAGTAGTACCCAATCTTCACGGCGAGCGGAACAGAAATGCGCTGTTTCACCTTCTTGACGGTGTCAACATAGAACTGAATGATCCTCTCCTCAGTGTCATGGTAATCGACCGGAAGCACCGAAAGATTCAGCTCGATGCCGTCGGCGCCGGCATCCTCAAGAGCTTTGACGTGGTCAACCCAGAACGACGAGCTTTTGGCATTCATGCTCGCAAAGACCGGAATCGAGACGGTTTCCTTACACCCTCGGATCAGGCGCCGATACTCGTCCAAGCCGTGCGACATTTCGTGGCCACGGATGTAGTCCCAGGCCTCAGTATGCTCCACCTGGCGCTCCAGGTTCTCGATTGCTCCCTCGATTTCCTCTTCGAAGATCGACCGCAGGCTTACTGCCCCTGCTCCGGCGTCCTCCAGGAGCTTCACCCGTTCCGGTGTGTTTGTAAGCGGGGAGCTCGAAACCATAATTGGGCTGCGTAGCGTCTGCCCGAGATATACGGTGGAAAGATCCAGCATTCCTGTTTCCCCTTAGTCGATGAATGGTGCGTAATTCACTAAGAATAGACAGATTAATACTAAACGCTTTACAGCTGCCTGTCAACGAAGCTAATGATCGTTGATCCGGTAATCGGCCTGCTCACAGTGACGGTGCCCCGGCGCCTGATTCACTGGAACAACAACACCGCAGCCGGATCAAACACCTGGAATGCAAAGGACTCGGTGAAGTACAGATCGACCTCGTCGTTTCGGTGCCCTTCGTAGCCGATGGAAACATCCTGCCCGAGTGTCAGCCGAAAGTCACCGCCACGCTCGCTCACCAGGACACACTGTTCGACGCAGGGGCTGAGGATAATGCTTCCGCCGATTCTCCGCTCGAGGTGCCTGGTCAGAGGATACCCGGATACATGGACGGCCAAGGTGCGCCACCGTTCCGGTCCGACGACCAGAGAATAGGGGCCGCCGACGCCACGTTCGTGAAAAAGCGCTACGCCGCGGGTGACCGCCGCCAAGGCCTCCTCCGCGCTTTCTCCAAACGCCTGCGCCTTGTACTCGCTGCTCGCCTGCAGTCCCGGGATCTCACCCTCTGCCAGCCCACGGTAGACCGCCCGTTCTTCGAACGCGGCGATCGCCATCGCCGCCTCTTCCATGGTGCTGAGGTCAGGCGTTTCCAACCCACGGGAAATGTTGTCCAACTCCCAACGGCTCAGCGTGAAGCCGGCGCGCGCTTCAACCAGAGGCTGACTCACCCGGTGCCCGTAGCGCACGCCCTCTACGACGAGCTGTTCAGAAATCGCCAGTCTGCCGGTCGGAATCGCTCCGTAAGACCACCCGTGGGGGCCCTGGACCTCTACGAAGCTGCGAGCAGACAGTAAGCTCCTGAGCACGCGCCGCGCCTGTTGATTGAGCTCCTCCCATGCCGTATCCGAGATCGGCGCTAATGCTTGACGCAGAATATCCATAGCTCACCCCCCCTGCTTCGACTTTTCTACGCGCCCGAGACCCAGGCTCCCATCCGCGCGGGCTTCCGCAGTTGGTCCTGCGGCCCGGCGCCTACCGACGCCCGGATCACTACCGGATGCGGTGTGGTGGTCTTCGATCGCAACGATATCGGCCTCGGTAAACAAATAACGCCGCAGGGATTCGTCCCATCCCGGTTGGTTCCTGCGGAGCCATTCAAGCGACATGCAGGCGTGCTCCATCTCCTCGTCGCGGTTATGCTCCAGAATCCGGCGGAGTTGGTCGTCGGTACAGGCGTCTATGCGCTGTTGGTACCAATCGACCGCTTCGAGCTCTTCCTGCAGGCTGTTAATCGCTCGAATGTAGTCTCGCGTTCGGGGGCTAAGCTGTTCTACCGGCTCATGAAAGTGCGTCATACTGCTCTCCTCGGTCATTCCGCGCCGCTTAAGCGCTCGCGCGCTCTCAAACCATTCCGTGATATTTCTTGACGGGAATGCTAATACTTTTCGCGGGTTTGGAAAAGGGCGCCACAGCGTTGAAAACGCTTGACGTTATAAGTAAAAGCGCACAACTTCGTTGCAAGGAATCTACCGCTGTGCGTGAGTACGACATCGTGATCGTGGGGGCATCAGCCGCGGGCGTCAGCGCCGCGCAGGCGGCTGTCGACCGGCAGGCCGGTCAGACGATCCTGCTGGTCGGCGAAGAAGACCGGCGCCCTTACAAACGGACATCGATTTCCAAGAGCTTTGCCGATGATTTCGAGCGCGACGCGTTCGCGTTACTCGAATTCGAATGGTACACCGACAACGCGGTAGATTTGGAGATCGGGATCCGAGTGGAGCGAATCGAACGCCGACACCACGAGATTCAGCTGAGCAACGGCGAAGTGGTACGCTACGGCAAGCTGATTCTTACGCTCGGCGCGCGCCCCCGCAGGCCGCGATTCTCAGAAAGCCTGCGAAAGGCGGTGATCTGTGCCGTTACAATCCGCGATATCGAGCGGCTGCGTGCCGCGGCCGTGCACGCGCGATCAGCCACGGTAGTAGGCACCGGGGTGCTGGGCTGCGAAGTGGCAGAACAACTCACCCGGATGGGACTCGAAACGCACTTTGTCGGACGCAACGCCCATCTGATGGATCGCTACCTCAATCCCCAGGCCGCTCAGTACTTGACCGAGCTCTATCGCAGTCACGGCGTGCAGCTGCACCTCCAGACCGCTACGCCCCGGGTCCACCACCGTGACGACGCCTTCGAGCTGGTGCTCGCCGAGACCGGCGAACGACTGCGTACAGACCTGCTGGTATATTGCATCGGACTCGAGCCCCGTACCGAGCTCGCACGCCGGGCAGAGATCGCCGTTAACCGCGGCATACGCGTAGGTCCGGACCTCAGAACATCCGACAACGACATCTTCGCAGCCGGAGACGTCGCCGAACACCCCGGCGGGGTCCTCACGCATCTGTGGCGCCACGCCCTCGAACAAGGCGCCATCGCGGGCGCTAATGCCGCTGGTGCCGACGAGCAATACAGTGTGGTCCCGTTCCGCGTGAAGTGTGAGGTCTTCGGTCACTACTTTTTCTCGATCTCGCGGCCGCCCAAGCACGAATTGGCCCGGCATGACCAGCGCGAATACCAGAACGGCCGTTATATCTGCGCCTATCTGCGCCGCGGAAGAGTCCAAGGAGTGATAATGCGGGACGATAAAGACGCGCAGAAGCGCTACATGCAGGCGGCGAACGAGCACTGGGAGATCGAGCGTTTCGAACAGGAGTTCGAGCTCGCTTAACCCAGGCCCATAGCTCACGGCACTAAAGCACCGGCAGCGCAAACCTGTTCAGGACCAGCCTTGTCGTCGGCCCTCTCGCTACAGTACCTTTTGACTGAGTGGGGGCAAACTGCACGAGGCATGTGCGTCAAAGGAATGGAGCTGTCATGAAATGGAATATCTGGAAAGTAGCCTTTTTCGTCCTGAGCGCCGCTGTTGTACTGTTCGGCGCGGGACTTATCGTCGGACTCAACCAAGGCGAGCCGGGCCCCGAACCAAGCGAGCGGCTTGCTCGTGACAGCGGCTCACCGCCCGTACTACACCGTAACAGTCCGTCCGGCTCCGCGCCGGAGGGCGAGTCGTTCGCCGAAGTCGCCGACGTGGTATTACCGGTAGTGGTTGAGGTCTCGGTGATGGAGACAGTCCAACAGCAGGACCCGCAAAGCCCGTTCGACTTCTTCTTCGGCCCCGGTCCGGACCAGGACCAACGCGAGTTTGAGCGTCCGGGCCTCGGATCCGGGGTAATTATCGAGAGCGCGGGAACCAGCGCCTATATCCTTACGAACAACCATGTGGTCGGGGACGCCGACGATATCGAGATATCGCTCTATGACGGGCGCCAGTACCAAGCCGAGAAGATTGGCGGCGATCAGCGCATGGATATCGCGGTGCTTGAGTTCAATCCCGGTTCCGAAGTGCCTGTCGCCCAGCTCGGTGATTCCGACGGACTTCGGGTCGGTGACTGGGTAATGGCGGTCGGCAACCCGTTCGGTTTCGAATCAACCGTCACGGCCGGTATCGTGAGCGCCGTCGGCCGGCGCGGGGGCCCGGGAGGCCAGATTCCGGAGCTTACCGATTTCATTCAAACAGATGCGGCGATCAATCCCGGAAACTCCGGAGGCGCCCTGGTCGACATGAACGGAGAAGTCGTCGGCATCAACACCTGGATAGCCGGAACCCAAACCGGCGGCAACGTGGGTCTCGGGTTCGCTATCCCGATCAACACCGCCGCCGATGCTGTCACGCAGCTGCTCGAAGAGGGCGAGATCCAGTACGGGTGGCTCGGTGTCAGCATCACCGACGCCGACGCGGATGCGCATCGCCCGCTGGTAGAGGATCTCGGCATTGCAGACGAAGAAGGATCGCTGGTGCTCCAGGTGTACCAGGACGGGCCTGCGGCCGACGCCGGGCTCCGTCCCGGCGACTTTGTGACCGAAGTCGACGGGCGGCCGATAGAAGACACCGTCGAGCTGCAGCGTGCAATCGGCATGCTTGGACCGGGTGAGACGGCCGAGTTCAGGGTCGTCCGTGCCGAGGAGGAGCAAAGCCTTACCGTAACGCTCGACCGGCGTGCTCCCGAAGACGAGGTGGCTCAGACCGACGCTCTGTGGCCGGGGCTGGTAGCCTGGCCGCTTACCGACGAGGTGCGCGATCAGGCCGGTGTAGAGACCGGCACCGACGGGGTGGTGATCGTCGAGGTTATGCGCGACAGCGTAGCTGCGGCCGCCGGTCTGCGACCGGGAGATGTGGTCACCGAGATCAACGGGAACTCGATCAGCGGTGCCCTGGAGTTTTACAACGAGATTGCCGATGCCCCCCGACAGATCGAGCTCGAGCTGTTGCGCAACGGCCGCGAGCTTTCGGTGGTGTTTCCAGCGCTGTAGGCACGGAGATGCGCGTCGGCCTGATCGTCTGTGACTCGCTGCGGGAAGTGCTGCCCGCAGAGATCCGTTCCTATGATGCGCTGTTCTACGATCTTCTGGTCGAGCACGAGCCGGCGTTACGGCTTCGCGTGTATGACCCGCAGGTTGGTCAATGGCCGGCGCGTACCGACGAATGCGAACGCTACGTCATAACCGGCAGCCGCGCGGGAGCCAACGACCGCCTGCCGTGGATTGCCCGCCTCGAAAACTGGATACGCCGTATCGTAGCCGCCGGCCGGCCGCTGGTCGGCATCTGTTTCGGCCACCAGATCATCGCACGGGCGCTCGGAGGCACCGTGGTACGCTCAGCCGCGGGATGGGGCGTCGGTGTCCACTGTCACGAGGTTGCGGCACCGGGGCTTGCTTCCGCGCTGTGCAGCTCGGAACTGAAGCTTCTCTACAGTCACCGCGACCAGGTTTCCGAGCTTCCGCCGGAGACCTCCCGTCTTGCCGGGAACGCGTTCTGCCCGAACGGCGCGTTTGAGCTCGGCCAACGGGTGCTGTGTTTTCAGGGACATCCGGAGTTCACGGTCGAAGTCGCGCGCTACATGCTGCGATACGCGTACGAGGACATGCCCGACAGGACCCGGCGGGCAGCCTGGGACACGCTCCACCTCCCCACCGACAGCCGTGCAGTAGGCCGTCTAATGCTGGAGCACGGCGCGTAACCGGACAGCGTAACGGCGCGCCGTTAGCGGCACAGTCGTCCGGTTCGGCGGTTCTCACACCACCAGTTGTGGGCGCCGCCACGCGCCGTCGGCCTCTAGTGCGGCCGCAAGCTGCAACAGCAGGAGATCCTGCCCATGAGCAGCGCTCGCCTGTACGCCGACCGGCAGCCCGTCGCCGGTCACGTACGCCGGCAGCGAAATTGCCGGCTGCCCGGTCATGTTGGCCGGCGGCGTGAACGGCATCAACGCGAACACGCGCAATGCGAGGCGCTCGACAAATCCCGGCCGGGCAAGCCCTCTGCCCATCGGCGTGCGGGTCAAAGACTCGATGCTCATCTGTTCGCGCAGGCTCGTCGTGAGTGCACCGATGCGCGGCGGAGGGGTCGCAATCACCGGCGTCAGCAACACATCATATTGCTCGTGAAAGGCCGCCGTCTGCTGCGCAAGCCGCCGCCAGCTACGCCGTGCCTCCACATACAGCTTGGCGGACAATCTGCGACCGACTTCGCCCAACAGCCGCGTATCCGGCTCAAGGTCACGCGGCCCAGGCCGCCTGCCCAGAAACTCGCCCAACTCGGCGATGTCGGCCGCCACCTCGGCCGCGACAACCGGCAGGAACAGCTGCGGGTACAGCTCAATGCTATACGGCGTTTTTATCTCTTCGATCACCACGCTCATCGACTCCAGCAGCGAAGCTACGTGATGGACCGCCGCCTTGCAGGCCTCATGCGTGGTGGGGCCCAAGGGATTGGAGGTCGCCACGGCGACGCGCAAATCCTTTGGACGGTGGCGAATGCCGCGCAAGAAACCCGGCCGATCCTCACTGCACCCGCCGTGCAACGCGTCAAGAAAGGCAGCGGTATCTCGCACGCTTCGGCTGACACAACCCTCGGTAACTATTCCCGACCAGCGCTCCTCGCCGTCCGCTATCGTTCCACGTGAGGGCTTCAGGCCCACGAGTCCGCAACAGGAGGCCGGCGTGCGAATGGCGCCGCCGCCGTCGCTTGAGCCGGCGATCGGAACGATGCCTGCCGAGACCGCCGCGGCGGATCCGCCGCTGGCACCACCGGGGCTGTACCGGAGGTCAAACGGATTACGGCAGGCGCCGTACGCTCTGCTTTCGGTCACCGGATATAGCCCCAGCTCGGAAGTGTTGGTCTTGCCGAAGATCACGAGCCCGATATCGCGCAGCCGCCGTCCGTAACGCGAGTCCGAGCGCGACTGGTAACCGCCCCACCCGCGGCACCCGGCCCGCAACGGCATACCTGCGATCTCGACGCCGAGGTCCTTAACCGCAAACGGCACGCCGGCCAGCGGCGGCACGGCACCCTCAGGAACTCCCGAGTGCGGTCCGGAAGCAAGTTCCGAGCGGCTCCTATCCAGCCGCGCCGCATCGGCACGGGCAACGTCATAAGCCGTGTAGACCAGCGCATTCAAAGCCGGGTTGGCCTCTTCGAGGCGATCGGCCGCACAGTCCAACAGCTCGACCGCCGAAACTTCCCCCGATCTCCACAGCTCAACGAGTGCCGTGGCATCCAATCTGCGGTACTCACTCAGCTTCATTTTCGCCGCGTTTCCTCTCGCTCGCTACAGAACGCTTGTTCGAGCTGCCGGACGCCCTTGATCTGCCTGCGTAGCCACATGAGCTTGATCGCCACCCGCTCGTTAGAATGCAGTCGCCATTGGATCGATGACTCGCGCAATCGCCGCAGGATCTCGCTCATCGTTACCGCCGCCGCCACCGAGATATTGAAACTCTCCACGAAACCGTACATCGGAATGCGCAGCTGCTCGTCGGCAGCCTCTATCAGCGGCTCGCTGAGCCCGTCGAGCTCATTACCGAAGCACAGGGCGATTCGGCCACGCTCAAGTGGTAACGAGTCCGGAGTCCAGGCCTCGCGATGCGGGGTGGTGGCCACAATGCGATACCCGCGTTCGCGCAGGGCTTGCACTGCTGCAAGCGAGTTCGCAGCCGCCCCATTCTCCGGCATATCCGCGGCGGAGTGGTTCGCTGCATCACGCCGGCGATTGTAGCGAACGAGATCAACCCACTGCGTGCTGCCCAAGGCTACCTGAGGATTGACCCGGTAGCGGTTTCGACTCTCGATGATGTGCAGCTCCTGTATCCCGAAACCGTCACAGGAACGCACCACGGCGCTTGCGTTCTGCGGCTGGTAGACGTCTTCAATGAGCACGGTGACGTACCGCGTCCGCTCAGCCAACACCGCATCCATCCGCGCGCTACGCTCCGGGGTAACAAACTGCTCCAGGTACGCTACCAGCGCCCGGGCCTCGGCAAGTGATTCAACCGGCTCGATCTTCGTCATGACTCTTGCGTCTAACCGTACGGGCATCCCGCAGTCTAGTCAAGCAACTACCCGCGGAGCACCACGAACAGGTAAGCCAAGTAAGAGGCGACGAGAACCAGACCTTCCGAGCGCACAATGCGCCGCCCGCGACCGAGGCGGACAAAAGCCAGCACCACCGCCGATGCAGCCAGGTTGACGAGTAGCTCGAATAACACCGATTCGGTAATGACGACCGGCGCGGCCGACACCGATACACCCAGTACCAACACGATGTTGATCACGTTTGAGCCGATCACGTTACCGACCGCCACATCGGTATTGCCTCGCCCGGCTGCGACAAGCGAGGTAGCCAGTTCGGGAAGCGAAGTGCCGATCGCAACCACACTGAGGGCTATCACCCGCGGGCTTACCTCGAGATACCCAGCTGCGGCCACCGCCGAGCTTACGACCAAGCGCCCGCCGAAGACCAACGTCACCACCCCGATGAGAACCAGTGTCGCCGCGATCCCCACGCGTTTGACCCGGGGAGAGAGCGCAATCAAGAGCGTGTCGGGACCATTGTCGCTCGCCAAGGCCGGCCTAATGCTGCGAACGACATAGGCACCGAACAGCACTCCTACACCCAGCAGTAACACGCCATCGATTCGCGAAAGGCCGGCGGCGGCGCCCGAGCCCGGTACACCGGCATAGATCAACCCGAGCAAACCGGCCGAGACTGCAACCGAAAACGGGAGCTCAACTCCCACCGTGCGACGAGAGATGACCAGCGGCCGCACCAAGGCAGCCCCGCCGATGACTGCCAGGGTGTTGAAGATATTGCTGCCGATTACGTTACCGAGAACCAGCTCCGCGCTGGATGCTATTGCAGCCGAAAGGTTCACCGCCAGTTCGGGCGCCGAAGTGCCAAGCGACACCACCGTCATTCCGATGACGATCTGGGGGATCCGAGCACGCCGCGCCAGAGCAACCGAGCCTTCCACCAGCGCGGTGGCCCCGCCGACCAGCAGCGCCACTCCGAGCCCCAGAGTCAACGTTTGCAGGAAAAGATGCACAGCCTCCCCTAACCGACGGCAGTTCAGACCTTGCAGCGGGTGCCGCTTCGCACCACTACCTACAGCTTACAGAAACGCTCCCAACCGCGCAAACGCACCACCGATGAGAAACGCGGTTGTGGTAGTCAGCACGAGCAGCGCGAGCCCTGCGCGCAGGCCGAACTCCCTGCTCAGAGTCGCGACCACGGCTATGCAGGGGACGTAGAACAACCCGACGGTTGCCCCCACAAACATCTGCAATGGTGACAATCCCATTTCGAGCAACGGAAGCACGGTGAGCTCGCGCCGTACAACGCCAAGCAGCAGAGGAGCGGCCGCAGCCTCTGGAAGGCCCAACCACCCGGTCACCAGCGGCGCAAGCGCTCGTCCCAGGTGGGCGAGTATCCCGGTTTCGTACAGCACCGCCGCCACACCTACCGCCGCAACCATCGGCATCGCTCCGTCCACCAGGTAGTGCTTCACCCGCCCGATAATCTTCTGCAACATCACACCGGCCTGGGGCACCAGCAGCTCCGGCATCTCGAACACCAGTTGGGAGCGCTCACCCGGTACCAGCCGGTCCATAATCATCCCTGCGGCGATCATGACCGCAAAGGACAGCGCGAATAGCGCCGGAACCAGCCAGATCGTGGCCTCGGCGAGCAACGCGAACAGGGCACCTGTTTGCGAAATACAGGGGACGGCCAACGAGATCAAAGTCGCCACAATCACGCGCTCCCTGTGTGAGCCCATCGCGCGTGTCGACAAGATTCCGGGTATCGCACACCCGTAGCCGAGCAGGAGCGAGATGCTATGTGAGCCGCGTAGACCGATCCGCGCGAAAACTCCGTCGAGCAACACCGCGAACCGCGGTAAATAGCCGGAATCCTCGAGAATACTAATCGCCAGATAAAACGAAAGCACATACGGCAACACCAGAGTGAACGGCCACTCTATCCCTTTGATCAGCAGCCCGTACTCGCCGATCAAAATATTGCGGGCCACACCGGGGCTGACAGCCCCCGCCACCGCTTGCTCGATGACGGGAAACAGGTACCCACGCGCAAGCGGCAACAGCAGCATCTGCCGCACGCCCATTCCGAGGCCGACAATGACCGCGAACGACACCGCGAGGACGGCGAACGCCACCGGGAACCCCGGCCACGGCCGCAACAAGGCTTCGGAGTCAAACCGCCGGAGCCGTCTGGTCCGCGCATTTCGCCTTCGAGTCCGCCTGAACTCCGGGCCGACCGGGTCGCACTCAGGATACTCCGCGTCGGCCGGCTGCTCGACAGAGGAGAACCGCTCAGGGTCGCCGCGGCGCTGAGGAACGCCGCCTCGATCAGGGTCGGCAAGCTGCGCAGTGCCGAAATACTGCTCCGCCTCAGCAGCGAAACGTTCGGCCAGTTCCCAGTACTCGCCGGCCGGCGCCTGCGCTCGTGCCGGGTTTTCCAGCGCTTGCGCAACCGCGCTGCGCAGCTGCTCAAGCCCCGTGTCACGGATCGCGACCGTGGGGATCACCGGAACTC
>PUPD01000228.1 GCA_003552985.1 Spirochaetaceae bacterium
ACAGAAGCGCGTGCCCTGCGCCGTGACGCCCGGCCTGCTGAATCGCCTGCTTGACCTGCTGCTCGAACTCGAACCGGTTCACCAAACCGGTCAAAGCGTCATGGCGCGCCTGATAAGCCATCAGCCGGGCAACCTCCTGTCGCTCGGTGTTGGCAAGCGCCCGCATAACCTGTTCGGCAAGCTCCCCGGCGAACCGCACTTCATCCGGCCGCCATGCCCCCGGTTCGCGCCGATTGAGACACAGGACACCGCGCATGGTTTCCCCGTGCCAGATCGCCGCATCGAGCACCGCGCCGACTGAATCCGGCACGCCCGCTCCGAACGGCAGCGTCCGGGTGCGCTCGTCGTGCCGCACATCACCTACCGCGATAATGCGCTCACGCTCCAGAGCGCGGAAATACTGCGGCGACTCCTGCTCATTGATGCGAGCGCGCTCGATTGGACGGTCGGGGGCCTGGTCCTCATCGCTCACAAAAGCGAGCTCAAACCCGTCACGGTCACGGAGCCAGATACTGACCCGGTGCAGATCAAGCGCGGTCAAGGCCGCAGCCGCGATCGCTTCGAATGCATCTCCCTGCTTTCCCTCGAGAATCGCAGTCTGGCGGGCAAGTACCGAGATCGCCTCCTGCTGTCGCCGGCTACGCGCGAGGTTCTCGGCACTCTGTTGCTCGGCCTCCTTGCTGGCGGTTATATCGACGATGAAGCCTTCGATGATCTCCGGCTCCACCGCCTTCCCCTGTTCCCAAAGCCACATATAACTGCCGCTGTGATGTCTAAACCGGTACGAGGCGTGAAACGGCGCTCCATTGGCGAGCGCGTTGCCGACCACCTCAGCAACTTTGGGGCGGTCTTCGGGATGAATCAGAGCGCCGAAACAATACGTGCGGTTTTCGATGAGCTCCTCCGGCTCATAGCCGATGATGCGTCCTGTCTGCCGGTTGAGGTACTGCATCGTCCAATCGAGATCCGCTCGGCAGCGATAGACGATGCAGGGTAGCTCATCGAGCAGCGCGGTGAGCGGGCGTGACCCATCCACCGGACCGGGCGCGGGGACGCCCCGGTCGGCGCTGGAAGCGGCTCCGGAAGACCGGTCGAGTTGCCCGCTTTCGAGCTGCCCGCGTTCAAGCTCCCGCAGCATCTCGGCGAGCATCGCCGCCGACCGGTGGAGGGCTGCGCCCGGCTCGGTGTCGCCGCCCTCGCTCTGCAGCGTTTCCGCCACGTCGCTCAGCAGGGCGGACGGACGGTCGTGCGTGCTAAGCGCATAGAGAGCTTGTATGAGTAGATCGGTACTTGGTTCCACTGCCCCCTACCATAAACCAGATCCGATATGCTCACCAGTGGGTGTCACTGTGTAGGACTTCGAATCACGGCACCGTAATCGCGGCCGGCAATCGAAAAACACTGCGCCGGGTGCAGCGATCGGAACCGAGTCGGAGCGGGCAGCGACCCGATCGGCAGCGGCATGGTGGACGGCGCGTGCAGATATGTCGTCGGCAAACGGTTCAAAGGCAGCGGGATGCGCCGGTAGTGCAAGGACAACCAAGTGGTGCCTAACACGCGGCTTCATCTGCTCAACCTCAACCGAACTCTTTAACCCCGCCTTCGCAAACGCTCACTCGCGTGGCCAGTCAGTCTTTCCAGGGGAACAGAGTGCTCTTGAGACTCCGCGGCCCCACCAACCGTTGCTCTTCAACGAATACTGCGTTCCACGGCACGCGGCGACGATGGGATTGGGGATTACGCTCGAGATATTCATACTTCAGCAGCCGCAACTTGACGGCGCTCTGCATCCACTGCATGGCACCTGCCGGCCCGGGAAACATGAACGCGAGCGGCAGCGAGATCATGACGATCACCGGAGCGGTCACGAACAAGAGTGCGGCAAAGCCGAGGTTATCAAACAGCAAGAGGATCGACTTTCTTATCAGCGCACCCACTCGCGACTCGAGGCGTGCAAGTACGGCGAAATACAGCGTACCCGTAAGGGCCCAGACGGCCGCAAGCCACACGATTCCGGCAAGCGCGAGCAGGCCTATTACATTGCCGAAGCCAGCGTAGAGTGGAACACCAACGCTCAGCACCACTACGAGCAGCACCGAACCTGCGCAGTACGCCAAGGCTGCCGGCGCGGCTCGCAAAACTCCGGTCGCGAAGCTCGCGATCGTCGGTCCACGATAATCGGCGATCTCGGCGCACGCCAGGGCAACGCCGCCAAGATACACAGTGCAGATTGCAAGCGCGACTGCCGCGCCCAATGTCATCGAGACCACGCCGCCGTTCCAGCCGGCTACGACCTGATCGACCAGGAACGCCGCGGCGGCGATGAGAACGACGGCGCCGAGGTTCATCAGAACAATCGCGATCAGGTGGTCCCATAGATCGAAAAACGCCTTCTTGACCGCGAATCCGAGCATCGTTTACGCCACCATCTCGCCGTGCATACGCCGCTCCGCGTGCACCGCGCCCCCTTTAAAACCTCAGGATTTCAATGCGCCGCTGGTGAGACCGCTGACGATACGATCGTGAAACAGCACGTATACGATCACGCTGGGGATGATGCTGAGCACTATCGCGGCGTACATGCCGGTGTAGTTCGTAAAGAACTGCCCTTGGAAATCGCGGATGCCTAGCTGCAGCGTGCGGTTCGCGAACGAGGTTGTCAGTAGCAGCGCGTATATAAACTCATTCCACGAGAACAGAAATACGAAGGTCCCGGCGGTGACAAGTCCGAGTTTCGAAAGCGGAAGCACGATACGCGCGTAGCGCTGCCAGAAACCGCACCCGTCTATGATGCCGGCCTCCTCGAGCTCGTACGGAATAGACTTCATGAAGCCCTGCAGCAAGAACGTGGAGATCGGAATATTGATGGCGACATACACCAGCGTCAAGCCGAAGAGGTGATCGAACAACCCGATGCTCCTGATAATGCGGTAGTACGGCACCATCAGCGCGATGATCGGTACCAGTACGCCTGCAAGTATCACCGTCAGTATGATCTGCTTGCCACGAAACTCCTCGCGCGCGAACACAAACGCACCCATCGAGCAAATGAACATCGCAATGATGGTGCTTCCCGAGGAAACCATAACCGAGTTCAGGAGAAGGCGCGGCAGCCCCGAGACCCGTACCGCGTCTGCGTAGTTCTGCCAGTAGATTCCGCTCGGCAGCGCCAACGGATCGGCCATGAACTCGGCGTTAGTCTTAAATGTCGTCATGATCAGCCACAAAAGCGGGAACAGCGTTATCGCGAGAAAAAACAGCAGCACCGACCACTTTGCGATCTTCCCGACGACCCGTTTTGCGAGCCCAACGCCCTCGCTTGGTGTCTGCGTGCGAGCATGCTGTACAGTTTCTGAACTGCTCATTGCTTTGCATCCTCCACGGCGCTGCGGGTAGAGAGCAGCCGCCTAACCACGGTTATGATCAACGCACCGACGACGATCAGAACCGCAGCGATCGCATTGCCGCGTCCGTAGTTCGCGGCGTGCAAATTACGGTGCAAGAGTATTCCCAGCGTGGTGGTTCGGTGCGCGGGTCCGCCGCCGGTGAGCAGGAAGGTGGCTTCGAAGTGACGAATGCCGAACGCCATCGCGAGCGTCATCGCAACCACCACGATGTCTCGCACCATGGGAATCGTAATATAGAACTCCTGCTGCAACACCGTCGCGCCGTCTATCTCGGCCGATTCGTACAACGACTTCGGGATCGACATAACGCCGGCGAGAATTATGATCATGAAGTAACCGATGTAAAACAGCTGTTGCGCGATCACCGCCGGCAGCGCGGTGGTGAAGGTGCCGAGCCAGTTTATCGCAAGTTGGTCGAGTCCCATGTTTCGCAGAATGGTGTTCAGGAGCCCGAAGTTTTCACGATAGATGGTGTACCACAACATTGCGATCGCGACCTGGCTGATCACCGTAGGCAGGAAGTACACAGTTCGCAGGAAACGCCAGAACGGCGGCTTGCGCGCTAGAATCATCGCAACGACAGCCGCCAGCCCCACCTGAATAAACCCGAGCGAGAGCGCCCAGATCAGGTTGTTGCGGAGCCCAAATTGAAAGCTGGTCATCCCCAAAAGACGACGGAAGTTGTGCAGGCCTACGAATTCCATCGGTCCGAAGCCCGACCAGCTCATCGTGCTGAGTACGAACACGTATCCTAAGGGGTAAATGAAGAAAGTGAAATACATCACCCCCACCGGAAGCATAAAGAGCGTAATACCCTTCCAGTTCTTATGAAGCGTCATCGGTCCTCCCGGTCAGGCGCCACGGTCAGGCGCCGGACGAGACGGCCGGCAGACAGGGCGCCGGCCGTCCATACCCGAGCACTCAACAGTGCTTGGCATTCGGATTCAATCCAGTCAGTCTGGTTTAGTCTTCCGCTGCGTCTTTGAGGATTTCAACGAACTCCGCCGGAGATGCACCGCCCACTACCATCATTTCGATCGCACCGCCGAACTCCTGTATCACCGCGACCGGGAAAGCACGCTCCATATCGGTCAGCGTAAACGGAGCTTCATTCTGCACACGCACGAACTCCGACAGCAGAGGATCTACATCCGGATCGATTTCATACTCGATCGCGAACAGCGAGCCGGCCTCCTCGGTAATCATCGCAACGTGTTCCGGCTTGGTCATCCACTCCATAAACTCCACGACCGCTTTGCGTCGTGCCGGGTCGTCGGTGTGCGCCGCCGCAAGATTCGAGAGCGCGAAGGTCACCTGATGCCCATGCTCCCCGCCTTCAACCGCGGGCGCCGGCGCGAGCTGCGTGGCCTCATGCACTTGCGGAGCGTCGCCCGCGACACGACCGATGTACCACGGGCCGTTGCTGAAGATCGCGGTTCGCTCGGCAAGGTAATGGCTTCCGGAGACATCGGCGTCACCACCCACTGCGTCACCGGTGGTATTGCCGTCGCTGTAAAGGCGAAGCAGGATCTCGGCCGCTTGCTCGTACTGCGGATGGCCGAGCGGACGGTCCCAGGCATCGGGGCCACCAATACTCCCGATAATATGACTGTACCAGAGCATACTGGTCCAGGCGTTGGCGCCACCGGTCATCTGAGAGGTCGGGGTAATGCCGGCGTCCTTGAGCGCATCGGTGGCTTCCCAGAACTCCTCGAAGGTCGTTGGAAACTCATCGATCCCGGCTTCCTCGAACAGCCGGGTGTTGTACCAGATCGGAGTAACGCCGATCTCGTACGGGATAGACTTCACCATGCCGTCGACCGTTGCGGCGTTCATCTGCGATTCCTGGAACCGGTCGCCCCAACCGCCATGCAGCTCATCGGCGAAGTCCATCAAAACGCCTTCGGCCTCGTAATACCGCATCGTGGTGGGATCGGGTTGGAAGATGAAGATGTCAGGCAGATCCCCGGCCGCGAGCCGCGTGTTGATGGTCTGCCGGTACCCATCGGTGTCCGGAGTGGGCTCAACCTGTACGCGGATCTCACCTTCATACATCGCGTTGAATTCGCCGATCAGTTGCTCCATCGGCTCGGCCTTTGAGTCCTGGCCTACCCAGAACGACGGGAACTGAAGAACGATCCCGTCTTCCTCAGCCGCGCCACCGGCGAATATCCCGACCACCGGTACACTCAGGGCGAACACGATAACTAACACTAACGCTTTCCGTGCCACAATAGCACCCTCCTTTCTTTTCTTTCTTTATGAAAGTAAACCATGGCTTAGCACGCACTGTCAATAGATTCTTTTACGGCTTGACAGCAAAGTCCAGTCCGCGTATGATATTTTCTTTCAGTAACTAATTAAGATTAGGGAAGAATATTGCATGAATGCACGAACCAGCGCACCGAAAATCGTGATCCTCGGCGCCGGAAGCGCCGTGTTTGGTCAGCGAGCGATATCCGCGATTTTGCGTTCGGAACGCTTGCGCGGCGCCGACCTTCATCTCGTAGATATTGACGAGCAACCGCTCGAGCTCATGACTGGGCTCGCCGAGGTCATGAACCGCGAGTGGGGCTCCGGCGCACGGATCTCGAGCACCACCCGCAGGCGCGAGGCCCTGCCGAACGCCGACTTTGTGATCGTCTCGGTTCAGGTAGGTCCACGCGAGGAGGTCTGGGAGAAAGATTGGCGCATTCCGCTTAACCACGGCATTCATCAACCCTACGCCGAGAACAGTGGGCCAGGTGCTCTCGCGCACACCGCTCGCAACCTTCCCTTGATCATGGCGATTGCCGAGGATATGCAGGAGCTCTGCCCCGAGGCGCTGTTTATGAACTATGTGAACCCGCTGATCAGGCTCACGCTTGCGGTCAAGCGTTACTCCCAAGTTCCAGTTGTGGGCATGTGCCATCAGCTGCTCTGGGGGTACGCCATCGCGGCCGCGTTGCTCGCCGAGCGCTACGGCATAGATGTGCCGCCCGATGTCAAGATAGATACCAACCACGAGCATCGCCACTTTCGCGAGCCGCTTATGGCGGCGGGGCTCAAGCATCTCGATATAAAAGCAGCCGGGATCAACCATTTTTCCTGGGTGTACGATATTCGCGACAAAGCAACTGGCGAAGATCTCTATCCTGAGCTGCGTCGGAGTTGGTTCACGCGCCAGCGCGAAACGTTCGAGCCCTTATCTCGCGATATCTTTGAAATCTTTGGTCTTATGCCGACGCCGAGCGACAGCCATCTGTGCGAGTTCCTACCACACGTGCACGATCCGGTCAAGAAACCGTGGGAGAAGTACGGACTGCACACCCAAAGCTGGACCGGTAATCATAAGCGCCGTGCCGACCGGCGCGCGGTAGCGCAAGCGATTGTCGACGGCAAAGAGTCGGTCGAGACCCTGCGAAACCTGCGGACCGAGGGTGTGCCCGAGGTAATCGAGGGCATCCACGCAAACCTAAATACCTATATTCATCAACTAAACCTCCTGAACGACGGTCTCATCCCTAACCTTCCCGACGACGCGATCGTTGAGGTTCCCGGGATGAGTTCCGGCCTTGGAGTTCGTGGGCTGCAGATGCCGCCGTTGCCGGAGCCGATCGCAGAGCTCTGTCGCAGAGAACTCGCGTATAGCTCGCTCGTGGTGGACGCGTGCTATCATGGAGACCGTGAACTCGCGCTACAGGCGCTGCTGCTTGACCCCACCGTCAATGATATCGACACCGCGCGCGAAGTTCTGAAAGATCTCCTGACGGAGTTTGCCGAATACATGCCGCAGTTTCACCGATGAAACTACTCGCTACGTCTTGATCGGAGTCGAACGACGATGCCGAATACACTCGTGGGCTCGGTCAAGGCCCTGCTTGACCCCGAATTGCTCTCGCAGGTGCTGGGCGAGCCGATCTCGCAGATTGAACGCGCTCCGCTCTCGGCCAAGTTTGCGCATTCCGGGAGCGGCCTTGAGTTCATTTATACCAACCACGGCTGTGGGCCTACGCTGGTGCTCAAACGCGTTGCAACCGAGTGGGACTGGCTCATGCGTGCCACCCGCGACTTCCGCTGCCGGTCGGTGATGTTGTGGCAATACGGCTTGCTCGATCGGCTGCCGGCGGTTTTCGCGCCACCCGTTGAAGCGTGCGCTATCGACGGCAACGGGTGGGCTATTCTGATGTCAAATTACGGCGAGAGTTTCGTGACCAATCGTCGGTTTACTCCCGCCGAGCACCAGTTGTTTCTCGACGCGATAGCCGAGATGCACGCGACATTCTGGGATGACCCGCTAGTCCGTGATTCCGCGGTAGGGCTCTGCACACTCGAGGACGTCTTCTGTATGTTTACCCCCCGCATCGCCCGCCGCCACGGTACCGGTGCCGGCGAGATTCCCGAAAGAATCGTAGAGGGCTGGCGGCTAGCGGGGCAAGTTATGCCGGCGGAGGCAATGCGAATCATCGCTCCTCTTCTCGACGACGCAGGGCCGCTCCGTCGGGCGCTATTACGATATCCACTGACTCTGGTGCACGGCGATTTCCGTCACTCGAATCTTGGGGTCCGCACAAGCTCCGACGGCTCGAGCAGCGTTGTGTTGCTCGACTGGCAGCTGGCCGCAGCCGCCCCGCCGACAGTGGAGCTTGGGCGCTACATCGGTGCAAACTCGCCGCTTCTGCCCACCGGCAAAGCGGAAACGCTTTCGTACTACGCGGAGCGGCTCACTCATCACCTGCAGGCACACGGTCACGATACGCTCGATGCTGAGGATCTTGATCGCCAGCTGCGACTCGGCATGCTCGGCGGGTTCCTCCAGGACGGTTGGGCGATCGTGCTGAAAGCCGGGCAGTGGCGCGTGGGAGCAGACGCTCGCGCGCACTGGCAGGCAGATCTCGAGTGGTGGGCAAAGCAGGTGCTACGCGGGGCAGCGCTGCTCGAGCACTGAGGTTAGAGCATTGAGCTCAGGAATATGCGGGCGGTGATTCCGCGCGGCGAGTTCGCCGGCCGTCGTGATCACCGTTGCCGTAGAGGGTGACATCACTATAGATCTGACCAACACGTCGACCACGCCAACCCCGGAGTCGGCCGACCCTTGAGTAAGACCGGCATCCGCCATAATCACGCGCAGAAGTAACCTCGGTGGTGATTCGGTCGAGAACACGGTGAGCATCATCGCGATTCAGACCGGCCAGGAATGGCGCTCAGTACAGCCCAGTGAGCATCCCCACGACGTAGATCACCGCCGCCACAATCGGCGCGATCACCGCGCTCACGATCACCCCTCCAACCGCGAAGTCGCGGATCGAGAAATAGCCGGCGGTGTAGGGAATCACGTTCGTGGGGGAACTCGTGACCATGATGAACGCCATACTTGCGGTGATCGCAGCCGGCATCGTCACCGACAGGGCGTCAAGGCCCACCGCTCCGGCAAGGGTAATCATGATCGGAATCATGATCGTAGCGGTCACGGTGTTGCTCGAGAGAAAGATCTTGATGAAACTCACGATTAACACCACAAGCAGTACCAACAGGAACGGGTGCAGCCCCGCGATACCGCCGAGGGTGGCGACCGCCAGCCACTCCGCCGCTCCAGTCTTGTAGAGCATCATCCCGAGCGAGATGCCCGAGAGGATCAGCACGATGCTGCTCCAGCTGATGTCTTTCTCAACGCTACTCCAGGCTGTATCGGAAACACCGGGGAAGAAAAAGACCGAGGCGGTGAGTAGCACCGGCATCGAGATCGGAATCGAGATGCCGAGCACGCTTTCAAGCAGCGGCGAGCCGAGCCACAACGCTACCGTGAGCGCAAATAGCCAAAGCGTAATGCGCTCCTCACGCCCCATCGGCGGGAGCTTGCGGTACTCATCGTGCATCTCTTCGCGGGTCTTTTTCAGGTGCGATATCTCAGGGCGGAACATCAGCATCAGCACCGCCCACACCGGCACAATGATCAAAAGCCCCGCAGGCACCCCATAGAGCATCCAGCCGAGAAAGGTGAGCTCCACGTCGACCATATCGGCGAGAAACCCGATCGCGATCGGGTTCGGCCCGGCTCCGGCCGGTGTCATGATGCCGCCCACGATCGGGCCCCAGGCGCAGGAGATCATTAACGCGCGCCCGAAGTTGCTCTCAAGCGGCTTTATCCCTTCCTCTTTGAGGATCGTTACCCCGAGCGGCATCAGCATCGCTGCCACCGCCACATCGGTGATCCACATCGAGATCAACGCGCCCACCGAGATGAAGCCGAACAGAATCCCGGCGGTGCTGTTTCCGGTGCGCGACAGGAGCAGCACCGAGATGCGGTTACCGAGCCCCGAGCGACTGATGAAGCTCGAGAGCACCAACACACCGATGAAGAACGCCACGATGTGATTGCCGAACCCGATACTGATGATTGAGGCGAAGCTCTCGATACGAAACAGCGCCATCATCACCACCGCCACCAGTCCGGTAATGTGAAACGGAACCGCCTCGGTGAGCCAGAGCAACAACGTGAAAAGCAAGATACCCATCGCCGCGAGCCCGTCGCCGGTGAGCGTCGCGTTACCGACGGTCGCGATTGAGGCCGGAACCGGAAGGAGCCGCGCGGTGAGCGCAATCGCAAAGCCCACCGCGATGGTGGCCCAGCGACGAGCAACGCTCGGGCCGTTCTCGGATGCGTTGCTCATGCCGCAACGCTCCGCAGAAGCTCGCCCACGCGTCGCGGCCGGTCGGCGACGAGCGCGCCGGCCTTCTCGAGCGCCGCGACCTTCGCCGCGACGGTGCCGCTGCTGCCGGTTGCGATCGCGCCGGCGTGTCCCATGCGCGTACCGCTCGGAGCGGTGCGACCACCGAGAAACGCCACCACCGGCTTGGTAAACTCCCCGCGCGCGACAAGCTCGGCCACTTCTTCCTCCATGCTTCCGCCGAGCTCACCGACGATCACCACCGCCTCGGAGTCGTCGTCAGCCTCGTAGGCCGGCAGAAACTCCGCGAAGCGCGAGCCGGGTACCAGGTCACCCCCCACGCCCACAAGCGTGGAGACGCCGAACCCGGCCGCTACCACCCAGGCGGTAACCTCGTTTGTGAGCGAGCCCGAGCGCGTCATGATCCCGACCGTGCCGGGGCGGTATACGCGCTCGATCCAGTACGGAAACATCCCGAGCATCGATTTGCCCGGCGAGATCACCCCTGAGGTGTTGCCGCCTACAACCTGCGCTCCGGCGGCTCGAGCGGCGGCACGGATCTGCACCTGGTCCTGAAGCGGTATGCCGTCGGCTATCGTGACCACGCGGCGGATGCCGGCGTCGAGCGCCTCGAATACCGCATCACGCGCGAAACGCGGCGGCACAAACAGCATAGCCGCCTCGGCCTCGTTCACCGCCTGTGCGCGACGCACGCTGTGATACACCGGGACCCCGTGAAGCTCCTGCCCCTCTTTGCCGGGCGTCACCGCCGAGACGACGTTCGAGCCCAGCTCAATCATGTGTTTCGCCCAGAAGCTGCCTTCCGAGCCGGTGGCACCCTGCAGTACAATCGGGGTCGTTTCGTCTACGAAGATACTCATTGCCGCTCCCCCTTTGCGATCGCGACCGCAGTGCGGACCGCTTCCTCGGTGTCGAGCAACGGCTCGATTCCGGCATCGCGGAGCGTTTGCGTCGCCGATTCTTCATTGGTACCGCGAATACAGGTCACGATCGGACGATCGGGCTTGAGCTCGGCTATCGCCTCCACGATACCCTCGGCCATCACGTCGGCGCGCGCGATCGTGCCGAAGGTCACGATGAGAATGACCTTGCTTTGATTCTCGAGACAGAGCTCCATCGCACGGCGCGCTTTTCGGTAGTTCGGCCCGCCGAACTCAAGGTAGTTTGCAACCGTGCCGCCCTCGAACTGCACGAGGTCGTACACCGTAGTGGTGAGCCCGGCTCCGGCGCACATCAGCGAGATATCGCCTTCGAACTGCACGTACGGTATGCCCTCGAGCGCCGCGGCGTACTCAGTCTCAGTGCCGAACTGTTCGCGCGTGACCTCGAACTCTTTCTGCCGATCGAGGCTGTTGTCGTCGATAATGAGCTTGCTGTCGCCGGCGACAAGCCGGCCTGAGCTCGTCACAAACAGCGGATTGATCTCGGCGAGCTCGGCGTCGCGAGAGCGAAACACCTCATACAGCGCGCCTACCACCTTCGCAAACTGCTTTGCGGTGTCGCCGCTCAAGCCTAAGTCGAACGCGAGCCCGCGCGATTGATATGCCTGAAGCCCGAAGAACGGATCGACCTCCACGCGCTTCACCGTCTCAGGAGCCTCCAGCGCGAGGGTCTCGATCTCGACTCCACCCGATGCGGAGGCGAGAATCAAAAAGCGTGCGCTCGGAGCGTCGACCGAGATCGAGAGATACAACTCGCGCTCGATCGAAACCATCTCCTCAACGAGGAGCGCCCGAACCGTTGCGTCGCGCGAGAGAATCGCCTCGGCCGCCTCGCCGGCTTCCTCAGGAGAGCCCGCGGTTTTGATCAAACCCGCTTTGCCGCGCCCGCCGGTGGTTACCTGCGCTTTCACAACCACGCCGTGCCGGTTGCCCTCGGCACCCTCAGCACCGTCCGCACCGTCGGCACCCTCGGCGCTGAGTTCGCGCGCGGCTTCAGCGGTGCGCTCGCGCAGTGCCTGCTTCGTGCCGCCGGGCTCTACCGTTACCAGTCGCGAGGCCGGCACCGTGATACCCGCCTCGGCGAACACCGCTTTTCCCTGATACTCCAACAGTTTCATGCGCTTCCCTCGTACCGCCTTGCGCCGCGCGGTATCACGCAGCGGCGCCTCACGCCTTATAGCGCTTCCAGAACTCGCCCCAGATCTCCTCATCACTCGGTTTCACCGGCTCAAACGGTTCGCTGACCCAGGTGAGGTTGATGAAATGCTTCCAGTGAATGTTCTCGGTCGTGATGTTGCCGCCCCAGGTGCCGCAGCCGAGCGTGACGGTACTCGGCATCCCGTTGAAGAAGTTACCGCCGTTCGCCGGCGCCTGCGCCTGGCGCACCATGATGCGACTGGTGCGCATAACCTCGCCGAGATGCTCGATATACTCGCGCTTGTGGGTATGAATGCCGCAGGAGTGACCCGTCCCGGCGTTGTCGGTGAGCCGTGTGAGGATATCGACGCCTTCGGCGAACTCGCCGTACCGATAGATCGTGAGCACCGGTGAGATCTTCTCGCCGGCGAAGTAGTCATCCTCGAGCGGCTCACGCCCCTCCACGAGCAAGATCCGCGTCCCCTCCGGCACCGAGAGTCCGGCATCGGCGGCGATTCGCTCGGCGCTCTGTGCGATGATCTCGGGGTTGAGCCCCACCACGCCTTTCTTGTTCGCCCGCCACATCCAAGCTCCGAGCTTATCGCGTTCGGCGCCCTGCACGAGGTAGGTCTCCTCGTGCTGTTGAAAACGCTCAACCACCGCATCGTAGATCGAATCGTGCACAATGATCGAGTTCTCGCTCGAGCAGCTTGTGGCGTAATCGAAAGCTTTACTGAGCGCCACCTTCTTCACTGCGTCGGCCAGATCGGCGTCCTCGGCGATGATCTGCACCGAGTTGCCCGGCCCTACGCCGTAAGACGGCGTTCCGCTTGAGTAGGCCGCCTTCACCATCGGCCCTCCTCCGGTCGCTACCACCAGATCCACTTGGCGCATGAGTTCGTTGGTGCGCTCAATGCTCGGCTCCGAGACGAGCTGCACCAGATCTTCCGGAGCTCCCACGCGGCGCAGCCCGCGGCGCATGTACTCAATCGCAAGCGCGCTCGCCTCAACCCCGCGCGGATGCGGCGCGAATACCACCGCGTTTCGGCCCTTCAGGATCCCGAGCCCGTTACTCGCGGGCGTCGCGGTAGGATTGGTCACCGGAAGCAACGCTCCCACCACACCGACCGGCTTGGCATACTTTGAGATCCCGCGCGCCTCATCGCGCTCAACCAGCCCTACGGTCTTCGCCTCGCGGATGTCCTTCAGCACTCCCATCACCTTGACCTTGTGCTTGGTGATCTTATCCGCCACATTCCCCATGCCGGTGGCACGCACCGCGCACTCGGCAAGCTCGGCGATGTTCTCGTCGTTATAGACTTCCCAGCCCACCGAGAGACACACATCGTCTATCTCTTGCTGACTGTAGGCGGCCACCTCGGCCTGCGCAGCTCGCGCGCGCTCGAGATAGCCCGCAATCAAGGCCTGGTCCTCACCGGCGATTGTGTCGGCACCCGGAGCACTCATGAGAAGCTCTCCTCCTCGAGCTTCTGCACGCGTGCGAACGCCGATGAGAGCCATTCGGCGCGGTCTTCCATCGTCTCGGTGAACTGAAGAGCAAGCCAGGACTTCACGATCTCCACTCCGAGCATCGGCGCGGTAATCCAGCCGCCCATCGTGAGCACGTTGGCGTTGTTGATTACTCGGCCGCGCGAGCCCGCGAACACCGTGTCGGCCACCACCGCGTACACACCTTTGTGCTTGTTCGCGACGATCGCCATCCCTTGGCCGGTGCCGCAGATGAGAATCCCTCGCTCGGCCTCTCCTCGCTGCAGCGCCTGAGCAACCTTGGGTGCCTGCCCGTCGTACGGCTGCGCCTCGTCGGCGCTATCTTGTCCGAGGTCGAGCAGCTCGATATCATCGCGCTCCCGCAGGTACTCCGCTACCGCGCTTTTCAGCGCATATCCGGCCTTGTCGCTCGCTATCGCTACTTTGGTTTTGTTCGCCATAGTTGTGTCTCTCCTTGCCGTGGGGCTTACGTACGCCGCCGGCTATCGCTTTCGCTTGATAAGCTCCTGAGCGCGCTTGACAAGATTCTCGGAGGTAAGCCCGAAACGCTCCTGCAGATACTCCTGCGTACCGACCTCACCGAACTCATCGAGTATTCCCACGCGCGCCTGAGGGACAGGATGGTGGTCGGTGAGCACCTCCGCCACCGCGCTTCCGAGTCCGTTACGCACCTGATGATTCTCGGCGGTAAGCACCGCTCCGGTGCGGCGGGCTGCCTCAACCACAAGCTTCTCATCTATCGGTTTCACGGTATGCATATCGATCACGGTGCTCGAGATCCCGTAGCCTTCAAGCAGCTCCGCTGCCTTCAGCGCCTCGGCGACCATGATCGCCCCGGTTGCGATGATCGCAATATCGTCGCCTTCGGCGATGAGCTTGCCCTTGCCGAGCTCAAACTCCTCCCCGTCGTCGTAGATCAGTGCAATAGGCTTACGATGCAGGCGCAGATAGCTCGAGCCTTGTCGATACGCGATCTGCGGAAGCAAGGCCTTGAGGCTCACCGGGTCTGCGGGTTCGCAGATCACCATCTCGGGGATGGTGCGCATCAGCCCGATATCCTCGAACGACATATGCGTGCCGCCGTTGAACGCAGCGGCCACGCCGGGATCGCTTCCGGTGAGCTTGACGTTGAGCATGGCGTAGGCGGCAGATATGAAAAACTGGTCGAAAGTGCGTCGCGCCGCGAAACAGGTAAAGGTCCCGGGAAACGGGATGATGCCGAGCGTCGAGAGCCCTGCGGCCACGCCCACCATGTTCGCCTCGGCTACCCCAACGTCTATGTGACGCTCAGGGAACCGCTCGCGAAACGACTCTGTGCCGTTCGCCCGCATGAGGTCGGCATCGAGCACCACGATGCGATCATCATCCTCCGCCATGCGTATGAGCTCCTCGGCGTATACCGCGCGCATCTCAGGCGGCTTTGTTGTGGTGACCGCTGCTGCGCCGGCTCCCGCTCGTGCTATCTTGTAGTTCATGACAACGCCTCCTCCAGCTGCGCAAAGTGCTCGAAAAACCGGTCGCGGTCCTCGGCGCCGAGCGGCATATTATGGTTTTTGTAGTCGCCCTCGATTCCTGGAAGGTCTTTTCCCTTCACGGTGTCGGCGATGATCATCGACGGTCGTCGGCGCTCGGCAAGCGCCCGCTTGAGGGCGTCATCGAGCGCCACAAAGTCGTGCCCGTCCACCGTTTGCGCGTACCAGCCGAAGCTCTCCCAGCGTTCGCCGAGATTATCGGTCTTCATGATGCTGTCTATCGGGCCGTCTATCTGCATCTTGTTGTAGTCGGTGAATGCAACCAGATTGCCGAGCCCGTACATCGAGGCCGACATAGCCGCTTCCCAGGTCTGCCCCTCGTTGGTATCACCGTCGCCGATCAGCGCAACCACGCGCCCCGGCAGCCCTTGCAACCGGTGACCCAGCGCAATACCTACCGCCGCCGAGAGGCCCTGGCCGAGCGACCCGGTAGTCATGTCGATGCCCGGGGTGCGGTTCATGTCGCAGTGGCTCGGGAGATTGGTGCCGCCCTGGTTCAGCGTGTAGAGCATATCAGTGGAGAAAAACCCGCGGTCTGCGAGCACCGAGTACAGCGCCGGACCCGCGTGCCCCTTCGACATCACGAACTTATCGCGCTCTCGCATGCGCGGGTTTTTCGGGTCGATCTTCAAGTGTCGGTAATACAGCAGCACGAGAATCTCGACCACCGACATCGAGCCGCCGATGTGGCCAACGCCGAGATGTGCGATCTGCTCGACGGTTAGCTTGCGCACCTCGATCGCTTTGCGTTTCAGCTCGCTTGCTTCTGTGGACGTCATGTATTCACCTCATGTTTTCTTTCTGAAAGTAACTATCGCCCAAAAAACCGGTTCTGTCAAGGGCAACTCAAACCTAGCCCAAGAGCAAGGCGCCCGGTCACTATCCGCAATCGCGGGCGGTGGTCGTCACACTCGCGGCGGCGCTGTTCGCTCGAGAACATGCTTCGGCTGTACAATAAACCAACGACGTGATACGGTAGCATAGCTGGAGCGTTAAAATTAGTTGCAGAAAAAAACTATGACGTATCATCCACTCCGCAGCAGTGATATTCGAATGAGCAACGAAAAACTTGTGCTCAATCTCATCTTTAACGACAAAGCGATTTCGCAGTCACAAGTAGTACAGCGTACCGGGCTCAAGGCGCCGACGGTGTTTCGGATCTTCGCCAAGCTCGAAGAGGCCGGGTTCATACAGTCCTGCACCGACGGCGCCGGCGGCGCACGCACCGCGGCCGGCGGGTGGGAGTCCGGCAAGCCGAGGCCGGAACGAAAGGGCCGCCGGCCGCACTATTATTGCATCGTACCGAGTAGCGGCTACGCCGTGGGCGTCGATTTCTCAAGCCTTGCGGCGGCCGTTATCGTAGTTGATTTTCGTAATCAGCTTATTCATCACGATGTCGCTGAGTTCCCGAAACAACCTGGCCGCAAAGACATTCTTAACACTATCGACGCAATGATACGAGACGCACTTGAGCATGCCGCGGTGGACCCCGAGCGGCTAATCGGAATAGGGATCGCGGCGCCCGGAGTCGTCGACACCGTTAGCGGTCGTGTAGTTGAGTACGCTCGCATAATCGGGCTGACCGGCTTCCCGTTGAAGGATCACTTCGAATCACGGTACGGCGTTCCGGTTGAGGTGCACAACAACGCCTCGGTCATTGCTTCCGGCGCGTACCATTACGGCGCGGCCCGCGAGGAAAACAGCCTGCTCGCGGTGTTGGTGCGCTCGGGAGTCGGCGGCGCTCTCGTTACCGACGGCCGCGTATTCCTGAACGGCACGCGCACCGCTATTGAGGTTGGGCGCACCGCCGTTCGCGCCGAGTCGTTCGAACAGCTCGTAACCAACGGCGCGGTGCTCGAGTCGTATGTCGCCGAGCAACCGCTGCTCGGACGAATTCAAGAGCGCTATCCGGTCGAAAGCTGGAAAGAAGTTGAGGAACGGTTGAGCCGTAACGAGCTTTCCACCGCAGTTGCAACCGAGCTCCTGTACTTCGCAACGGCGGTACGAAACCTTGGTCATATCTTTCACCCCGAGGCGGTATTATTGATCTCACGCTTCCGGATACTCTCCGAGGTACTCAGCGAGGCCGTTCGCAAAGCTTTGCCCCAGCGCCGCGTCATCCCGATGGTGTACGACCCGGTTCAGGCCTGCTACGGTGCGACGGACATGGTGTTTCAGCAGTTCTTCCGTCTGTCGAGCGGCAGCGAGTAGCGCTGCAACCGTCACACCTCTTTGGCACCAATCAGGCGCCCCACCCGGCGCAAGGTTCCTGCGTGCCGCCCCTCAACCACGCAGAGATGGTGCGGCATGCCGAGTTGCATCATTTCCTCGAACCATTCACGCACATCGAGCTCCTTGGTCTCGAATCGACCGTTGGTTGCCATGCGCGGACAATCGGGTTGGGCCGTGCGCCCCTCGAGGCTTGCGAGAAAGTAGCGTCCCTGAAACCGCCACAAGCGAAAGACCGTTGCATCCATGGCGGCGCGGATATTGGCTTCGACGACGGTCGGAAGCTGGTTGTTAAACTGAACGCCGAGCCGCGGACCGGTCTCAGAGCCGATAGGATTGCAGAGTTGAAACGGTGCCGCACCGGTGTGCCAGATCGTGATGCTGTCACGGGTATGCTCAAGCCAATCGGTGAGGTACACCGGCCCGATTCCGAGGCTCTCGGCGATACGCGAGCCGAGCGCGCCGTCAATGTCGCCCTCCATCGCGATGGGATAGCCCTCCGATACAAGCTTCGCGAGGGCGAGGTAGGGCCAATGTCCGGTTTGGGTAGGCAGATCGGGCCAGCAGCGGAACGCCATCGCGTCGAATGCCTGCTCCGTAAACAGATCACGAAACGCCCGATAATAGCGCGCCTGCATCTCAATCTCCGTACCGCCTTGGCCTGCGTCACTACCGGAACCGAACCCATCACCTCGCGGTAACCCCAACGCAAGCAGGTCTTCGAGCTCGCTCTGTAGTTCGGACGGGCTGTACGCACCCACCATTGTTATGAGCTCGGTCGTGCTCATGTGAAACAGATGGCTGTTGAGCTGCTCAGCGAGAAACACCGGATCGGCGTGAAAATCAACGAACCCGGGCGCGTGATAGCCAACCAGCCCGTAACTGCGCCCCTTAAGCTGCCCAGCCGCGTGAACCGCAGCCAGCGAGCGCCGCAGATGAGCGCGTGTCTCGGCATCGTCGGGATGACCGTACACGAACTCCAACTGTTTTCCGAGTTGCCGAAGGGTAGCGGCCATAACGTGCGTTCCCACCAACGAGTTTGCACTGATCATCGCACCGGTCGGCTTCTCGGTAGTAGCCCATAGTACCACCGGATCGCTCCAAAGACCGGATAAAAGCGGAGCAAGACGACCGTCTGAGATCGTGGGCTGCACCACCAACAACACCGTTACGGCTTCAGTCCGGCAGCTCTGCAGCGCGCGCTGAAGTCCGGGGGGATCGGTAATATTATTCGACGGAACATACACCTGCCATGGCAATTGATCGAGCGTCGCGTGAATGCGCCTTGTAACCTCGGCGCCCCACTCGGGGTCGAACCCCGGTCGCTTTCGGCCGAGTATGAGAAGTCCAAGCTTCGGCTCGATAATGATGCCGCTCTGCAGCGCACGCTGCTGTGAGTGATGGTACGCCATGCCCTCTCTCCCTAAGTTAGTTTATGAAAATAAATAATAAACTATTATCCTCGTTGAGTGCAAGGCCAACCAAGCGGCGCTTAACGCGCGGCTTGACCTACTCAACAAAACATTCGCCCCTAAAGCAGGATGCCGCGGGTAACCAGCGCCTTGACCGTCTCGACCATCAGGAGGTTGATGGCGTAGACGTTGCATAGGGTAGCGGTAGGCCCGACTGTCTGTTCACAGCCTTCAACGGTGGCGACCGCATCACCGTACGGCACATGATTATTGATGAAGTAGTCGAGTTCCTGATGGAGGTCATGCAGCGGTCACGTGCCTCAAGCGCAGATTAGATACACATCGAGTTGATTCCGTAGGCGTTTACGATAACGATCACCTCGTCTGCGGTTCGGCCGACCCTAAAGGCTTCCAGTACGCGTTTGGCGTACCCGGGTTTACGCTTGATCACGTTGGAACGGTTCGCCTTATGAATCAGGTTAGTTCCAGGACCGAGGATGGCGTTGATTGGCGTCAGACCGCCGGCCCGTCCAACAACTCGATATCAACACCCTGTTGCCCGCACCCTGATTGACGTCCGTACGGTGAGGCTCTACGATAGCACTGTCGGCCGCAACGTGGGCTTCCCTACTCTTGTACAATATCGGGTATGCGCGGCTATAGACCCGAGGTCTGCGTGTCAGGTCGCTCCGACGACTATCCGGGGTATAGTGAGGCACGGCCATGGATGAGCTACAACAACAGGTCTATAACGCGCTTGAGCCGGTCCGCGAAGTGTATAGCACGCTTCTGCAGAACGCCGTGTTGCGCACCCGGCTCGGTAAGGCCGGCCTCACCGACAGTGAATGGCGCGAGATTGAGAGTCTGGCGATCAAGGGGCCGGACCAGCCGGCGTACGAGCTGGATATCTACGCGCTTTACAGCTGGATAAGCACGATGCTCGCATTCGCACGAGCGTTGGCAACCAAAGTCAAGCCGGCACTCAAGCAGGAGCTCTCGCGAACGCGTCCCCAGGCCACCGACAGCGGCAGAATAGCGCTTGAGATGACAGCCTCCAACCTCGACAGCAACATCAGTGTGCTGGTCGATCGGCTCTCCGACCTCTACATCGCCGTAAGCCGCCTTGATGAGAACCGCCACGGGTCCGAGAAGGCATTGCGTGCGTCATTCCATGACCTCGCCGACTCAAAGACATGGCAGGTCGGAGCGGGGTCCTGAGGGGAGGCGTTATGGCCAAGAGCACAACCACCGGACGCGCGCGACGTTATCCGTGGCGCGTTGACGGCAATTTCGAGAGCCCTGAGATCGAACAGCAGGTCGCCTTGATGGGTGAGCTGATCGAGCGCGCTGTCGATCAGCTGCATGACCTTCCGCCGCAGGGCTTGCTGTTCCGGCCGGAAGGCGTGTGGTTCTCAATCGCCTGGCTCGCGCTCCACATGAGTAAGAGCGAGCACGAGCAGATCCGTCATCTGCTTCCGGTAACCGATTGGAACGCACTCGGTCAGCAGCCTCCCCAACTCGGGCAGGAGCTCGGTGAGCGGCTGCAATGTGGTGGAATCGAGTCACCTCAGCCGCCCCCGGATTCACTTGCTGACGCCGCCGCGCTGGCCGAAACCATGCGCTCGGTATATCAAGAGTTCACCGTACCGGTGTGTCGGCGGGTCGCCGACCCCGACGCTCGCCTGGGCGAGTCCTGCCTCTTCGCAACCCCCCGAGACCTCATCGTCCACATGAACTGGCACTGGACTTACCACTCCGGCCAGATCGGCTTGCTGCGCCTCCAATGGGGCGACGAGTACGTCTGGACCCTCGCAGAACGAACGTGAACCGAAGGTAGCCGCGCCGTTACAACTCAGCGCCGGTACGTTGATTAATCCTGTAAGTTGCAGTACTAGTGCTGCCCATGAACGCTAAGCATTCTAACGGTGGGAAGAACAGGGGACGGATGGTCTTGGTTCTGGCGGCTGCTGCAATCGCGCTTGCCGGTTGCCTGCGGTCGGAAATCACGATTCACGTTCGCCCGGACGGCTCCGGTGAAGTGATCGAGCGTTTCACCGTGAAACATGACATAGCGCAGATGCTGGCCGAGATTGCCGCGATGACCGGGGACACGGAGTTCAGCCTCGCCGATGAGGACGAGCTGCGCGAAAAGGCGCAAGCGATGGGCGAGGACGTTGCGTTCGTGAGCGTGGAACCGCTCGCCGGTTCGTGGGGCGAGGGCTATGAGGTGCGTTACCGCTTCGAGGACATCAATACTTTGCGGGTGGACCAGAACCCCAGTGACAACCTGCCGGTGAACGATAATGAGCCGAGCGTCTACGAATACCTCACGTTTGGCTTTGAGCACGGAGACCCGGCAACGCTCACCGTGCATCTGCCTCAGCCCGAGGATGTCGTCAGTGAAGCCGAGGATCCGCCCTCACCGCAGGAGATTGAAGCCGCGGCACAGCATTACGAAGATATGCTGATTCAGGTGCGGATTGAGCTGGCCGGCACCCTTGTCGACACCGATGCTGAGTACTACACTGCCAACAGCGTTACCCTGCTCGATCTGGACTTCAATCGCATATTGGCGAACCCCGAGCTTAGCCGGGCGGTGTTCACGAACCAAGCTGCGAGCCTTGCTGAGATCCGAGAGCTAACCGGTGACTCCGGCGGGTTCGAGGTTGAGTCGAAGGATCGGGTGACGGTTCGGTTTAGGTAGCAGCACACCGCACTCTGGCCGGAGCGTATTGACGGCAAGCCACACCGTAGCCGCACGCCGGGCGACAGGGTCGCAGGTCGACAACATCGGCGGGAGCAACGCCAAGGAGAGCTAAGCATGAGCGAATACAACGGAGTCATGATGCAGTATTTCCACTGGTATACCGAACCGGATGGAACCTTGTGGCAGGAGCTGGCCAAGAACGCCTCCGAGCTCGCCGAAGCGGGAGTCACCGGAGTGTGGCTCCCGCCCGCGTACAAAGGAACTGCCGGAGGCTATGACGTAGGCTACGGCGTCTACGATCTGTTCGATCTCGGTGAGTTTGATCAGAAGGGCTCGGTGCGCACCAAGTACGGTGCGCGCGAAGAGTATCTCGACGCTATCCGGCGCGCGCAGGAAGCCGGTATTCAGGTGTATGCCGACATTGTGTTCAACCACAAGCTCGGCGCCGACGGGGAAGAAGAGCTCAACGCTACCCCGTACGACCCCGAGAACCGCAACGAGCCGATCGGCGAGCTGCAGACCATCAAGGCCTGGACGCATTTCACCTTTCCCGGCCGCGCCGGCAAGTACTCGGAGCTGGAATGGCATTGGTGGCACTTCAATGCCGCCGACCACAATGCGTTCAGCGAAGAGGTGAATGCGGTCTACCTTTTTGAAGGGAAGGCGTTCGACCAGGACGTCGATCTCGAGAAGGGCAACTACGACTATCTGATGGGCTGCAATCTGGACATCAACAACCCTGACGTGCAGAAAGAGCTATTCTACTGGGGAGAGTGGCTACTTGATACCACCGGCGTCGACGGCTTCCGGTTCGACGCGGTCAAGCACGTCAAATCGGGCTTCTTCCTCGACTGGCTGCATCACCTGCGCAGCCATGCCGGCAGAGAGCTGTTCGCGGTCGGCGAGTATTGGTCGGACGACAGCGCGGCGCTCGAGCAATTTATCGAGCGGACCGATGGCAACCTTATGCTGTTCGACGTCACCCTCCATTACCGGTTTGCGGCCGCCGGCAGAGAAGGCAACACCTATGACCTCAGCTCGATCTTCGACGGCACGCTCGTGCAGACGCACCCTACCCTGGCGGTGACGCTGGTGAGCAATCACGACTCACAGCCGCTGCAGGCGCTTGAGTCGGTGGTGGAAGCGTGGTTCAAGCCGCTCGCCTACGCCTTGATCCTGCTGAGGCGTGACGGGTACCCATGCGTCTTCGCGGCCGACTATTACGGCGCGCACTACAAAGACCATGGCAATGACGGTGAGGAATACGAGATCTGGATGGAAAGTCACCGCTGGCTGATCGACAAGTTCCTGCACGCCCGCCGGCAGCACGCGTACGGTGAGCAGTACGACTACTTCGACCACCCCAACTGTGTTGGGTGGACGCGCAAAGGCGACGCGGAGCATCCCGGTGGTATGGCAGTGGTACTGAGTAACGGCGAAGCCGGTGCCAAGCATATGGAGACCGGTGCGCCGGAGACCACTTACCTGGACCTCACCGAGCATGTCGCCGAGCCGGTAGTGACGGACAGCGACGGGCGCGCCGAGTTTCGCTGCAACGCAGGTTCGGTTTCGGTCTGGGTACCGAAAACCCAATAAGCCGCCCGCCGCCGTTCCGCTGTGCCGTTGACACCCTTTCCGCGCGGTGGTTCTCAACCGTCCCCCGGCTCGCCTGCCGCCGCAGCCGCAACGGCCCCCTGTGCTGCCTGTGTGCTCGTAAGCCGTGGATACAGATACTTTTTGCCCAGGTTCAAAATGATAATCCACATCGGAATACCGATCACGGGACCGGCGACCGTAGCCATCGCGGTCAATGAGCCTGCACCGAACAGTGCGGCGCCCAGCGCCATCGCCACTTCAAGGTTGCGGCCCGAAAAACTGAACGCAATCGCAATTGACTCTCCGTAGTCATTCTTCATCACCGTGTGACTCAAATACAAACCGATGAACCAGTTCAGGGGAAAGAAAACCGCCATCGGAATAGCCACAAGCAGCAGCAGATAAGGTGTTTCCACGACGTGCCTGCCGCCGATCGAGAACATCGTCGTGACGGTTATGAGCACACCAATCGGCGCGATATGACCCGCCTTGGGAACGTACTGTGTCTCGAACCACTCGCGGCCTTTTTTGCGCTCAAAGTAACTGCGCGTAATCACGGCAAGCGCAAACGGCAGCGCGAGGTACACAATCACCTCTTGCGCAATCGGGCCGAATGCAAGCGCACCGCCGGAAGCCAGAGCAAGCTCCAGACCGTAGATACTCGCCAGCAGCGGCAGGTAGACAGGAAACGCAACCAGCTGCACAAGCGAGTTCACACCGGCAAGCGTTACCGCGAGCGCCAGATTAGCGCTCGAGAGGTAGGTCCAGACAAGCACGAGCGCGATGCAGGGCGCAATCGAAAGGATAATAACGCCCATCAGCAACTCCGGATGATCGCTGAGCACCAGCCAACCGAGCGCAGAGAGGATCGCCGGAGATACGATGAAGTTCATCACGGTTACCGCTCCCACTTTCTTCCAGTCGCGGAACGCCGAGGCCAGCTCGTCGAGGCGCACGTTGAGCATTGTCGGATAGATCATCAGAAACAGACAGACCGGAAGAATAGCCGGGAGGGTCTGCGCAAACGCGGTGAAGTACGTCCCGATCAGCAAGCCCAGCCCCATGAACGGGAATATGATTATCGCGAGATACTTCTCCAATGGGGGTACGTGTAGTTCTCGTTCCATAGTTTATATGCACTCCTTTCCGTCTCCGCGCTCGCCGCCACCTGCTTGGCCGTTGCTCCCTTTCGCACCGACCGGCGGCATATGCATACATGCGCTATTAAGCATCTAATGTATGCGCTGCAGCGCATGTTGTCAAGGGTTGCCACCGTAGTGCGTCGAGGTCAAGCAACCGGACTACACCGGCGCTTGAAGATGGCTCCGTTTGGTAATAACCTGTGAGGCATCATGGTTTTGAGCGCCGAAACCCGAATCGGAACGAGCCCCGCAGCGATTCTGAGTTTCTTCGACAAGATGGAGGAAACCTACACCCGGTGGCACCCCGATCACCACGCGTTCAGGTGGATAGCAGGCCGAGGGGTCAGGCCGGGAGTGATCTGCGAGCTCGACGAGACGATCGCGGGCAAACGGCAGCGCAAGAAGGTGAGATACGTGCGCGTTGCCGATGACTACATTGAGTTCCGCCCTACCTCGCGGGCGATCCGTCTCTTTCTCCCGCGCATGCTGTTCAGAATAACGCCGGAGGGGAACGGATGCCGTGTTGTTCAGGAGATTCACATCCGTATCGGACCTATCGGCGCATGGTTGAACCGGAAAGAGCTCGACGCCGTGCGGCAGCATATGCAGCAGGAAGGTGAGAACCTCAAGCTGCTTCTGGAAGAAAGCACATAGCCCGGCCGCGAACACCGCAGACGCCCCGCTGGTCAGTTCCGGCGCGGTTAGCCGCCGCCCGACCGGCTGCTCGAGTGGTCCTCGCTCGACCCGCCCTCCACGCCCAGGAGGCGCGCGGTTTCGGGGGTGATATCAAGCTCAGTTCCGGGATCGGTGTCGAGCGTGCGTGTGAAGCGCTGACCGGGAACGTGCGGACCCCGCCCGTCCTGCGTGGCGACGGCTTGATACGCCTGCAGCAGCTCGTCTGCCGCGCCGTAGTACTGCGCTGTGCTCTGAAACGCGTCGTGCGCGATCCCGAGCAGCAGCAGCCCGTAGCCGACCCGCGGCTCCGGTACCGGCAGCGCGCCTATGAGCGGGCCGGCGAGGAGCTGTACCGCGAGCGCAAGCGCGCTCCCCTTGTGTCCGCCGAACGGGAGCAGCGCCCCCTGCCTCGCCGCCTCGGGTTCGGTGGTGGGGTTGCCCTCGCCGTCTACGGCGCAGCCCTCCTGCAGCGCTTCGCCGCGCTGTGCACAACGCGCCACCTCTCCGTAGGTGAGTTTTGAGGTGGCGAAGTCCACGATCACCGGGTCCGGATCGGCCGGAAAGCCGAACCCTACGGGGTTAGTGCCGAAGAACGCGGTCGAAGCATTGTGCGGCGCCATCAGCGGCATGCAGTGGGCGAACGCGATCCCGGCCACCTCTCCGCGCGCCACAATCCGAAGGTAGTACGCCATGAGCCCGGTGTGACCGGAGTTACGAACCGCGACCGCCGCAATACGGTGCCGGCGCGCACGCTCAATCAGGAGCTCTGCAGCACGTGCGCCGCTCACGAATCCGAAGCCGTCGTGACCGTCTATCACGACGGCGCTGCCGTTGTCGGCCGCTACCTCGGGCCGGCGCGTCCCCAAGCCGTTACGGACCTCGTCCAGGATTTTGGGCAGCCTCACCGAGACGCCGTGCGTGGGACGCTGCCATAGCTCGGCGCTCACAAGGTGGTCTGCCACTGCCTGCGCATCCCGGCTTTCCAGGCCCTCAGCCGTCAGCAGCTCAACGGTTCTCTCATACAGCCTGTGGGCACGAATCAACGGCATACGTGCTACCCGCCTTGCGCTACGCGCGAGTAAACGTCAGAACGCAGTTCTGCCCGCCGAAGCCGAACGAGTTGGAGATAGCCGCCGTCACCCGTTGCTCCCGCGCCTCGTTGGGGATAACGTCGAGGTCGCAGTCAGGGTCGGGAGTTCTGTAGTTAATGGTGGGCGGAAGCACGCCGCTGTGGACGGCGAGCACCGTTGCCGCCGCTTCAACCGCCCCGGCGGCACCGAGCGTATGACCGATCATGGACTTGTTTGAACTGATCGGCACGCGATAGGCGTGATCGCCGAGGGCCGATTTGACAGCGAGCGTCTCGATCCTGTCGTTGGCCTTGGTGGATGTGCCGTGCGCGTTGATATAGCCGACCGCCTCGGCGTTGAGCCCGGCCTCCGCCAGGGCGCTCTGGATTGCCGCGGCAGCCCACCTGCCGTCCGGTTCCGGGATCGCGATGCTGTACGCATCGGTAGTCATGCCGGAACCGGCGAATACCGCAAGCGGTTCAGCGCCGCGCGCGCGGGCGTGGGCCTCGGTCTCGAGCACCAGGACCGCGGCGCCCTCGCCGATAACAAACCCGTCCCGGTCGGTATCAAACGGGCGTGAGGCTTCCCCGGGATTGTCGTTGCGCGCGGTCAGGACCCCCATACACGCGTATGCATCGACCACCAGGGGAGTGATTGTAGATTCGGACCCGCCCGCGAGCATCACATCGGCTCCGCCGGCGCGCAGCAGCGTCGCAGCGATCGCGATGGCGTGTGCTCCGGAGGCGCACGCAGTTACCATCCCAAGGTTCGGCCCGTGTATCCCGAGGTCAATGCCGACGTTCGCTGAAGACATGTTCGGAATGATCTTCGGCACCGCAAGAGGGTTGCCGAACCCCGGCCCCTTCTCGACCAGTGTCCGATACTGAGCTTCGAGGTGCTCGTAGTCGCCGGCGGCGCTGCCGATAACGCACCCGACCCGAGCACGGTTCTCGCGTTCGAGCTCAAGGCCGGCGTCATCCACCGCCTGCAGCGCGGCACAGGAGGCGAGCTGAGAGAACCGCGCCATGCGCCGGATGCGTTTGTTCGAGAGATAGCGCTCGGGGGCAAACTGCTTTATCTCTGCGGCGACACGGCATTTGTGATCGGATGCGTCGAAGGCGGCTATCTCGTCCGCTCCGGATACCCCGTTGGTGAGCCCATGCCAAAACTCCTGCCGATTGTTGCCGACAGCCGAGTACACTCCAATACCGGTTACGACGATCTTTTGATTGTTCATACTCGGCGCTTATCATGCGCGGGATCACG
>PUPD01000057.1 GCA_003552985.1 Spirochaetaceae bacterium
CACGGGTTTTCGAGCCCGCGGACCACCGCTTCGGCTTGATATCCGGTCTCGTCAAACTCCAGATCGTTCGCAACCGCGCTCGCACAAGCCACCACCAGCATCATCAGCGGAAGTAACGTGATCTTGGCCGGATGCACCCAACGCCATCTTTGCATCGTGATTCCTCCTTAAATTATTGACCTAAATTATAGTATTAAGGTTACTAGTGCGTACCGAAGACGGTCAAACCGTTCGTCTCAAACACCGAATGCTTGGTATATTGGTAATAGGGGCGGCTTTTATGCCAAGGCTCGAAACGCTGGCGGAATTCTACGACCTCATTACAGCAACAGTCCCGCTGCGGCGCGCCATTGTGGAACATGTGCTCGCGGCAGGCAGTTGTGACTTCGCCGATGACTCGCGCTCACAACGCGGCCGTAACGGCTTGCGCGCGACGCTCGAGACCCTCCGCGCTCATCAACGACACGACGGCATGTGTGAGCTGTTAACCAAGCCGGGTGGAAAGCGCACGGCAATCGCGGTGGATTACGAGATCGCTGAACTGGAGAAGGACCTCATTTTCCTCGACGAAGGCGAGTCTGCGTTGAGGGAGAGGCTCTGCGATCACTCTCCCGGGATGGCTGCGGAGATAGCTGCGGTGTGCGACCTGTCGGTACCCGGCGCCGAAGCGGTCTTCATCACCGACCGAGACGGTACTGTCAACAACTATTGCGGTCGCTACCGCTCATCGGTGCAGTCGGCCTACAACGCGGTTCACCTTACCCGCTTTGCACAAGCCCGCACTCGGCGTGCGCTGATTCTGACATCGGCTCCGCTCGCCGACCACGGGCTGCTTTCGCTCAGCGTGCAACCCACGGATCGCTTCCTGCTCGCCGGCTCAAAAGGACGCGAGTTGCTCGATACCACCGGCAGACGGCATCAAACCCCGATCGAGCCCGCTAAACAGGAGAAACTCGATGCGCTCAACGGCGCGCTGCTAGACCTCCTTGAGTCGCACGAGCACGAAGAGCTCGCGCTGATTGGATCAGGCATCCAACGCAAGGTCGGTCAAACCACCGTAGCGCGGCAGGACATCTATGGCAGTATCGAGGTCGGCCGCTCCCTGCAGTTTCTGGAAACCGTGCGCGAGCTCGTGAGCAGGCTCGACCCCAAAGGCGAAGCCTTCCGCATTGAAGACACCGGCTACGATATCGAGATCCTGCTTACTCGCGACGAAGGTGATCGCGATTTCAATAAGGGCGACGGTATCAGCTACGTTGACCGCACTGTTGGGCTCGACCTTACCGGTTCGGTCCTTGTGTGTGGCGACACCGCATCGGACCTTCCGATGGTGACCGCGGCAGCTTCAACGGCCGAAGACCTCCGCGTGGTCTTCGTAACCGAGGACGACCAACTCAAGCGCGAGGTTGAGCGTCAGGCACCACAATCGGTCTTCGTCACTCGGCCTGACGCGCTGGTGCTGGGTCTCGGTACCTTGGGATGGAGCGTGATCTATGACAGTATGGAAAGGCGCCGTCTTTGAGCTGCATGCTGTAGTTACCGGAACCGAGGAACTACACTTCGAGGCCTGGAAACGTACGTTTGACAACGTGCTGACCGGGATTGACCACGGCGTCAGACGCGAGTTCGATTACGAGCATGATTACCTGCCGTGCGTTTACGGGCGCCCCCGTTACGGAGCGGTGGCGGAGTTCTTCCGATCACGCGATATCCATTTGACACACGGTCACCCCAGTGACGCACCGGGTAAACACACGGTGTGCGGCGTCGCCAATCGAAAGAACGAGCTTTTTCGCGTCCTGCTTGCCGAACGCGGCGTGCGGCTGGCGGAGAACGTCGTGGAGTTCATTGGGGAACTGCGCGCACACGAGATTCGGACCGCGGTCGTCTCCGCCAGCCGAAACTGTCGTGACGTACTCGCGCAGGCCGGTCTGCTGGAAATGCTCGACACCGTGATCGACGGGAACGACGTGCTGGAGCTCGCCCTTCCGGTAGCGCCGCACCCGGAGGGTTTTGTGCTAGCCACGGACAACCTCGAGGTGTCGCCGAGCGAATGCATGCTCGTGGAGGCGACGCGGGAAGGTATAACTGCCGGAGCGCGCGGAAACTTCGGGTTACTTGTCGGCGTGACATGGCACGCGGACGCAGAGGTGCTGCGCGAACACGGAGCCGATCTGCTCGTTTCAAGCCCGCGCGAGCTGTCCTACGAGCGCGTTCGCCACTGGTTCGAAACGGAACGACACCAAGATGCTTGGCAGCTCACGTATCATCAGTTTCGGCCGGAACAGGAGATGCTGCGTGAGTCGCTTACCACAGTAGGCAACGGCTATATCGGATCGCGCGGGGCGTATTGCGGCGCCGGAATGTTCACCGATATTCACTACCCCGGCACCTACATTGCCGGCTTGTGGAACACGCTTGGAACCGAGATGCACGGCCGCACGATTTATAACTCGGACTTCGTCAATATTCCGAACTGGTTGTTGATCGAGCTTAAGATCGGCGAGAGCTCCTTCTGCCGTATCCTCGGGAGCTGTACGATCGAAGAGTACGAACACTCGCTCGATATGCGCAACGCAGTAGTGCGGCGCAGAGTGCGGATTCGTGATCAACACGGTCACCGCACCGAAATTGAAACGCAGCGGTTTGTCAGTATGGTGGAACCGCATCTGGCAGGAATCGAGTATCGACTGACGCCTCTTAACTACAGCAAGCCGGTGGTACTGAAGTCAACCTTGGACGGTACGGTGATGAACTACGGGGTGCCCCGCTACCGTGGCCTAAACAAGCGTCATCTCGAGGGCGTGCATACCGGCGAGCGTGAAGGCCGGATCGAGCTACATACCCGGACCAATCAGTCCAAAGTGAATATCTACATGGACGCGCGGCACACGCTCACGCAGGACAACCGGCGTGTTGACCGCGATATAGAGATCGAGCGCGGACGCGCCTACATCACCGAGCTTTCGCGCTTCAGCGTCGAGCAGGGGAGCACCTATGCGCTTCGAAAGGTCGTCTCGATCTACAGTTCGCGCGACCGTGACAGCGAGAACCCCTCCGCCGATGCACGCCGACTGGCTGACCACTACGGGCTCGAACCCCAGCAGTTCAAGCGTGCGCTCAGAGTGCATTGTGAGCGCTGGCATCAGCTCTGGAAAACCGCCGACATGCAGATAGAACCGGACCGGTTCGCCCAGCGAGTAGTGCGACTGCACACCTACCATCTGCTTTCCGCCGCGTCGCCTACCAGCAGCTCTCAGGATGTGGGGTTCACCGCTCGTGGACTTCATGGAGAAGCATACCGTGGTCATGTCTTTTGGGACGAGCTGTTCATCGAACCATTCTATAATCTCCGGTTCCCTGAGGTCACGCGCGGGCATTTGCTGTACCGTTACCGCCGGCTCGAAGCCGCTAGAAGCCTGGCACGCGAACACGAGCTCTCCGGAGCGATGTTTCCGTGGCAGTCTGGGGAGGACGGCGGAGAAGAGACTCAGGAGCTACATTACAACCCACGCTCAGGCGCTTGGGACCCCGACCTCAGCAGGAACCAGCGGCATGTCTCGCTGGCGATAGCCTACGACATCTGGACCTACTTCTACACCACTCATGACACGGAGTTCATGGAGCGCTACGGGCTCGAGATGCTCATAGAGATCTGCCGTTTCTGGGCCGACAAAGCTCAATATGACCAGGCCGACGGCCGCTATCACATCAACGGTGTCATGGGCCCGAATGAGTTCCACGAGAAGTACCCGGATGCAGACGAGGGCGGTCTGCGCGACAACGCGTACACGAACGTGCTCACCGCATGGATCATGCACAAGACCGAGGAAACCTGGAATCATCAGCCGGCGCGGGTTCGCCAAGCGGTCTGCACGAAAATCGGTTTCGACGAGCGCACTGAGCTACAGCGTTGGCGTGACGTCTCGAGCCGGCTGGCAGTGCCAATCGGCGATGACGGCATAATCTCGCAGTTCGACGGTTTCCGTGACCTGGACGAGCTCGACTGGGAGTCCTACCGCCGGCGTTACGACAACATTCGCCGGCTGGACCGCATTCTCAAGGCCGAGGGCGATTCGCCGGATCGTTACCAGGTGTGCAAGCAGGCCGACACCCTGATGCTGTTCTATGTTCTTTCGCCGGGACAGGTGCGGCGTACGCTCGAGGCGATGGGCTATCTGGTTGACGACGAGAAAACACTCGTCACCAGGAACTACGAATACTACCTCGAACGCACAAGCCACGGTTCCACGCTCAGTTACATCGTGCACTCGGCGATTGCACGCTATATTGAGGGCCACCGCAACGATACATGGCATTGGTTTATGGAAGGGCTCCGCAGCGATATCTACGACACCCAGGGTGGTACCACCCGTGAAGCCATCCACTGCGGCGTAATGGCGGGCACGCTCGGCATTATCGTTGAGAACTTCGCCGGCGTGAACCTATTCCGCGACCGTATCGTTATGAACCCCGACCTGCCGCGCCAATGGAACAGTCTCACGTTTTCACTGCGCCACCGCTCGAACCTGTTCTCGTGTGAAGTGATGCCGGAGCTCATACGGGTAAGCTGTGAGCTTCTGGACTCCAGCGCCGAACTACTTATGCTACAGGTGGGCGACCATCTCTACACACCGGGGCCCGATCCTATCGAGATTCCTTACCGGCAAAAGAACGCGCGCATGCCGATTTGAAGCCGGGCTCGACTTCAGGCGAGCGATAGGGCCAGCTCGGCCATTTCGCTAAACCCGCGCTCGCGTTCCTCGCTGCTGAGAGCTTCGCCGCGCACGATGGAATCCGAAACCGTGAGAACACTCAGGGCCTGCACGCCCGCGCGGGCCGCGAGCGTGTAGAGCGCCGCGCTCTCCATCTCTACCGCCAGCACTCCGTAGGACGACCACAAACGCCACCAGTCCGGATCTTCGCTATAGAACTCGTCTGACGACAGGATGCTCCCGACGCGCACCGGGATCCCCATAGCCTCGGCTGCGGTGTAGACTGACGATAGGAGCGCGTAATCCGCGGTCGGCGCAAACCCCATGCCTCCGAAGCGCTGCTGATTTAGGTTGGAGTCGAAGCAGGCGCTCATCGCCAGCAGCACGTCGCGCAGCTGCAGCTCAGCGTGTATGGCGCCGCAGGAACCGATACGGACGAGGCGCTTCGCCCCGAAATCGTGAATGAGCTCGTGAACATAGATGCTATGCGACGGCATCCCCATGCCGGTCCCCATCACCGAAACCGGAGCACCTTTCCAGGTGCCGGTGTAACCGAGCATTCCGCGAACCTCGTTGAACAGGCGGGCATCCTGCAAATACGTGTCGGCGACGTACTTGGCGCGCAGCGGATCACCGGGTAGAAGCACCGTCTCCGCCACATCCCCACGCTCGGCCCGAATATGTACGCTCATCGTGCCCTCCCTTTTGCATATCCGTATCGCCAATCGTCGTAGTTATAGCATCTCACGATTGGAGTATACCACCCCAATGCCGGAAGGACGCCGGCGAAGTTGCTGGTCCGCGCGCCGGCAAGTTTTTGCCGCGCTGAAGTCTCGGCCGCTGCCCTCGGTGCGATAATGGTCTCGGCATATGCGGTTGAGACAGTTGCCAAACAGTTGCCAAATGGTCCACTAAAACGTTATCGTAGATATTGTTGTCCGTCGCGGTATGCAAATTGCGCCGCAACGAGCACCATACTTCACTATTGCAGAGAGGCGCACCGAATGGTGAGTTTAGGCATTAACGTAGGGTCTTCGAGTCTCAAGGCTGTACTGCTCGACGGTGAGACCGTCACCTGGAGCTCGGTGCTGCCGCACGACGGTGACGTCAAGAGCACCGTGCGCAGCATGCTCTCGAACGAGGCAGTTCCCGCCGGCGTAAAGACGCTCGTGACCGGGACGGAAGGGCGCTACCTGTTCAACACCGGCAATACTATTGAGCCGATAAGCATAGAAACAGCGCTGCAGCATAAGGGGCTTGAGGTCGACGCAGTCGTCACGATGGGCGGTGAGGACCTGATCGTGTACACGATTGACTCGGACGGCAAGATCGTCAACAACTTTTCCGGCAACAAGTGCGCGTCCGGAACCGGGGAGTTCTTTCGTCAACAGCTCGGTCGTATGGACATGACGCTCGAGGATGTTGAGACCGTCCCCGACGATGCGCGTATTCTTTCGCTCTCAACCCGGTGCTCGGTGTTCATGAAGAGCGACTGTACGCACCGCCTCAACAAAGGTCAGGCAAAGAAGCACGACATCGTCGTCTCACTAAGCAATGTGATGGCCGGTAAGGTCGCCGACTTTCTCTCGCGTGCCCGCATCCATTCCGGCCGAGTCCTCCTCACCGGTGGGATCACCCGCAACCGACATATCGTACGCTTCATTCGTGAAAAGTGCCCCGAGGTTGAGTTTCTCGTCCCCCCCGAAGCCCCTTACTTTGAGGCGCTCGGCGCCGCGGTGCTGGCGCGTGAGAACGGAACCCCGCTTCCGCCGATCGATTCGTTGCTGCGTCCGAGCACGATTGGCTTCGGCACCCTCGATGCGCTGCGCGACTGGCAGGACCGGGTGACCTATTTTGACGCCCAGGGCGACAGCGTGAGGCCCGATCGAGAGTACATCCTCGGCGTGGACGGCGGCTCTACAACCACGAAGGCCTGCCTCATCGACATGGAGACCGAGCGTATTGTGGCCTCTCACTACGGACGTACACACGGCGATCCGGTCGCGGCGCTCAAGAACTGCCTGTCGATGCTCGTCGACAAGGTGCGCGCGGACATCGGCGATCAGCCGGTGCGAATCCCGCTTGCGGCTACAACCGGATCATCACGAGAGATTCTCGGCGTATTTCTTGAAACGCAAGGTGTGTACAACGAGATCATCGCACATTCGGTAGGCACCGCCTACTTTGACGACGAGGTAGAGACCATCTTTGAGATCGGCGGCCAGGACGCCAAGTACGTCTTTTTGAAGAACGGCGTGCCGATTGATTACGCGATGAACGAAGCATGCTCAGCCGGCACAGGCTCGTTCATCGAAGAGTCCGCGCAGGCCGACCTCAACATACGGGACATCCGGGAGATCGGGCCGGTCGCGCTCACGGCCGACGCCCCGCTTAAGTTCGGCGAGCACTGTTCAGCTTTCATCAACTCTGATATCCGCAAAGCCATTCAGCACGGCGCCACGCGTGAGAACATCACCGCCGGTATCGTGACCTCCATTGTCTCAAACTATCTCAACCGCGTGGTGGGCAACCGCACAATCGGCGGCAAGGTGTTCCTCCAGGGCGGGGTTGCCAAGAACAGCGCCGTGCCGCCGGCTTTCGCGATGTTCCTCAACAAAGACATCCTTGTACCCCCCAGTCCGGAGCTTACCGGCTGTTTCGGTGTTGCCCTGCTCGCCAAGCGCAAGCACGCCGACGGACTGCTCGACGAGTCGGCCTTCGACCTCGAGGCGCTTATCGAGCGCGAAATCAGTTACGACCGCGTCATCACCTGCCGTGCCTGCGAGAACCTCTGCCCGATTCAAGTTCTGACGGTCAACGGGCATCGCTACATGTTCGGCGGACGCTGTAACAAGTACGCAAACACCCGTAAGAAGGTCGAAGACGTGCCGGTGTTCGATTACGTCAGCCGCCGCCAGGAGCTCATGTTCAACGGGTTTGCTCCCGAACAGGACGGGTTTACACCGACTCGCCCCTATACGGTAGGCATCC
>PUPD01000298.1 GCA_003552985.1 Spirochaetaceae bacterium
ATGTGCGTGCCGACCGTGTTCAGGAAGTAAAAAACAAGCTCCAGGACCCCAACTACATCGATGACGTCGTTCTGAATACCGTCGCTGAACGGATCATCGGTCTCTTCGACACGGAGTGAGCCGGCCGCGCCGCGCCGCGGGATGCTGCATGTATCTCGGTGAGCTTGTCTCGTATCGCAATCTAAGGAGCGATCATGGCGGATCTCGTGTTTCAGGCACCGGCTAAGACGATCTTCGGTCTGGACGCGGTAAACCGCGTCGGCGTGATCACCGGACAGTACGCCAACCGGGCGCTGCTCGTGACTGAGTCGGTCTTGAGTGACGAGAGAAGCGTGCCGCGGGCGCGTGATCTGCTGGCCAAGAAGAACATCGACTGCATCATCTACGACGAGCTGCTTGTCGGCGCTACGGACCGGGTTGCCTCGGAGATTCTTTCGCTCGCGCGCGCCTCCCAGGCCCATGCGGTCATCGGCATGGGAGGAATGAACGTGCTGACGGTTGCTCGGTGTGCATCGGCCGCGCTGCAGCGGGGCGTTGAGATCGCCGACCTCTTTGAGCCCGATGGGCCTCCGACAAGCGGCCGACCAGAACGGCCGCATGAAGTCGCCTATATCGAGGTTCCCACCGCAATCCGGGATCATTTCATGTTCCGCGATTTCTGCGTCCTGACCGACAGCGCATCGAGCTCCGCCCGCCTGGCGCGCACCGGCACCGAAGCGCTTAAAGCGGTGTTGCTTGATCCGCGTCTTAGCATGACCCTCTCGCAGAAATCGGTCGCCGCGTCGCTCCTGGATGTGCTGCTCGCCGCCTGCGAGGGGTATCTTTCCAGCCGCGCGAACTTCCTCTCCGACACCTTTCTGCTGGAGGCGGTGCGTTTGCTCACCGACGCGGTGCGAATGACGGTCAAAGACGCGGGTGACATACGCGCTCGCACGCGCGGCTACGAAGCAGCGCTATTATGTGCGCTTGGCCTGTCCACCAGCTCGCAGGGACCTGCGGCCGCGTTGAGCTATGCGATCAACGCCCGGTATGGGGTGCCCAAGGCCTGGATCGCCGCGGTTCTGCTGCCGCACGTCCTGGAGTTCTACCTCCCGGCTCGGCCGGAACGCATCGGTAGGTTAAGCGTCGCACTTGGTGAGGATGTCGACGGCATCAGCGCTGCCGATGACGCGGCAAAGGCGCCGCGCGCGGTGCGCAGGATGATGGGGCAGCTCAAGCTTTCTTCACGTCTGCGTGACTTCGACCTCGCGCTTGATGACATGGTTGACGTGGCTGAAACCGCGGCCGAGTTCGAAATGGTGCACTACAGCCCGGTGCCGTTATCGTCGCAGGAGCTGTACGAGCTCATCAAGCTCGCGTTCTGAACGCCGGCGAGCCACCCTGAGTGCCGCATGATCACGATTCGCAAACTTGCTCGCCAACCTGACGCTACCCGCCGGCGCAAAATGGTGCGGCTCCTCGTCCGGTTCGAGGGGCTGCTTCGCAGCGGTGACCCGAATGCCACGCGCGACCGCTATTGGCGCGATCTCGCCGAGCTCATTAGCGCTGATGGGTCTGTTCCCGAGCGGGTGAGACGGCAGGCGGCGCGCGTACAGGAGCTGCTCAGCGACACCCTCGAGCCGCCGGAGCGCGCTGCGAACGCGGTCTCGGAAGACCTGGTGCTCCGCGCCGTGAACGATCTGCTCCACGCGCTCAGCGAGGCGGTGGGTCATGAAGCCGCCGATTGGGACCTCGAAGCGCCGGCGGGCGTGCCACTGAGCGGGCTGTCGTCCAGCGGCTCGTCGCCCGCGCCCGCGCCCGCCCTCGACGGTGCGCGGCTGTTTCTCGAGCGCATTCGCTCGCCGTTCAACCTCGGGGCGATCGCACGAACCGCGGCGGCGTTTGGGCTGCCGGAGCTCGTGCTGTGTCCGGAGTCGGTCTCGCCGGAACACAAGCGCGCGCGTCGCGCGGCGATGGGCGGCTTTGAGATGCTCGCGACCCGCCGGCAGCCTCTGGAAGAGCTGGCCGCGCTCGATCTGCCGCTGCTGGCTTTGGAAACCGGGGGAAGCCCGATCGGGGAGTACGCGTTCCCGGACCACGGGCTCGTGCTCATCGGTAGCGAGGAGCTTGGTCTCTCTCCCGGGGCGCTTGAGCTCGCCGACCGCTCGGCCGGCCGAGTCTCGATCCCGGCTCCGGGGCGGAAACGCTCGCTCAATGCGGCGGTGGCGGTGGGTATACTGCTCTACTGTTGGCACGCCGACCTCAGCCGTCGTGAGCGAAGCTCCCGCGCCACCGCTTCCGGATAACACCAACACAGTGCGGGGCAGTTCTCACGCCGACCTGAGCCGGGTGACCGGTTAGACCTGCGCGGTGATTGAGCGCGCCTCGCGCTGAAAAGCCTTGGAGAGGCGGTTTTCTATTCTCAGCAGGTGCTCTTCCGATTCGATCCGGAACTCTTCGAGCGCAAGTGGATCGATCTGTTCCAGGCGCATGCCGGTGTTGCGATAGTGGCAGAGCACGTTGGCCAGATACACCGTCAGCACTACGTCGAGATGATCGGGCGGTGCGTCGGACGGAGCGTGGTGATACTTGATGGAGTGAACGAGAGCATCGGGGAAGTTCCACTTCTCGGCGATCATCGCGCCGATGTCGGCGTGATTTAGCCCACTCGCAAGGTCCTCAAACAGCTCAACCGGGATACCTTTGTCGGTGCAGAAGCGCTGGATGTTCTGAATCAGTTCCGGGTGCACCGAGGCGAAGATGATCTTCCCCATGTCGTGCAGGATTCCTCCGACGAACACATCGTCCAGAATATGCTTCTTACGCGTGATGCTCTTGGCCAGGTGGTAGGCATAGAAAGCACTCTGATACGAGTGCTCCCAGAGTTGCTTTGTCGCCGGACCATCGTGTCCGAGTACCTTCTGGGTTCCATAGGAGTACAGCAGGTTACGCAGCCCCCGCATCCCGACGAGCTTGACCGCTTCCACGATGTTGTCGACCTTCTTCGGCAGCATGAACTGGGCTGAGTTGACCACCTTTAGCAGGTCGGCCGTCAATGCCGGGTCGGTGCTGACCTGGCGCGCTATCTCGGCGAGCTCAATGTCCGGGTCGGAGATCATCGCCTGCAGCTGCGCGATGTTCTCAGGAAATCGCGGCAACGACTCGATCTCGTCGGCGATACGCTGCGAGATCATCTCTAGGTTCTCGACCCGCACCTCCGACATCGGGATACGCACCTGCGCGACGGTCTCGTTGCCCTCGTAGTCGATATCGAACGCGTCTTCATCGAGGCCGATCTTCTTGAGCATGAGAATGAGAATGACGATCCCGAGCCCCGCGCCTTCAGAGTCGTCGAGCACCGTGGAGAGCGCTTCCTCGAGCGAATCAAAGGCGCGCGAGCGGGCAATTCGATCGTAGACGCGGATCTGTTCGCGACGTACGATCTCAGCGTTGTTGCAGACCGCAAGTCGCAGATCCTTTCCTTTGGCGTGGAACACCACCCGTACGTAAAGGCCGGCGTCTTTCTGCTTCTCGAGGTAGTAATCTATATTGTCGAGGGTGTTCTGCTTAAAGGTCTCCATCCCGCGGCGGTAATCCTCTTCATCGCCGACATCGAGACTGAGCTCCTCGAAATATACACGCTTGGTGTTCGCCTTTTTGGCGTTCACCGCCAGCTCCCGCAGGCAGTACGCGAGCGGATCTTTCAGCTTATCCTGCCCCATCTCACGCAGGAACACCGCGAGGATCTCTTCCAGGTAAACTTCGGTTTCGTGCGGAAGCGTGTAGGACTTAACGGTAAGGGGTATGCCACTCCGTGCCGCCTTTATGATCTTCGATTCATCTACCTTTTTCGGCATCTTCCGGAACCCCTAGTGCCAACCTCTGATGTAGAGTATAAGTCCGATCCCCAATATGTCAAGACTCCGGCGAGAAACGAATCTGCGAGACCGGCTATCGGCCGGTTTCGTGAGCGGCCGCCCGGGCGGTCGCCGGTCCTCATCTGCCTCCGAACCGGCGCATCTGTTCGGCCATCTCGCGCAGGCGCTTTTCGACGAACGAGTTGACGGTACCGGCCTGGAACGGGCCCCGTTGGGTGCGTACGCCGGCCGGCAATCCGGTCAGGATCTCGATACCCTGGTCGATGGTGTTCACCGCCCAGATATGGAAGCGCCCGCGGCGAATCTCCTCCTGGACTTCGCGCGAGAGGATCAGGTTCTCGATATTGCCGCGCGGAATGATGACGCCCTGCAAACCGGTGACGCCGAGCTTACGGCAAACCTCGTAAAACCCCTCGATCTTCTCGCTGATACCCCCGACCGCCTGTAGCTCACCCATCTGGTTGACTGAGCCGGTCACGGCGATGTCTTGACGCAGCGGCACCTCGCCGATCGCCGAGAGCAGAACGTAGATCTCGCTAGAGCTCGCCGAGTCGCCGTCCACCTCCACGTACGACTGCTCGAAGCAGATGCTCGCTCGTACCGACAGCGGATGCTCGCGCAGGTATTTGGACTGCAGATACCCCTCGATGATGTATACCCCTTTGTCGTGCAACTCGCCGGACAGTCCGGATTCGCGCTCTATGTTGATGATGCCGTCGTCGCCGGGCGAGGTGCGCACCGTGATCACCATCGGACGTCCAAAGGAGTAATACCCGCGGTCGATTACCGCGAGGCCGTTGATGCGGCCGATTGCCGATCCGGAGACGGCAATCAGGAGCTCGTGCGAAAGGATCTGCTCGTCGATCTTCTCCTCCGGCAGGTTGTAGAGGTAACGCCGCTGTTCTAGCGCCTCCTCCACCTCGCGCCGGGTGATGCGGGCTCCGTTCTGCCGGCGCCCCCAGTAGTCGGCCTCGCGTAGAAGATCGGCGATACGCGAGAACCGGGTGCTGAGCCGGTTACGGAACTCGGCAAGCCGAACGCCGTGCTCGACCACCGCAGCGATTCCATCGGATTCAAGCGGAAGCAGCTGCTCCTCGGTCTGTATCATCCGCATAAACGCGACGTACTCGGCGGTATTGCGCTCGTCGCGTTCCATTACCGCATCGAACTCGGCGGGGATCTTGAACAGCTTCCCGAACTCTTCATCCTGGTTGTAGAGAATATCGTAGATGTGCTCGTTGCCCATCACGATCACCTTTACCGTCACCTCAATCGGCTCGGGCTTCAGACCGCTTGGATGAGAGTAAGGGCCGGGGACGGTGCGGATCTCGGTTGTCCCGTCCTGGAGGGTGCGTTTGAGCGCGTTCCAGGCGTCCTCCTGCGTCAGAATGTCCTGGGCGCGCAGTATGAGAAATCCGCCCGAAGCCTGCAGAATTGAGCCCGCTCGCAGGCTCATAAAGGTGGGACTCCCGTCGTCCGAGCCGTCTCCCGACGGTTCTATAGTGCCGAAGAGCTTGGCATAATCGGCGCTGCCTTCGAACACCACCGGGCGGCGATCGCTGTCGGTATGCTCCACGAGGATATTCACGTCGAAACGGGCGAAACGGTTGCGATCGCCGTGATCCGAGTCGGAGTGCGCACCGCTGCTCGGTGCGCTCGACCCGCCTGATCCGGTTGGTCCGGCGGCCGGGGAAACGACGCTCTCGGGGGCAAAGTCCTCGATGCCGGTGAGAATTGCCTCGCGCATCGCCTCCAGGTGCGCCGCAACCCGTTCACCCGGGAACTCGGTCTTCAGCCGACTGATCTCCTCGTTCAGCTGGGGCTCTACAGAGGCCGCCTGTAGCTCAACGAGCTTGCGGCGCATTTCGTTGCGATTGACGCGTAGCTTGGCGAAGATCCGGTTCATCTCGTCGATGAAGCGATAATAGTTCTCGCGGATCTGTTCGAGGCGCGACTGATCGATCTCGCCGTTTACGGCCTGCCGCTGTATTTCATCGAAACTCGCCGGTTTCCCGTCGAGCATCGGCGCTATGTCGGGGCGGTCCTCGTCCTCGGCCGAGCGAACGATCTGAAACCCTGCCTTGTCGAGGCGCGTTTCGAACTCGGCGATGCGCTCCTGTTCGGCGTTCTCCGAGGCCAGGAGAATCTCCTCACGCCGCTTCTGGTAATGCTTGTCCTCGAACACCACCTGCAGGCGGTCGCTGATACGCTCGATCAGACCGTGCATTGCCCCGCGAAATGCTCGCGCCCGCCCTGGCGGAAAATAGAGCACGCGCGGCTCGTAAGGACTACGGAAGTTGTGGACGTAGGCGCAGTCACTGAGCGCGCCTTCCGGCGGGCGGCGTTCGCGCAGTAGCTTCATAATCGCGGTGCGCTTACCGGTCCCGGCCGGGCCGGTCACGAATACGTTGTAGCCTTTCGCCGACATCTCTATTGCCATCCGCAGCGCCTGTATCGCGCGCGGCTGGCCGATGATGCCGAATTGCGCCGGTGCCTGCTCGGAATCGGGGATCGAGTCGGGGTCTATATGGAAGCGGACTTGGTCGAACGCCAGCACGTGCGCGTCCGCCGACAGCTTGGGGTCTTTAGTACGTTGGTCGGACATTGTGTGCGTATAATAGCCCAAAGCGGACCTGCATGTCGATTTGGTCCGGTTGCGGAGTCGCGCCACTTTCAAAAGCAAGGTCACGACGGTATAATGACCACGATGCAATTGCACGAACTGGATGCTCGACTGCGTGAATGGCTCGCGTTGAGCGAGTTTGAGGGCCTGGACCGCTCAGTGAACGGCCTACAGGTCGGACGTCGCAATCCCGAGGTGCGGCACGTTGCGGTGGCCGTGGATGCCTGCCTCGAGACGTTTCGGCGCGCGGCTGAGCTCGGCGCGGATATGCTCTTGGTGCATCACGGCATCTTCTGGGGCCATGAGCAGCCGGTCACCGGCACGCACTACGAGCGCCTCCGTACGCTGCTGGAGAACGATCTGGCGCTGTACGCCATCCACCTGCCGCTGGACGAACACCCCTCGATCGGGAACAACGCGGTAATGATGCGTGAGCTCGGGATAGAAGAGCTGCAGCCGTTCGGCAGTATTCGCGGTCGGACGGTGGGGTATCAGGGCCGGCTTCCTGAGCCGGCTCGGCTCGAGCAGGTTGTGGCGCAACTGTTTAACGACCGCTCGGCAGTGCTGGCGATCTTACCGTTCGGTCCGGACGTGAGCGGACGCGTCGGAATCGTTTCCGGCGGGGCGCCGTATGTGGTGGAGGAAGCGATCGCGGAAGCCCTCGATCTGTTCATAACCGGCGATGCGTCGCACGTGATCTACCATCGGGCGCTCGAGGCCGGCATCAACGTGGTGTTCGGCGGGCATTACCTCACCGAAACCTGGGGGGTGCGCGCACTGGCTTCCAAAATGGAACAGGAGCTCGGTCTGCGCACGAGCTTCATCGACCTCCCAACCGGTCTGTGAGTGTGTGAGTGTATGACTGGGTTCAGTCCGCGGCGCTCGCGCCGGCGCGATTCACGGCTGCTGCCGTTCACGTTGAGCTTGGTAGTGGTGATTCTCGATCAGCTCACCAAGGCCTGGGTTGTTCAGAATCTCGATCTCGTAGCGATCAGCGGCGATCATATCGAGGTGTTCGGCCAGTTCGTCAGGATTATTCACACGCGTAACCCCGGGATCGCGTTCAGCATCGGGAGCGAGCTCCCGGAGTTGGTACGTAATGTGCTGTTCACGACGATTCCGATCCTGGTTATCGCCGGGCTGTTGTTCTACTATTTCCGCTACAATCCGTTCAGTGCGGCCCAGCGCTGGGCCGTGGCGGCCATCGTCGGTGGCGGCTTGGGCAATATCATCGACCGGATCATTCGGACCGGCGGCGTGGTTGACTTCATCGATGTGGAGTTCTTCGGCATCTTCGGCCTCGAGCGCTGGCCGACATTCAACATCGCGGATGCAGCGGTGGTGGTGGGAGGCATCCTGCTGATCGCCGGCATCCTGATTGAGGAGGCACGGGGGTATGGGGAAAAAGGCTAATACGGTACTATTTATCCTCGCGGCGACGGTCGGCAACCTGCTCGTGATGATTCTGGTATTCATCGTCATGTTGACGGTGTTTTCGCTGGCGCTGGCGGCCCGTATACCACCGGAATCACAGCAGTGGGTCGTGCTCGGACTGCTGATCGGTTCAATCGCGATTACGTATGTGATCTACTACAAGACCGTCCGGTTTTTGACTAAGAAATACGAGCTGGAAAAGCATTTCGAACCAATCTTCCCGAAACGCAAGTAGCGACGCACGAGCTCCGCGTGATCTTGATTCGTTCAATAACCGTCGGACATTGCGCGGTTGGCGTCCTTGCGGTGTAGCTCGCTGTAGACGAAGCCGCGATTCTTGAGGCTGTCCTTGACGTCCTGCGGGAACGGGATGTAACGCCAGAAGATGTCGCGCACCTCGCGGTCGAGCTTCTGCGTTCCTTCGGACTCCTTGGTGATCCAGAGTATATAGTCCTGGATGAAGGCGTCCTTGACGTCGCCCTTCATCTTCCGGTCGCTGAAACACTGGTAGTACCAACCGGTGAGCCCCTCTTCCATCCAGTAGTGTTGGGCTTTCTCTTTGGCAACCTGCCAGCGCAGATCTCCCAGCGCGGCTACTACCGCGGTCTTGAGATCTTTGGGGTACATCGGGATCGCGAGCCGCCCACGACTGCCGGCACGATTGAAGCGCTCGAACGGCTCCCAACACATGCCGAGCTCGCCGTAACACGGAATCAACAGCACGTTCGGCACGATCCGGTTGGTCTGCATCTTGAACGTGCGCAGAAAGATGCCGGGGTCGTAATACTCGACATCGGCGAGCGTGTTGAGCACGTTTTCGCGACAGCTGAGGTCAAACAATCCGCCACGAAAGTACTGCTTCATCAGCACCGGGAAGTGATTGCCTTGCCGGCCAACGCAGATCTTGGCCATCTGCCGGATGGTGTTCATCTCTTCTATCACCACTTTCCGATCCACCGTGGTGGTGCCGCCGCTCTCGACGTCTTTCTGCTCAAGCTCATCTCGCTGTTCACGGAGGCTCTCTAGCTCACGCGTGTGGCGCTCGAGGTCGCGGTTGAGGGAGTGGAGCTTGCGTAACAGATTGCCGATCTCGGCCAGGGCCGTCTTCTGCGAGTCGTCGTACGGCATGCGGATGCCGTTGAGGTCGTCGCGGGTGTGAACGCGCTCGAGCGAGCTCAGCTGACCCTTGATCCCGAGCTCGGCCTGTCGCAATTGCTCGGCCTGGCGATTAACAACCGACAGCTGCGCGTCATAACGACCCCGTGCCTTCTCGAGCATCGCGTTGATGCGACTGGGGTTGTTCTTGCCGGCCGACTTGGTCTCGTCGGTAGCCGAGGCGTTAACGCGACCCTGGGCGACCGCCTCGAGCCACTCGTCCACATAGAAGATTGGTTCGCCGGTGCGATTCTCGGGAATCACCCGCGAGATCAGGTCGCGCTGCTCGCCGGACAACAGCGTGGGCAGGAGTACGCCGAAGCGCAGAAACACGCGCTTCGGCGGCGGCATTCCGGCTCCGGTCTTACCGGCTATGCTTGCAGCCAGTTCCCAGTGGGCCGGGATGTACTTGTTCCGGTAAAGCGAGCGGTCCTGGGAGTCCTTCGCGTTCAGAAACTGCCCCAGCAACTGATGCACGCGTTTGGAGATCTCCCCCTCGCCGGTGAGCACTTCCTTGTAGAAGTTCTTGTTCCGGAGGTGCGGCTGCGGATCGCCCTGGATCTCGGTGACGCGCGTGAACCGGTTGTCCTGCGAGCCGAGCTCGCTGGTGCCGTCCCGGTCCTCCCGATCAGGGGTGTGAAGCCCCGGCTCGCCAAAGAGCTCTTCAAAATCGGGTACGTTGCCGCCCCCGTCGGTGCCGAGCAACTCCGCTACTTCCGGATCGATCTCGCCGCTGTACTGGTCGGTATTGTGGGCCTGCCGGTCTGAAGCCATTGGATATGCACCGAGTGAAGCGCCGCGATCAGCTTAGCGCTGTGGAGACGTGTGATGGAGGTGACGGGACTCGAACCCGTGACCTCTTGAATGCCATTCAAGCGCTCTAGCCACCTGAGCTACACCCCCACGTACTGTTGCCCTTAAGATACGCGAAGCTCGGATGCCTGTCAACACGTGCCGTCGGCGTGCGAGTGTCGCCCGCGGCGACCTATCCGCCCGCGGCAATGCGGTGGTCTGCCGCTTCACAGATTCCGAGCGCTTCCGTTGCAGCGGTTGCACCGGTGCTGTAGGGCGGGTCCTCGGGCAACAGGTAGCCGGTGCGGACGCAGGTGTCGAACAAGTGGCGGCTGATCTCTTCGGTGGACTCACGGCAGAAATCCTCATAGAAGCTTGCTATCATGATCTGATAGCCGTGGTCGCGTTCGCCGACTACACGGATGTAGGTGCGAATGTCGTTGATGCCTTTGACACGAAACCAGCGTTGCGGGTGTTGCATAACCGTCTTCCTCCCGACTGTTATATTTTCGGCAACAGTGCTACCATTGTTTACGCATTGTGAGTGAATCGAGCACCACCGCGTTTGAGCGGCGATCGCAGCTGCACGCTGAAATCGAGCCTCTGCTGGACAATCCCGAGCTGTGTTTTGTTTTTCCCTCCGAGGTTTCGGCCGGGTGGTGGCGGAGGGCGGCGGCCGAGCGGAGCAGCGGCGCGGTGCGTACGCTGCAGTTCGTACCGTGGGATCAGTTCAAGCAACGTGCCTTTGAGCGGCGCCGCGAGCAGCGGCCGGTCAATAACACGCTGCGCATGCTGTTTGCGCACGACCTGCTTGAGCGCAACCGTTCCGAGAGCCTGCTCGTACGGCTGATTGCCTCCGAGTATCGCGAGAGCTCTCCGGCGTTTGCGGCGACGCTCGTCGAGCTGCTGCCGACCCTCGAGCTGTTGCTGGATCGCGTCGCGGCACGTCAGGGCGCCGTTTCGGAGCTGAACGATGCGGCGACCCGGAGCCTCCTGGACGACCTGCGACTGATCCGGGATGAGTACCAGACCTTTCTGCAACGTCACTCCCTGTTCGAACCGGGGTATTTGAAGCCTGCCGAGCGCGTACCCGACGGCCGCTTCGTGGTGCTGTATCCCGAGGCGCTCGAGGACTACGCCGAGTTCGCCGAAGCGCTCGACAGGATGGAGGGAGTGAGCGTGCGTTCGGTTCCGCCGGAGCCTGCGCGGGGGGCTCTCCGGCGGTTTGAGAATTCGGTGCAGGAGATACAGGCGGCTCTCTCGCAGATCGAGACGCTGCTCGACGAGGGAGTGGCGCAGAGCGAGATCGCGGTTACGGTTTGCGAGGATGACCGCTTCCTCACGGAGCTGTTTTCGCGGGCTGCGGCGCGCGAGATTCCGCTGCAGGCACGCTACGGACGCCCGCTGACCGAGCACCCCGGCGGGCGGCTCATGCTCCGGATAGAGGAAACGGCAGCCTCGGATTTTGCCGTGGGCGAGCTGGGCACACTGCTGCTGGACCAGGGGCTACCCATAAGAGACCGTAAACGCGCCGCGGCGGTGACTGCGTTCGGCGTGGCGCACGGGTGCATAGGCGGTGACCCGCCGGACGTGCCCGGAGCGTGGGATCGTGCGTTTGCGGCCGATGCATCCCGCCGAGGGAGCGCGGTCGCATCGTATTTCCGCTTGTTGCGCCGGAGCATCACTGCGATCAGAGGTGCCTCGGATTTCGACGGTCTGCGCGCGGCTCTCAACGGTTTCCTGTCCGCGTTTCTCGATACCGACGCCTGGGACGAGCAGGGTAAACGTACTCTGCAGTGGGCGCAGGATCTGCTGGCCGAGCTGCGGCGGATCGAACATGAGCTTGCGATTGGGGTCTCCAGCCCGTGGCGAGTCTTCCTCCGGCTGCTGCATACCCGCCGCTATGTGCCGCTGCGCCGCAGCGAGGGAATACCGGTCTATCTCTACCGGGTAAGCGCTGCGATCGCGCCGCAGCATCACTTTGTGTTAGGAGCATCCCATCAGGCTACGCGGGTCGCGTTTGATCGCTTCGCGTATCTCCGTCCCGATCAGAAAGAACGACTCGGGCTCGACGAGCGCGATATCACCGCCGATGTGTTGCGGCTGTTCAGCCACTCGGGCCTCGAGGTGCACCTGAGTTTCGCCGGAGACACCTTTTCCGGACGCCGGCTCGCACCTCCGGTGTTTCTGCGTGAAGGGTTGGTGGCGATCCCGGACGCCGCATCGGTGAGCGCGCTCCAGGAGCAGGACCTCTACCGGATGGAACGGGCGACGCTGCACCAGCCTTCCGACGCGCCGGTGCGGCGCCTCTATCGGCGGCAGCTCGAGGGGTTGCGGGCGGCGGCCTCGGCGGGTTTCGGTTCCGGTACCCGTGAGCTTGATCGCAAACCGATCGCCGATCCCCGGCTGCGGCGGCGTGTTCAGGAACGGCTGCTCCAGGACGGACGGCTGCGGCTGTCAAGCACCCACCTGCGTGCCTACCAGGAGTGTCCGCTCGCCTTTCTCATTCGGCACGGGCTCGGGATCGGGCGTGTGGAGTATCAGCCGGCGGCCGAGGCCCCGATGGAGGTTGGGAATCTCTTCCATCGCGCGCTCGAGCGGCTCTGTCGCGCCATCGCCGATAGCGACCCGAGAATCCGAACTGAGCACCGCGAGGTGTACCGGGAGATGGCACGCGCAGCGGTCAGGGAGACGGTCGAGGAGGACCTTCCCCGGAACACCGGGATCCCACCGGTTGCGGTGCCTGCGCTGCGGCGCCGTATGGAACCGGCTCTGCAGCGTTTCGTGCAGAGGTTGGTAGAGCGCTTCGACGGCTACGCGATTCTCGATATCGAGGCGTGGCGTACCGCGCCGGCGATCGATCCGTTCGATACCGCCGGGGAGGACGATCTCGGCTCAGCGGGGGGCGACCGGGACTGCGAGCGGCCGCTGTTGGCCGGCAAGATCGATCTCATGTTGCAGCGCCCTTCCGACGGCGGGACCGTTGTCCTGGATTACAAGCTCGGGGGAGCGCCCCGCAAAGGCGAGCTTCTCGCTCTGCTGGAACCTGAGCCCACCACCGTGCCCGCCTATCAGATGGCGGTGTACGCGGTACTGGTGCAGCACACGCAGGCGCCGATGAGCGCGGCGCTGTACTACTCGATCAAAGAAACGCGCTTCATCCATGCGCTCGGCCCGCCGGCAGATTCCGGAGGCGGACGGGAGAAGGTTTGGGTTGCGCATGAGCGACTGCCGGAGTTAACGACCGCGGCATGTGAACAGGCGGTGCGCGTGGCCGCGCACCTGAAGGAAGGGCGCTATGATGAGCGGGCCGCGCACGGGGGTTGTGCCGGCTGCAATCTGCGCGCGGTATGCCGGCGCAAGTTCTTCATTCGTTGAGCTCAGCACGCAGGGGAATGTGATGGACGCCGATCAGATCGCCAACGCCGAGCAACAATCTGCAGGCGCAAACGATATCGGGATTGTACAGTTCGATCGCCGCCAAAGCGCCGCAATCGCCGAGCGGCGTAACGCAGTGGTATCGGCCGGAGCCGGCAGTGGGAAGACCGCGGTGCTGAGCGAGCGTTACTGCAGGCTTGTGCGTGACGAGCATATCGCCGTCGACCGTATCCTCACGCTTACCTTCACGCGCAAGGCAGCTGCCGAGATGCACGAGCGCATCTACAAGCGATTGGCGGATCTCGACGACGAGCTCGTGCAGGAGCAGCTTGCGCGCTTCGACCGTGCCGAGATCTCAACCCTGGACAGCTTCTGCGGGCGTGTAGCGCGCACGCGCTCGGCGCTGTTCGGCGTGGCCCCGAGCTTCACCGTCGACGAGCGCGAGAATCTGCGTCTCGCCCGGCGGATTGCGCTTCGGTTCCTGGGAGCCAACGCCGCCGACCCCGTGCTGTCCGGCTACATCGCGGCGAACGGCTTCAATAGCGTGCTCGAACGGGGCCTGGTGCGGCTTGCTACCAACGAGGTGACCGTGGCGCGCCCGCTGGAGTTCGACGCGATGTTCAGCCGCCAGGCGCGGCGGCTCCTGAACGCAGCCGCGGTGCATCTGCAGCGACTGGAGGCGCTGCGTGCAGCGCTGCTTGAGCTCGCCGCCGAAGGCGACCGGTGGCTGTTGCAGCTACAGGAGGCACTGGCTTCGCTTTCGCTCCCGAACGCCGAGGCGTTGCGAGCGCTTGGCGACGAGTTTCTCGGTGAAACAGCGCAAGAGCACGGCAACGAGGGCCAGGAGCAATACCGAGATCGAGACCGAGCAGAAGCCGGCTCCCGGGAGGAACGGGCGCGCGCCGCGGCGGATCAGCTTTCGCCAGCGATCGCGTTCATGGACGGGCTGGATCTGCGTCGCGGAAGCCGCAGCAAGGAAGGCGTGCTTGCGGCGAGAGAGCAGGTCAAGGATGCGCGTGTAACACTGCTTGAGCCGCTCCGGAGCATACGGTTTACGCTGCGGTCGCTTCCGGAGCATCAGCGCCTGTTCGAGCTGCTTGACGCCTTTCAGGAGCAGGTTTTGCAGGCCCGGCGGCAGAGCGGAGTTTTGAGCTACCAGGATGTGATGGTGATGGCGGTGGAGCTGCTGCGCCGGGAGCCGGAACTACGCGCCTATTACAAACAACAGTTCGATCAGATCATGATCGATGAGTTTCAGGACAACAATCGACTGCAGAAGGAGCTGCTGTACTTGCTGGCAGAGCGGCCCGAGTGCTGCAGCAGCGCTATCCCGGCCGCTTCCGAGCTTGAGACCGACAAGCTGTTCTTCGTCGGCGATGCCAAACAGTCGATCTATCGCTTCAGGGGCGCAGATGTCGGCGTGTTTCGAAACCTGGCAGCTGAGCTTCCGGCGCACGCGGGGGCGGCGCTGGCGCTTGAGGCCAACTATCGAAGCCATCCGCATATGGTGAGGTTCTTCAATCGGGTTTTCGCAGCGGTGTTTCCCGAGCCTACCGCAGCCTTTGAGCCTGAGTTCGCCCCGATTGAGCCGCAGGCCGAGTATATGCACCCCGAGCCTGAGGCGGCGCGTCCGTCGGTGACGCTCGCATGGTACGAAAGCGATCTTGAGCCCGCCGGTGGGGAAACCGGCGAGGGAGGCGGCGAGGAAGCCGGCGAGAAGGCCGGGGAGGAACCGGCTGAGGCGGCCGCGCAGCAGGCGTACCACGTTGCGCAGTACATCGCATCAGCAGTGGAACAGGGGACACTTCAGATCAGCACCCGCGACGGGGTCCGGCCGGCGCGTTATGAGGATTTTGCGATTCTGCTGCGCTCAACCGGAAACCAGATGCAGTTCGAACGGATGCTCCGGCTGTTCAACGTGCCCTACACCGCAGGCGGTATGCGCAGCCTCTTCCTCGATGCCCCGGCGCATGATCTGTACAGCATCCTGCAACTGTGCGTTCACCCCGAGGATCGGGAGGCATATGCCGCCGTGCTGCGCTCGCCCTACGTGGCGCTTTCCGATCACGGAATGCTCGAGGTGCTCCTGGCCGAAGCGGCGCCGTTCAGTGAGCATCGGTTTGCTGCGGAACAGGATCAGATGCGCTACGAGGACGCTGCACGGCGCTATTTCGAGCTCTGCTCGCTGGCCGACAGGGTGCCGGTCGAGGAGCTTGTCCGCATCGTCTGGATCGAGCATGGGTATCGCTACAGCCTTCTGCGCAATCCGGCCTATCATAGCTATCTCGAGTACTATCGCTATCTGTTCGAGCTGGCCGCGACGCCCACGGGACAGACCCTCGAGGAGTACCTTGCAAGCCTGCGCGAGAATCTGGGACAGTTCAAACGGTTGAGCGCGCTCGAGATCCTGCACGAGGATCAGATTGGAGTGCGGATCATGACGATCCACGCCGCCAAAGGGCTGGAGTTCCCGGTTGTCATTCTTGCGGATGCGGGGAATGTGGGGAGTGGCGAGCGCGCAGGCGGCGAGCCGTATTACAGCTCAGCCGAATACGGAATCTGTCTCAACCTTAAACCGGATGCCGGTTTGGATGGCGTCGAGGAGCAAGCTGCGAACTATTTCTATCTGGAGGGGCGCGAGGAAGCCGACCGTCAGGAGGACGCCGAAGCGCGGCGGTTGCTATACGTCGCGCTCACGCGGGCCGAGACGCACCTGTTGCTCAGCGGGGTGCTTCACAGCCGGAATCGCAGCGCAGACAGTTGCCACCTCGCGATGGTGATGGCGGCGCTGGGAATCGATCCGGCGGCGCCGGATGCTTCGGCGGTGCCACCGGATCTACCGGTGCGGCTGCTGGCTGAGGTGATCGCACCGGTTGCCGAGCGCGAGCTGCGCGAAAGCGGTCGCGACGATGGGCGTGGGGTCGGGCCGGCGCTTCCCGCTGATGAGGATGTGTGCGTTGCTCGTGAGCCGGTGTGTTACGAGTATGCGGCGACCGAGCTCAATCGCCTCTTCGGTCTGCTCGGTAGCTTTGCGCCGACAGGCGCTCAGGACCAGCGCGACGATCAAGCCGAGCGAGGGGAAGATGGTGAGCCGAACGATCGTGCCGGGACTTCCGATCGTGCCGGCCATGGGCGCCGGCAGGCAGGGCGTACGGAACCGCTTGCATCGGACCCGTTGCTCGGGAGCTCTGCACGCCGTACCGGGTTCGGGACGCTGGTTCATCGGATCATCGAGTATCGAATCATCGAGCGCAGATCGGGGGCGCACCCGGCCGAGGACGCAGGCGCGTATCATGCGCTACTCCCCCCGGAGCTGCTCGGCGAGCTCACTGCGGAGGAAGCCCGGCAACTGCTCGAGGACGGCCTTGGGCTGGCGTTGGGCTTTGAGCGCTCGGAGTTGGGAGCCGAGCTCGCACGCACCGGCGCGTTCGAAAGCGAGCTTGCGTTCACGATGCCGCTTCCGGGGCTCCCTGCTTCGGCGTGGGTTCACGGGCAGATAGACCTGCTGGTTCATTCGCCTGCAGGGCCGGGCATGGTTATCGATTTCAAGACCGATACTGAGCTGCGTATTGAGGACTATCTGCTACAGCTCGCGATCTATCGCGACGCGGCTGGGTCGCTCACCCGCTCGGCGGTTCGCTGTATGCTGTTCGACCTGCGGGCGGGACGCCCGCTGGAACCGCAGCGCCTGCCGTCGGTTGCTGCTGCCGTGGCTAGCCTCAGAGCGGCGGGCCTGCTCTGAGCTGCGGTATGCGTTGCAGCGTCGGCATCGCGGTGTGAGCCGCAGTGTGGGCGGGGCGAAAGCGCGGCCCATCGCAGCGGCGACGGGCCTCATACGGTCTGGAGGGTGTATAGCGCTTCAGGCACCCCGAGCGCGGTCATTCGGGTGAGAAGCCGCGCCCGGTGCCCGTATTCCCCGGCAGTTACCCGAGATGTGCGCTCAGCATCCAGACTGTCTTCTCGTGCCCGCGGAGCTCGTTGGTCACGAGATCGACCGTACCTTCGTCGCTGTTTTCGCCGGCAGTCTCGATGATGTTCCGCAGGCTCTTCACGAGATACTGGTGATCGCCTAATAGGTCACGAACCATCTCCTCGTCACCGACCTTGGTGCTCTCGACCTCCTTGATCTTCGCGCGCTTCTGATACTCACCGAGCTTGGTGATGGGACGGTGACCGATCATGAGGATGCGCTCGGCGATTTCGTCGATGCTTTCCGCCACCGCTTCATAGATTTCCTGCAGCTTTTCATGTAGCGGGAAGAACATTGGCCCTTCCAAGTTCCAGTGATACGCGTGCAGTTTGGCGTACAGCAGGTGTAGGTCGGCTAGGTACTGATTCAAAGCCTCTGCGGTCTTTGCCGTTCCCGATTTGTCCAATCCAACGTCTGATACCATGGTCCTCTCCTTAGCTTCTTAAGGTTGCTTGCGTCTATCCGGCCGATTTTTAGAAATCGGAACGATTACTAATAAGATACAACCGACCTTCCGGAGCGTCAAGTGCTACGCCCGTTCTCGGCACAGTTTGCGCAAAAGCCGGAGAACTCGATGCGCGCGCTCCGGGCTCTGTGCGGGCCCCACTCGTTCACGCGATGCTTGAGCGCTTCAATTGCTCCCTCCGGCAGCTCGAGATCTACGATTGCTCCGCACCGCTCGCATAGCAGGTGGCAGTGCGGCTCATCCGCCGCTTCATAACGGTCAAACGTGCTGCCGCCCTGGATGCGCTCAATGAGACCCTGCTCGACAAGGATATGGAGGTTGCGGTACACGTTACCCAAACTGAGGCGCGGAAACTCCGGCTTGAGCTGATCGTAGACCCAGGCCGCCGTTGGGTGCTCGTCGGTGGAGCGCAACAGCTCGAGGATACGATCTCGTTGTCTACTGCTCCGAAGTTTATGCGATGTCGCCATACGCGAATAGGAACGATTCCGAAGTTTGCTCCCGGGCCAAAGGTAGTACTCCGGCGCCGAGAAGTCAAGCCGCACCCTCGCCGCCGTTGACCCTCGTCCGTACGGCTGCGTGCCTGTGCGTCTACACGCCTGCCTCCCTGCGGGCGAGCGGAAGATTGCCGTGCCGACAGCCGTTGTGATACCGTAACCCATGATGACGGCGGACAAGTACGGGAGCGAAGCGGAACCGGAGCCGTGCGAGCCGGGAGAGTCGAGCCGGCCGGGGATATTCGCGGCCCGGGACACTGCCTCGCGCCTGCTGTGCGGGCTCGAACGCGTGTTGTTCGGCAAACGGGAGTTTCTGCTGCGCGTCCTCGCCTGCCTGCTCGCCGGTGGGCATGTTTTGGTGGAGGATCTGCCTGGGCTCGGCAAGACGAGCCTGGCCAAAGGCATCGCCGGGCTGTTGGCGAACGGAGACAGGCCGGTCCTGTTTCGGCGGATACAGTTCACGCCCGATCTGTTGCCGTACGATATATCCGGAGTCGATGTGTTTGACCCTGAGCGTCGCGAGTTCGTCTTCAGGCCGGGGCCGGTGTTCGCGAATGTGGTGCTCGCCGATGAGCTGAACCGCGCAACTCCGAAAGTGCAATCGGCGCTGCTCGAGGTGATGGCGGAGCGCCAGGTTACGATCGGCGGACGCACGCACCAGCTCGGCGCTCCGTTTTTCGTGATCGCGACGCAGAATCCGGTCGAGTTCTACGGCACCTATCCGTTGCCGTTAGCACAGCTCGATCGCTTCCTGATGCGGCTGCAGGTTGGGTATCCCGATGATGCGGCCGAGCTCGAGATTCTGAAACAGGACCCCGAGCACACCAGCCTGCCGTCGGTTGAGCCGATCGCAACGACAGATGAGCTTCTCGCTGCACAGCTGACTGCACGAGCGGTGCATGTTGAGGAGTCGCTTCTGCGGGCCGTCGTGCAGATCAGCAAGGCGTCGCGCTCGCATGCGGTGATCAGCTATGGCGTATCTCCGCGCGGGAGTCTCATGCTGCCGGCTGCGGCGCGCGCGTACGCGTTGTTGTCGGGGCGCGATTACGTGATCGATCAGGACCTCATAGACCTAGCGGGCGACGTCATGGCGCATCGAATAGTCGTGGAAGACGAAAGCAGGGACGCCCGTGAGCTGATCCGGGAGCTTACCTATGAAGCGGTCGAAAACATCCACCGCTGAGCTGCGGTCCAGTCCCGGCGGACTGCGCTTGCGAGGCTGGTCTTTTTTTTTGTCGCCGCGGCGCTCATAACTGTCGGGATGCAGCGTGAAGAGCTCTACGCCTCTCTGTGGGGGGCTGCGTTCCTGCTGGTGACCGGATACGCGTGGCTGGGGGTCCAGCTCGCGCGTCTGTTTGCGCGTGGCGCACACACAGTAGCGGTGCTCTCGCTCTCGGAGGCGGGGCTGCCTCCCGGTGCCGTGCGCAGCGGCGAGCTACGCGCGAGGATTCCGGGCCGGCTTCCTCCTGCTATCCGACTTGATTACCTGCTGAGCCTGGCGTGGCATGCAGAACGGCTTGGGGCGCTCGTACCCCTGCGGCCCGGGGAGCAGCGGGTCACTCTCGAGCTCCGGGCGCGGCGACGCGGCTGCTACATCGGCCCGCCGGGCTATCTGGTGTTTGAGGACCTCTTCGGACTTGCCCGCGGCACGCGCACGCTTCCGGGGCGACGCGAGCTTCGGGTGTATCCTGAGCTGCCGGAGGTCGATCGTATACCCTCTTCCAGCGCACTCGACGGCCAATCGACGCCTCGCCGTGACCGGCGGCGCGAAAGCGACGATCTGATTGAGTCACGCCCGTACGTTCCCGGCGACGATCCTCGCCGGCTGAACTGGAAGCACTACGCGCATCTCGGCGAGCTGCTGGTGCGGGTTGGCGAGCACACCCCGCCGCCGCGCGGCGTGGTCGCGGTGTTTCTCGACACCGGCTTCGGGTTTGCTTCACACCGAGGATGGATTACGCGAAGCTGCCTCTTTCGTCCGAGTGCGGCGGCCCGGCATCGAGCCTGGGGCTGGGCCTATTGCGATCGGCTGGTCGCGCAGTTCTGCGCCGCCGCGCTGGAGCTGCTGCAGGGAGGCAGGGAAGCGCGCGTATGGTGGCCGGCACTCGACCGGCCGAAGGCGATCGGCGCGGATGATTACGAGTGGTTGCTGTGGGAGGCCGCGGCGATCTGGTGGAGCGACGGCCTCGATCTCCATACGGGTGCGGGCGCGACCGAGCACCTGAAGCGCGAGCCGCGCGCACGGGTGCCGGGGCGGCAGGCGCGGACTCGGCCGACGCCGGCCCTAACCCAGCAGGCCCAGACTCGGCCGGCACCGGCCCGGCCGGCGCAGACCTCGTCGGCGCAGCCGCTCGTGAGCTTCGCTGCCGATCAGGCCGTGGTCGTTGCTCCGGTGGGGTCCCCGACGTTGGCGCCGCTCCTGCGCCATGTGCGCGCGCGATGTCGAAACGTGACCCTGCGGATCTGCGACTGGCCGTTCGACGGCACTGCCGGGCGCCCACTGTGGTCGCGGATTCTGTTTACCTCTCCCGGGCGGGATCATGACACCGCCGAGGAGGCAAACCCGGTTTCCTTCGAGGTTCAACCGCCGGCAGCCGCGGCATGGCCGGCAGCCGCGACACCGTCGGCATCGGCAACACGCCTGGCATCGTCGTCGGCCTCGTCGGCCTCGTCGCCTCCCGCGGCACCCTCGCCGCCGCCGGAGTTCGGGAAGCGTTTGGAGAGTGATATACTCAGTTACAGGCAGAATGAGTGGCGTCTTAGGAAAGTGGTTGTGACGTGATCGTGGTGCGAAGGTCAGGACGATTTGTATTCGGCCCACTAATCTCGGCGGCTGGTCTCGCCGTTCTGCTGCTGCGGCTTCTTGCCGCCGCTTTCGTGATCGTGCAGTATCGGCTGCTGCTGCGCGAGGCCGCAACGCTCCCCCCGCTACTCGGGATTGGTGTGGCCGGTCTGCTTGCCGGAGCCCTCCTGGCGCGGACGCGGCTGCGCGCCTGGGTCGCGGTCGGTTTCGTCGTGGCTGCGCCGTGGGTTCTGCGCGCAGTGATCCTTGCGGGGTTTGAGCTCTGGCTGTCGCTGATCGGTGAGCGCGCGTTCGAAGCGGGCCTCCACGGTGTAGACGGCCCATTGGGGGCGGCGCTGTACACGCTCCCGCTTCAGCTCGATCTGGCCCTCTATCCGGCTCTGCCGCTTTTCTATCTGTTTGGTTGGGTCTCGATCGCGGTGCAACGGCGGGCGTGGGGCGTGCCTTTTGAGGTGGGCCTGTATGCCGTTCTGCTCGCGTTGGTATTCTGGAACGAAGCCGGTGAAGGCGGGCGATTGTACGACCACCCGGGTGCGCTCGCCGGGGTGGTTGCGGCGTTCGTACTGGTTGAGGTGAAGCTGTTGCTCTTGACGCGTGGCCGGGCCACCCGGCGTCGTGCGGCGCGGCGTGTGCGGCTGCGCGATATCGCCGCCGCGGCGGCAGTGGTGTTGCCGCTTATTGCGGTAGCGTTCGCCGGCGTGCTCGCGCACCATCGCGACCAGGCGCTCGCCCACCGAGGCGGGCTCCTGCAGCCGACGATGCTCAGCTTTGAGTTTGCGGATCATCTTAGCCTTGAGTCCGAGATCTCGATGAGCGATGAGCTGGTAGCGCTCGTTCGCTACGAGGGGGCGAGGCCGGAGACGGATCAGAACCGAGACCTCGATGACGCGGAACCGTCGGCCGGATCGGGGGAAGCGGCTCCGGATGAGCCGGGATCCGCACGCCGGCTCGAGTCGGCACTCACATCCGAACAGGACGACCCGCCGATACCGGAGTCCGGCCGAAAGCTGCTCCGCCGGGGCGTGTTATCGGGCTACAGCCCCCGCCGGGGCTTTTACCGTGACGGCGAACGCGAGCCTGATCCGGTGCCGCGGCGAGTTGAGCCGGAGGGGACCCGCTATCCCGGGCCTCCAGACGAGTATCAGCGCGGCGAAAGGCTGCATCAGGAGCTCTACCTGGTGAACTTCGAACCGCAGGCGCTGCTGGGCTTCAATCAGCCGCTTTCAGCTCGCCCGTACACGCTTCCCGCCGGCTCGTCCTTCACCGCGGCGTATGCGGTCGAAAGCAGCGTCCCCGCCCCCGAGGCTGAGATCCGTGAAGCCGACGCGCCGAACGACCCCAACACCGTGGGAAGCGACCGCTATGAGTACTACACCGAGCACGGTGAGGATGAACGGGTGCAGGCGCTCGCCGAGGAGGTAACCGCCGGCGCCGAAAGCCCGGCCGAAGCGCTCCGGCTGATCGAGGAGTACTTCCATCGGGAGTTCCATTATTCGCTTCGTCCCGGTGTCGCCCCCGACGGAAATCAGTTACACCACTTTCTGTTTCAGGAGCGCCGCGGCTACTGCACCTACTTCGCGCACGCGATGACGCTGATGTCCCGCAGCCTGGGAATCCCGGCCCGGGTTGCGGTTGGGTTCTATGTGGTTCCCGAGCTCGAACTGATGGGGTTTCATCCCATCCGCGCCGACATGGCACACGCCTGGGTAGAGGCGTACCTGCCGGAGCTGGGGTGGGTGGAGTATGACCCCACTACGGCCGAGCTCGCTCCCGGTGAGGATTTCGAAGCGCCGGCACCCTTCGATTCGGCGCAGCTTGCAGGGCTGGTGGAGGAGATTTTCAGCGATCAGCTGGAGCTCGACCGAACCGTGGACGAAACGCTGCGCGAGACCGACCCAGCCGCAGGATCCGCGCGCGCGCGCTTGGCGGCTGCGCTGCTCGTGCTGCTGTTGCTCGGCTACCCGGCGCTGGTCCTGACGCCGCGCCTCGCGTTGCTGGCGGCGCTTCGCCGCGCACAAGACCCTCGGGCTGAAGCGCGGCTCCAGTACCGGCGCGGCCGCGGGCGTCTCCGTCGGGCGGGGCTCTCGCCTGCGACGTACGAATCGGTCCGCGAGTACGCCGAGCGGGTGGATGCGCTCGGTCACGAATTCGGTCCGCTCACCGAGCAGTACCTGGCCGCCCAATTCGCGCCCCGGTATGGAATGCGTGAGCGCGAGCGGCTTTTGGATGCCGTTCGGCGCTTCGAGCGCGGCTTTCGCGCCGCTGTCGGTCCGGCGCGGCGGCTTGCGGCGGCGTTGCGGCCGGATTCGGCGAGCAGGCTGCGACGGTCGGCCCTGATCGCTCTGGCGGTTCCGGCAATAGGCCTCGCGCTTGCCCTGATCGCGGCCCCGCGGCTGGGCGCCGAACAGCCCGAGCGGGAAATGAGCGAATACGCCGAGGAAGCGGCCATGGCGGTGCTGCAACAGCGTTACCGCTACGCTCGCGAGGTGCTGATCGAGGGCATCGAGCAGTATCCGGATGCGGTTCGGCTGCACCTCGCTCTCGGCGATCTGTACTTTGATCGGGGGCTGTATCGCTCGGCTCTGGATGCGTATCGGCAGGCGGAGCAGATCAATCCGGATAGCTACGGAGCGCTCGACAGTCTGGCCGCGACGCTTGCGCGCCAGAACCGCGATGCCGAGGCGACCGAGTATCGGGAGCGGTTCCTGGAGCGGTATCCGGGGCGCCCGGATGCAATCGCAGATCTCGGTTGGCTGTACTTCAAGACACAGCGGATCGATGAAGGGATCGCTTTGCTCGAAGAGGCGGTGGAGGAGCATCCCGAAGATCGAGGACTCTGGATGACGTTCGGTACGCTTCTCGGGGCTGCCTACGAGCACGCAGAAGCGGTCGAAGCCTATGAACGCGCGATTACGATTGCCGAGCGCCAGGAGGACCGGCGGTTCGCCTCGGTCGCGTACTACAATCTGGCGATTCTGGAACGCCGCTTTGAGCGCTATGAGGAGTCGTATCAGAGCGCCGGCGAATCGGTCGCGGCGATGGAGCGTGCAACCGGGTTCATCGCGCTGGGGGAGCTGTACGAGCGCCGCCTGGATCGAGACCGCGCCGAGCGCGCGTATCGACGGGCATATCAGCTCGAGCAGGATGCGCCGCTGTCGCGTTTGAGCCTTGCGCGGCTTCAGTTCCGGTTCGGTGAGTTGGAACAGGCTGCAGCCTATGTCCGTTCGGTTCGTGAGGACGAGGACCGCGGTTGGTTGTTTCGATACGGCACCGATATCGATCGCCACCGGCTGGGTGTCGAGCGGCAGTTGGGGGAGATCTATGCAGCGCTGGCATACGCGCGCCGGTTCACTCCTGCCGCGTCGGTTGGTGAGTATCTCGAGCTCCGTGCTCGTGAGCTGAGCGAACGCGTCCTTGGATTCTATCACGAGCTCGGATATCGGCGCATCGCCTTCCGGATCGGGTGGGCTCTGTTACAGACTGGGAACTCCATCGACGGTGCGTCGATGTTGTCTCAGGCCACGAATCGGCACCCGTCCACGGCAGCGCGCTTCCTCGAAATCGCCGCGCGGCATGAGCTCGAGCGTAACCCTGCCGCCGAGACGGCCTATAATGCCCGCAAGGCCGGATTCGAACGCGACGCCGCCGCGCTGCGCACGGCGGTCGATGAGCTGGACTCGCCATGGGAGCGCGGGCGCCGGGCAGACGGTCTCGCGGTTCTGGTGGAACTGCATCGGCGCAACCGAGAGAATGCCGAAGCCGTGGAGGCGGCGCTGAAGCTCTACCGCCTTAATCCGGCTGCGCTGCCTGGAGCCGGCATAAGGCTGCCTGTGGCGTTGGAGTTCGACTCCCGGGTCGAGGCGGGAGTGCGCGCTCGTCTGCACAGGGCCCTCACCGCCGCTGGGTTCAGGGAGCTGGACGACGGCGCCGGCCTCAGGCTGCGCATGCGGCCGGTGAGCGCCGGGGTTCTCGGCTATGTGCTCGAGGACGATCGTGAGGCGATGCGCCGGGGTACGGTTGATTACGGCGCAACTCGAGCAGCGGCGGCGCGCACCGCACGCGAGATTGCGGCTGGGGTCTTCTCCTCGCGCTGATCGACTGCCCGGGCCCGCGCCGGCTGCCCGGTTCGACTGCCCGGGCCGGGCCCGGGCCCGCGCTACCAGCTGACGAGATTGGCCCCGTATGTGAGCCCGGCGCCGAAGCCGATCAGCACAAGCTTGTCGCCGCGCTGTATTAGGCCGTTGGCGTTCATCTCGTTGAGGGCCAGCGGAATCGAGGCGGCGGAGGTATTCGCATACTCCTGCATATTGAGATAGAAGCGATCCACCGGTATTCCGAGGCGCTTGGCAGCTGCTTCGATGATCCTGCGATTTGCCTGGTGCGGGACGAAGTAGCGGATTTCGTCGAGCGACAGCTTGTTGCGGTCGAGAATCTCTAAGATGGTGTCGACCACCGCACGAACCGCAAAGATGTAGACCTTCCGCCCGTCCATCTGCAGCGCGAGCTCGGAGTCCGGCGTTTGCCCGGGGACGTACACGTTGCGGGTGCCGCCGCACGGGCGCATGAGCGATGTTGCGCCACTCCCGTCGGAGCGAAGAATGGAGTCGATAATGCGGCTCGGCTCTCCCGGGGCGGTGGGAGAAACCACCACAGCTCCGGCGCCGTCGCCGAACAGGACGCAGGTGTTGCGGTCCGACCAGTTCATAATCTTGCTGTATACCTCGGTGCCGGCGACCAGCACGTGCCGCGCGGAGCCCGCGCGCACGAATGCCCGTGCAGTTTCCAGCGCATAGACGAAGCCGGTACAGACCGCCATCACGTCCATGGCGCCCGCATTCACCGCCCCGATGCCGTCCTGGACCACGCAGGCGGTGGAGGGCAGCCCGACGTAGTCCGGGGGGGAGGTTGCAACCAGGACCAGGTCGATCTCCTTCGCGGTGAGCCCGGCGGCCTCGACCGCTTTGTGCGCGGCCGGAATCGCGAGATCCGATGCGGCTTCATCCTCAGCCGCAATGTGACGGTACGAAATACCGGTATGTGAGTAAATCCACTCGTCGGAGGTATCTACGAACTCGGTGAGTTCCTGGTTGGACATTCGTCGCTCCGGTACGTATGAGCCGACCGACCGTATATATGCTTCCACTCGAGGTCTCCTGTATGGTCCCTGATTCTACGGTCGCACCGTGCGACGGTCAAGGTATCGGTACCGGTAAACAGCGCCAACGAGGCGCCGACGAGGCGCGGTGAGCGCTGACCGGTGCTGCCGGGCGCGCCGGGCGCTCACCGAAACATGCGTAGCGTGCGCCGGACTTCGTCGTTGGCCCGCTCCAGGTAGGCGTTCATACCGGTGACGGTGGCGCCGTCGGGGGTGGGCCCGGGGAAGTAGCGGATCGCGGTTTCGAGGTTGCCGGCGGTTATGAACCCACGCAGCGCCGTGACGGTGCGGTACTCGGCGATCGGCCCGAGCAGTATATAGCCGTCGGTGAGCTCGCCCAGCGTCAGCGCGTCGTAGTGCTCGCGATAATCGCTGCTACCGATCGGCAACTCGGAAAGCGGACCGGTTGCGACCTCAATCCCGCCGCGGCGCAGCTCAACCGGTAGCAGCGGTATGAGAGCTTCAATCGCACCGTCGGCCGGGCTTGCCACCCCGCCGGAGCTGCCCTGATCCGGCCACGGAGAGTGTAGCAGCACCGTAGCTGCCCGGTCGCCGATCTGGTCGTAGATATAGTTGCCGGCCCGTTCGTTCTCGGGAATCCCGATCCGGCGGAGGTGTTCCCGATAGACACGATCCTCGTAGCGCGTGAAGCTGTGTTCTATCGGCGTAAAGATCAGCGCGCGATGTCCGGGAGCGATGATTTCGCGCTCAATTGTATCGGCAATGACTCGGTCAGGCACGCCTTCGGTGAATACCGACTGCATCTTCCGCCGGTCGTGGAGGTCAGGCGGCGAGCGGAGATGGTAGTAGTCCGGTCTCATGCCGAGGCCGATGACGCGCATCGGTGACCGGGTGGGCGGGGCTTCACGGTTCATACGCCAGACTGCTTCGAGCAGGTCCACGTACTCGCGGTAGCCCCACACCACCTTGCGGTTGAACAGCAATCGCGCAGCCTGCTCGCGGTCGAACTCATCGGCGCTGATGAGCCGATCTATCCCGGTCTGGTCGGCAACGCGCAGATGCACCAGCCCCAAGCGCGTTACCCCGGCGGCATGCAGCAATTCCAACGCGCTGGTCAGGAGCTCCACCTGCTCGCGAATCCGACCGTATTCGCCGAGGAACACGATCTGCCGCCGCTCAAACAGCTTCGCGAGGTACTGTTCGGGAGCTCGAGCTTCCGCCTCGACCCAGTCCACAAGGCGTGCCTTGTGCTCAGCCGGCAGCTCGCTGCGAGCGGGGGACGAGCCGCTGCGCATAAGCCCGAATGGGTCCAGGATAAGGATCCCGGCCGCGATAAAGGCCCCGATCAAAAGGAGCCGGGGGTCGGCACGACGCATCGGCGCGAGTATAGCAGGATGTCGCAGTGTTGACACCCCATAAGGCGCGTGCTACCGTTTCGGCCGAGTCTTTTTGCAGAAGAGAGGTTGGGGTGAAACGAGCTTTTCTCTTCCCTGGTCAGGGAGCACAGCATCCGGGGATGGGCAAGGATCTTCATGACGCGAGCTCAGCGGTGCAGCAGCTGTTTGACGCAGCCTCCGCGGCTACCGATCTGGATCTGCGTCGGCTATTGTTCGAGGGAACGGAAGAGGAGCTCAGATCCACCGACAAGACCCAGATCGCGATTACGCTCGTCAATCTGTCGGCCGCAGCGGTGTTGCGTGAGCGCGGAATAGAACCGGACGGATGCGCGGGCTTCAGTCTCGGAGAGTATGCTGCGCTGGTGCAGGCGGGGGTGCTGGCAGCTGAAGACGTCTTCTCGGTGGTGCGGCGGCGCGGTGACTGCATGGAACGCGCCAGCCGGGGGCTTGATACCCGCTACGGCGGTACGGCCGGGATGGCGGCAGTTCTGGGGCTCCCATTCGACCAGGTACGGACAGTCCTGCAGGAACAGGGGTACGAACGCGTTTATCCGGCCATCTGGAACAGCCCGGTGCAGACGGTGATCGCGGGCGCCGGGGAGGAGTTGGAACAAGCTCAGGAGGCCCTGAAGGTTGCCGGTGCGCGCCGTATCGTCGCGGTGAAGGTGTCGGGGCCGTTTCACACGCCGCTCATGGAGGATGCCCGCGCTGAGTTTGCCGGGTTTCTGGAGTCGGTTGATTTTGCCGACCCGGTGGTGCCGGTCTATTCGAACGTAAGCGGAGCGCGCATCCACACCGGGGCGCAGGCACGCGAACTGTGCGTGCAGCAGTTGGTCTCCACGGTGCTATGGGTCGACGAGGCACGGAGCGTCGCGGCGGACGGGTACGATGAGGTCCTGGAAGTGGGCCCGGGGACGGTCCTCGGCGGGCTCTGGAAGGCACTCGTGAAAGCGGACGAATCGGTGACCGCCCCGTGCCGGCCGGCCGGGACTATTGACGACATGGCCGCTCTATAAGCACAGTAGTCAGATACACGCGTACGGGGAGGTAACTAACAATGCTGCAAGGGCAAACCGCATTGGTAACCGGAGGGTCGCGCGGCATCGGTCGCGAGATTGTGTTGAAGCTTCTGCACAACGGCGCTTCGGTATACTACATCGATCTTAATCCGGGAGAATCGCTCGACGAGTACAAGTCGCTCGCTGACCAGCACGGTGCCAACGTCGTCTATAAGGAAGGAAACGTTGCCGACGAGTCCACGATCACGGCTGTAGTGGAAGAGATTCTCGCCGAGTCGGGCGGGATGGATATCCTCGTCAATAACGCCGGTATCACTCGCGACGGGTTGATCTTTCGGATGAGCTCCAAGGACTGGAACGACGTGCTCAGCATCAACCTGAACAGCGCCTTTTATGTTTCGAAGGTTGTGGCGAACCACATGATCAAGCGGCGCAGCGGCGCCATCATCAATATCGCTTCGATTGTGGGCGTAATCGGTAACGCCGGCCAGACCAATTACTCAGCCTCGAAAGCCGGGATGATCGGGCTTACCAAAAGCCTGGCGCGCGAGGTTGCCGGACGCAACGTCCGCGTGAACGCGGTCGCCCCGGGATTTATCGATACGGTCATGACCCAGAAACTCAACGAGGATCAGCGCAAAGCATTGACGCAGCAAATCCCGATGGGCCGTATCGGTTCGCCTGAGGAAGTGGCGAAGGTTGTATTGTTCCTGGCTTCGGACCTATCCTCGTATCTTACCGGCCAGGTGATCCACATCACCGGCGGGATGGGCATGTGACCTATGAAAGCACGCGATGATACGGAACGCGTAGTAATCACCGGGCTCGGCGCGGTGACCCCAATCGGCAACACGGTCGAAGAGTTCTGGAGCTCTATCCGGGCCGGTAAGGGCGGCGCGGGGCCGATCACGCGCTTCGACGCGACCGAGTTCCAGACCAAGATCGCGGCCGAGGTCAAAGACTTCGACCCAACCGCGTTCATCGACCGCCGGGATGCGCGCAAGATGGACCGTTTTTCGCAGTACGCTGCCGCGGCTTCGGTGCAGGCGATGCGTGACGCCGGCCTCGAGCACGGGGGCGTCGAGCCGGAGCGTCTGGGTTGCATACTCGGCGTCGGCATCGGCGGCTTCGAGACGATCGAAAGCTCCTACGAGAGCCTGCTCAGCAAAGGGCCGTCGCGCGTGCCGCCGATGACCATCCCGAAGCTCATCGCCAATATCGGTCCGGGAAACGTCGCAATCCTGTTGAACGCTCAGGGGCCGTGCTATTCGATTGCTACCGCATGTGCTTCGGCTACCGACGCGCTCGGAGATGCCGCCCGTATCCTCCGCGCCGGAGAAGCCGACGTTATCATCAGCGGCGGCGTCGAGGCGTGTATCACTAAGCTCGGCGTCTCGGGGTTCAACGTCATCCAGGCCCTGAGCACCAACTATAACGACCGACCGGAGCAAGCGTCACGCCCGTTCGACAAGGACCGTGACGGCTTCCTGCTCGGCGAGGGAGCGGGGATTCTCCTGCTCGAGCGCCTGGACCACGCTCGGCAGCGCGGTGCGCGGATCTACGCCGAGTTGGCAGGGTACGGCATCACTTGTGATGCGAACCACCTCACCGCTCCGCATCCTGAGGGATCCGGAGCGATAAAGGCGATGCGGATGGCGCTCGCAAACGGCGGTATTGCGCCGCAAGAGGTTGATTATGTCAACGCGCACGGAACCTCGACTCCGTTAAACGACCCAATCGAGACCGCCGTGATCAAGCAGGTATTCGGCGAGCACGCCTATAAGCTGAAGGTCTCCTCAACGAAGTCGATGACCGGACACTGTATCGGTGCAGCCGGTGGCGTGGAGGCGATCGCCTGCACTTTAGCTATTCGCGATCAGTACTTTCCGCCGACGATCAACCTTGAGGAGCCCGATCCGGCGTGTGATCTCGATTACGTGCCGAACTCAGGAGTGGAGGGGCCAATCCGGGTTACGATCTCGAACTCGCTCGGTTTCGGTGGGCACAACGGTGTGGTTGCGATAACCGAATACGGAGCGTAGGGTTGTCATGCATCGCGTTCAGTTACTCAGCGGACCGGAGCCGGCTCGAGGTGCAACGGGAGCTGCTTGCGCAGGTAGGGCTCCTACCTCAACCTGTCGCTGATCAATCGGAAGTAGGTGCTCGCGACCGTCTCGCCGAGTTGCTGTCGGACCGGGTGGGCCGTATTCTCGGTGATTCCGCCCATGTCTATCACCTGCGGCGTAGGGTGTTCGGGATTGTTCGGTCTGGTCCTGACAACAGCTTTGGCCGCTCCGCCGCAGAGCAGGCAACTCGCAAGCTTCTGGCGGTGCTTTCAGCCTGTGAGCCGGTTGTGGAAGATATGCGCTCCCCTATCGATTTCACCGCGGCGATCGAGGCTTTCATCGTGCGGCGCCTCACGGTTGAGACCGTGGAGGAAGAGGGCGTTGAGCATCACGGGCAGGTCAAGCAGTTCATCGAGCGGCTGCGGGAGTTGGGCGCGCAGTCGGCGCAGGCCTATACGACCGTCAAGCCGAGGCCCCTACCGGCATAAAGCTGAGCTGCGAGCGAAGCGGGGGCAAAAAAAGGGCGGATAGGCCGCGCGCCTACCCGCCCGCGTAGTTCGGCATCAGGCCGTTATTCCTCTACGGAAAACTCGTCTTTCGGAGCTCCGCAGACCGGACACACCCAATCCTCCGGAAGATCATCAAAAGAGGTTCCGGCGGGGATATTTCCGTCGGGGTCGCCTTCCTCAGGATCGTAGATGTAGCCACAGACATCGCATACGTACTTCTTCATCGTTCACTACCCTTTAACGAGTGTATTTCTTTCGGATGCAAGGCGACCTACGGCCACTGCACATCCGTGAGAAGCGTAAGCTTGGTTTTGGACCGCTCGTCCGCCGGGTTGATCTCCAGTGCCCGGCGAAAGCTGGCGATTGCCTCGGTATTGTTGTGCAGCCCGTAATGCACCACACCGAGCATGTAGTGCACCTCGGCGAACTCCGAGTTCTGCTCCGCGAGCTCCTGTAGCAGCGGCAATGCTTCCTGGAACTGTTTCTGTTTGATCTTCAGCTGCGCCAGATAGAAGTTGGCGATCAGAGATTCCTTGGACTGGCTGCGTAAATGCTCAAAACCCGCCCCGGCCTCCTGATCCCGGCCGAGAAACAGGTTGATTAGTCCCACGAAGTAACTCGCCATCGCATGGCTCTGACTCTTGGTGTTGATCACCGCCTTGAACGACCGCAGGGCCTCCTCGAGGCGTCCCATGCGATAGTAACATACGCCCTGTTTGTAGTAGGCGATACCGAACTCCGGATTGACTTCCGTCGCCCGGTCATAGGTCTTCACCGCGGTCTCGAGGTCACCGAGCGAGTAGTGAATGTTACCCAACAGCAGCAGGATAAAGGGCTCGTCCGGATGGCTTCGGGCCAATTGCTCGAATGCTTCCCGCGCTGCATCCCACTCGCCGGCCAGGTAATGCGTCATGGCTTGATTGTAGGCGGGGTCGGACTGATTCAACGCCATATCATGTGCTCCTTGTTGGTACCGGATTCCGGTTTGCGCCTGTGGGTAGGAGTGTACTATGCAATCCTCGCGATTGCAAGGCGCAACACCCCGTCTGGAGCGCAGGCGCCGGCCGGGCGTGCTTGGCGGTGCAGTTTCCCATGGTCCTACAGCATCCGGCGCGGATCAAGCAGCTCGTTCAGGCGGTCGTCCGGCACTACGCCTTCCTCGCGGGCGACGTCGCGGATGGTACGCTGCTCGCGGTAAGCGCGGTAGGCCAGCTTCGAAGCCCGGTCGTACCCGATTTCCAGCGCGAGCGGCGTGACCAGCGCCAGCGACCACTCGATCCAGTGTTCGCAGCGCTCGCGATCGGCGGTTATGCCGGCTACGCAGCGCTCGGCCAGAGCTCTGCTGGTGTTTGCGAGCAGCTCGAGCGAGCTCAGTGTCTCGTGCGCCAGCAACGGGTGCATTATGTTGAGGTCCAGCGGGCTATTCTGACCGGCGATAGTAGCCGAGACCGCCTTGCCGTTCACGTGTGCCGCTACCTGAATCACCATCTCCGGAATCACGGGATTCACCTTGCCGGGCATGATCGAGCTTCCCGGCTGCAGGGACGGCAGTGTGATCTCCCCGAGGGCACCTCGTGGCCCGCTGGCCAGAAGCCGCAGGTCGTTTGCGATCTTCATCAGGCTGGTTGCATAGGTGTTAAGCACCCCCATGAGCTCGACCTGCGCGTCACGGGCGGCGATACCTTCAAAGAGGTTGTCCCCGCGGCGGAACGCGATCCCGGTCTCTTCCACGATCCCGGCGACGGTGCGTGAGGCAAACTCGGGGTGGCAGTTGATACCGGTTCCGACTGCCGTTCCGCCGAGCGGCAGCTCCTCGAGCCGCGGCAGCGTGCCGGTAAGGCGTGCGATTCCCTTCTGCACCTGGTCGGCATACGCGCCGAACTCCTGACCGAGCGTCATCGGCACGGCGTCCTGCAGATGCGTGCGTCCGAGCTTGACTATCTCGGCGAACTCGGTGGCCTTGTCCGCGAACGCGTCGTGCAGCTTCCCCATCGCGGCTAGTAGGGTTCCGGCCTGCATGCGGTCGGCGATCTGCAGCGCGGTGGGGATCACATCGTTGGAGGACTGGCCCCGGTTGACATGGTCGTTCGGGTGGACCGGCGAGCGCGTGCCGAGCGGTTGGCCGAGAAGCTCATTGGCGCGGTTGGCGAGGACCTCGTTGATATTCATGTTCCAGGAGGTGCCCGAACCGGTCTGAAAGACATCAATCGGGAACTGCCGGTCATGGTTACCGGCAAGCACCTCGTCGGCTGCGGTGACGATTGCGTTCGCGAGGCGTTCCTCGATCAAGCGGAGCGCGGCGTTCGTTTGTGCCGCGTGCTTCTTGATGTAGGCCAGCGCGCGGATCAGCGCCGGCGCGATGCGCAACTGCGAGACGCCGAAGTTCGCAACTGCGCGCTGTGTCTGTGCTCCCCAATAGGCGGACGCGGGTATCTCGACCTCGCCCATGGAATCCGACTCGTACCGTCGCTCTTCACTCATCGACACCGCCTCCCTCGTCGCCACTCGCAACAGGCTTCTCACTACTCTCGACAGGATAATCAAATTTCGACGCGCCGAGCAACGGTGCCGGCCAAAATTATTACCAGCCAAGTTAGGAAGCGTGACATAGACCACACCGGGATATTATACTACCGCCACCATAGGAGAGAATCGGTATGGCACAGATTGGAATCATTGGAAGTGGAAACCTTGGAGCAAACGCGGCCTTCTTCATGGCGGAGAATCAGGTCGCCGATGTGTGTCTGTATGACATTCAGGAGGGGCTTTCGTTCGGGAAGGCGCTGGACATGATGGAAGCGGCGCCGGTGCGGCAGTACCGCGTTGCGGTGGACGGCAGCGACAAACTCGAGTCGGTGCTGCAGACGCAGGTGCTGGTAATCGCCGCCGGGGCGATCCGGGAACCGGGCCAGGGCAGCGATGACCTCTTTCACACCAACAGCTCGGTCATCCGGGAGATCGCCGCCGCGGTCGCAGGCTACTCGGGAGTCGTGATCATTGCGACGGAGCCGGTGGACCCGCTCACGGCGCTGTTCGTGGCGGAGTCGGGGCTCGATGCACGGCGAGTGTTCGGGTTCGGCGGGATTCTGGATACCGCTCGCATGCGCCTGAAGCTTGCCCGCGAGCTCGGAATCGAGCCCCAAGACATCGATGCGTTGGTAGTCGGACGCCATGGCGAGGGCCTGATCGTGCTGCCGAACTACACCCGCGTGACCGGAATCCCGATCCTGCACTTCATCGACGAGCACCGCCTCCGGCAGCTCGCCGCGGAGGTTGGCACGGCCGAGGACCGCATTCTCGAGCTTGCCAAACGAACCAACTCGTTTTACGGACCGGCGGCGGCGCTGGCGGAGCTGGCCGAGGCGGTGGTGTGGGACAGCGGCCGAGTAGCCTCGGTTTCGGTAGTGTTGCAGGGTGAGTACGACCTCAGCGGGGGCGCTATCAGCCTCCCGGCGATTATCGGGCGCGAGGGAGTTCGGCGTGTGTTGCTTCCTCGGTTGAGCGACGATGAGCTGACGCGATTGCGGAGCGCGGCGAGCGACGTGCAGGAGATGCTGCAGACCGTAGGAGGACGGGCATGAAGAAGGTAGCGATTATCGGCGCCGGCAACGTAGGTGCTACTACAGCGTATTTTGTGGCCAAAGAGCGGATCGCGGATGTCGTTCTGCTGGACGTGGTCGAAGGCATGCCGCAGAGCAAGGCCGAGGATTTTCTGCATGCGGGTCCGCTGGAGCGCTATAACGTGGAGATCACCGGTTCCACCAACTATGAGGCGATGCGCGATGCCGATGTGGTGGTCCACACCGCCGGTATCCCCCGCAAACCCGGCATGGACCGGCTGGACCTGATGAAGACCAACGCAGGTATCGCCAAGACCGCCGGCCAGGCGATCGGAGAGTTCGCCCCCAATGCGGTCGTGATCGTGGTGGCCAATCCGCTCGATATCATCGCGCTTGCAATTCTACGGGAGACGGGGTTTGCGCTGCGCCATATCGTCGGCATGGCCGGCATTCTGGATTCCACCCGCTTCAGCTATTTCATCGCACAGGAGCTGGGAGTCAAGCCCGAAGATGTGAGCTCGATGGTGTTGGGAGGCCATGGTGACAGCATGGTGCCGCTTTCGCGGTATACCTCGGTCGGTGGGTTCCCGTTGACCGAGCTACTGGATGCCGAGACAATCGAGCGCCTGGTGCAACGCACCCGCATCGGAGGCGGCGAAATCGTCAACTATCTGAAGAAGGGCAGCGCCTTCTACGCGCCCGGAGCCTCGGTCGCTCAGATGGTCGCCGCCGTGATAATGGACCGCAAACGAGTAGTGGCCGCTTCGGCCTATCTGCGCGGCGAGTACGGGCATCGCGGCATCTTTTTCGGTGTGCCGGTCATACTCGGGAAGAACGGGGTGGAGCGGATCATCGAGCTGGAGCTCACCGAGGAAGAGAGAGCGGCGCTCGACCTTTCGGCCGAACAGGTGCGAGAGGCCGCCAACAACCTTGACGAGCTGCTGGCGTAGCCGGGCGCTCCGCGCCGCAGGGGCTTCCGCGGGAAGCGGCCGCCCGGCGGCGCTCCGGAGTTCACGGGCGTTCGTTCATCGGCAGGATAGACTTGTCGCGCTCGCCGACGTACAGCGCCTTAGGGCGATAGATCCGGTTGTCGGCGCGCTGCTCGAGGATATGGGCAAGCCAGCCTGAGGCGCGAGCCATCGCGAAGATCGGGGTGTAGAGCCGAATCGGAATACCTAACAGCCGGTATACCGCTCCGGAGAAGAAGTCGACGTTGGGATAGATCGGTTTGCCTTTCTCTTCCATGCGCTCGCGGAAGGTGCCCTCAACCGCTTTCAGGATCTCGTAGTAACGGAAATCGTTGTTCTTCTCGGAGAGCTTGCGGAGGTAGCTCTCCATGACGGTTGCGCGCGGATCGGGGGCCTTGTAGACACGATGCCCCATGCCCATGACTTTGCGCTTTTCATCCAGCGCTCGATTTACCCACGCGGGGGCCTTGGCCGGGTCGCCGATCTCGTCGACCATCTGCATCACCTTCTCGTTTGCGCCGCCGTGGAGACTGCCGAACAATGCTCCGATTGCAGCCGAGATCGCCGAGTAGCAGGTTGAGATGGTTGACGCCACCACGCGGGCGGTGAAGGTGGAGGCGTTGAAGCCGTGCTCGGCATGCAGGACCAGGCAATCGTCCATAATGCCGCCCTCAAGCTCGTCGGGTTCTTCTCCGGTCAGCATGTAGAGGAAGCTTGCGCCGTGAGACAGCGTCTTGCTCGGTTCGATATACGACCGCCCGGTCTTAAAGCGTTCGTAGGTCGCGACCACGGTCGCCAGCTGTACCACCTGGTGCAGGGTGTCGCGGCAATTGCAGTGCGCCGAGTGCTGTATCTTGTGCTCGACAGAGCCGCTCAGGTACGCGACCACCGACTGCAGGAGCTCCATCGGATGCGCGTCGTCCGGGAACTCACGGATCATGTGCCGAATGGGCTCGCTGATGTCGCGCGACGCGCGCATCTGCTTCTGGAACCATGTGTACTCACGTTCGTTGGGTAGCTCTCCGTAGAGCAGCAAGTAGGTAACTTCCTCGAAACTGCAGTGTTCCACCAGGTCTTCGATACTATAGCCCTCGTAGTATAGTTGGCCGTTCTCGCCGTCCACCTTGCAGATCCTGCTTTCGGCGGCGATTACGCCTTCGAGTCCTTTTGAATACTCGACATTTGACATTGCTCGATCTCCTCCTGCTTTTAGCTAAATGCTGTGAATCGCCCGTCCCGCGACGCTGAGCGCGGCCTCTTTAACCGCCTCGCTCAGGGTTGGATGGGCATGACAGATCCGCGCGATATCCTCGGCGGAACCGCCGAACTCCATCACGGTGACGAGCTCGCTGATGAGCTCGGAAGCTGAAGACCCTATGATCTGCGCGCCGAGGACGCGGTCGGTGCGCTCATCGCTCAGCACCTTGACCATACCTCGGTCGGCGGCGGAAGCGAGCGCGCGCCCGTTGGCGCTGAACGCGAAGCGACCGACGCGGTAGGCGACCCCGGTCTCCTTGAGCTGCGCCTCGTTGCGGCCGACCGCCGCAACCTCCGGATTGGTGTACACCACGTTCGGAACTGCCTCATAATTGACGTGTCCGTAGCCATCGGCGGCCAGCTCCGCCACTGCTACGCCCTCCTCCTCGGCCTTGTGCGCCAGCATTGGGCCGTGGATCAGGTCGCCGATCGCGTACACGCCGTCAATGCTGGTACGATACTGTGCATCCACCTTCAGGCGCTTTCCGTCCTCGGCGCGAGCGATACCGAGCTGCTCGAGTCCCAAGCCTTCGACGTACGGTTGCCGTCCAACCGCTACCAGCACGGTATCGGCCTCGAGCTTGTGCTCGCTGTCTCCGTTATCGATCATCGTCAGCTCAACACCTGCTCCGGTCTCCGATAGCCCGGTCACACGAGTCTCGAGATGAAAGCGCATTCCCTGGCGCTGCAGCTCCTTCTGGAGCAGCTTTGCTGCCTCGGAATCGAAACCCGGCAGAAGGCGGGGCAAGATCTCAACCACCGTAACCTCACTGCCGAGCCGCTGCCACACGCTTCCGAGCTCGAGCCCGATCGCGCCGGCACCGATCACCGCCAGCCGGGCCGGAACCTCGGTGAAGGCGAGCGCCTCGGTTGAGCTTACGACCCGCTTCCCGTCGAACGGAACGGCCGGCAGCTCGGTTGGAACGCTCCCGGTGGCGAGTACGATGTGCTGCGCGGAGAGGGTGCGCTCGCCTTCATCGGTGCCGGCGGCAACATCGGTGGAGCGCACCGTAATTCTGCCCGGCTCGGGAATGGTCGCCCGACCGCCGACAACCTCGACTCCGTGGTGCTTCATGAGGCTTTTGAGTCCGCCGGTGAGCTTGCGAACAACCTTGTCCTTGCGCTTCATCATCGTCCGCAGGTCGAGCGTAACGCCTTTGATCTTGATGCCGTGCTCGGCGGCCGCGGTCCGGGCTTCGTAGAAACGCTCGCTCGAGTCCAGCAGGGTCTTTGAGGGGATGCACCCGATATTCAGGCAGGTTCCCCCGAGGGTGGCCTCTTTTTCCACCAGCGCGACCGAGAGACCGAGCTGGGCCGCGCGTATTGCGCAGACATAGCCCCCGGGGCCCGCGCCGATCACCGCAAGATCGTAGTGATTCTTATCCGCCATCGGTTCTCCTGTAGATTCGCGGTCTAAAGCCCGAGTAGCATTCGGCCCGGGTCCTCGATCTGCTGTTTCACCGCAACCAGAAACTTGATCGCCTCGCGACCGTCGACGATGCGATGATCGTAGGTCAGGGCGAGGTACATCATGGGGCGGATCACTACCGCATCGTTGATCGCTACCGGCCGCTTCTGGATGCTGTGCATACCGAGTACGCCGCTCTGCGGCGGACTGGGAATCGGCGTAGACAGCATGGAGCCGAACACGCCACCGTTCGAGATCGTGAAGGTGCCCCCGGTGAGCTCATCCGGCATGAGCTTCTTCTGTTGGGCGCGCGTGATAAACGAGAGGATCTCGCTCTCGATCGCGGCGAACGATTTGCGGTCGACATCGCGGACCACCGGAGTGATCAGTCCGCGGTCGCTCGAGAGCGCGACGCCGATATTGTAGTAATTGTGGTATACGATCTCGTCGCCGTCTATGCGTCCGTTGAGCTCCGGATACGCTTCAAGCGCCCTCTGGGCCGCCTTGATAAAAAACGACATGAACCCGAGCTTGACTCGGTGCGTCTCTTCGAACTGCTCGCGGTGCCGTGCTCTGAGCTCCATGACCGCCGACATATCCACCTCGTTAAAGGTGGTGAGGTGTGCTGAGCTCTGCTGCGAAGCAACCAGGTTCTCGGCAATCCGTCGCCTCAGTGAAGACAGCTTCCTGCGCGTCTCGCGCCCGGTTTCGTCGGCAGTCTGCGAGACGCGTGCAGCCGGCGTGGTGGTCGCATCCGAGCGCCCGTGCTCGGCCGCCTTGAGTGCATCTTCCTTGGTGATTCGGCCGCCCGGGCCGGATCCCTGAATCTCGAACGGGTTCAGGCCGTGCTCCTCGACAACTCTGCGGACCGCGGGCGAGAGGGCCGGGGCGGAGCCGTCGTCTGAGAGGTGGCCCTGCTTGTTGCCCGGGCCCTCGGTGGCTGCTTCCGGCTCCGGTGCCGCTTCGTGCGGTTTGCGTGTCGTCTCGGAAGCCTCGGAGCTCTGCGCGGGCTGCGCGGCTTGTCCGTCTGCCGGTGCCGCCACCGCACCGTCGGTCTCGATTGTGGCCACCGTGCGGCCGACCGCTACCTCGGTGTCTTCGGCAACCGTTATCTCGAGCACGCCGGCTGCGGGAGCGGGGACGGCTAAGGTGGCCTTGTCGGTCTCCAGCTCGAAGATCTCTTCGCCCTCCTCAACCGCGTCGCCGGATTTCTTCAGCCACGAGGCGAGCACGCCGCTCGACACTGACTCGCCGATCTCCGGAACCAGTACATCCTTCTTCATCTTGCTCCTCGCTCTCCAGTTATGCGTTCTGTGCTTATGCCTTCGCCGTCTTCGGCGCGGCCGCCGGAAGCGCCTGGGACAGAATCTGCTCCAGCTCTTCGAGGTGCTGGTTGTGCGATCCGGTAGCGGGGCTCGCGGCGGCAGGTCGGCCGAGATACTCGATCTCGTCCAACCCCAGGGTCGCGCGCAGGCGGGGCTCCACGAAGCTCCAGGCACCGCGGTTCTGAGACTCCTCCTGAACCCACTTGATTGTGCGCGCATGCCGATAATGCCCGACCAGTTCGGCGAGCTCGTCGGCATGGAACGGATACAACTGTTCCAGTCGAATGATCGCGGTATCGCGTGCTCCTTGCGCCTCGCGCCGCTCAACGAGATCGTAGTACACCTTGCCGCTGCACAGTACCAGCGCCTCGGCGTTGCGATACTGCTCCTCGTCGTCGATGATCGGCTTGAAGCCGCCTTCGGCAAGCTCCTCCAGGCTCGAGACGGCGCGCTTGCGGCGCAGAAGGCTCTTAGGGGTCATCAGCACCAGCGGCTTGCGGAAGTTCTGATGCAGCTGCTTGCGCAGGATATGGAAGTACTGCGCCGGCGTTGTGCAGTTGGCAACGATCATATTCTGTTCCGCGCACAGCTGCAGAAAGCGCTCCATGTGTGCGCTGGAGTGCTCAGGCCCTTGTCCCTCGTAGCCGTGCGGCAGCAGCATCACCAGGCCGCTGGCGCGGAACCATTTGACTTCGCCGGAGGCGATGAAGTTGTCGATGACTACCTGAGCGCCGTTGACGAAATCGCCGAACTGGGCCTCCCATAGCACCAGGATGTGCGGGTGGGCGAGTGAGTAACCGTAGTCAAACCCAAGGACCGCGAACTCCGACAGCGGGCTGTCGTATACCGAAAACGAGGCCTGGTCCGAGCTCAGATGGCGCAACGGGACATAGGAGGTGGGCGTCGGCGTCGAGATATCCCACCATCGCGCGTGGCGCTGGCTAAACGTTCCGCGCGCACTGTCCTCGCCGCTCAGACGGATGGGGTATCCTTCCAGGAGTAGGCTGCCGAACGCCAGGCTTTCGGCGAACGCCCAGTCGATGCTGTTTTCGGAGAACTGTTTGGCCCGTTGTTGCACCAGGCGTTTCAGCTTGGGGTGTGCACTGAAGTCGTCGGGGATGGTGTTGATTGTGTCGGCAATATGGGTGAGTCGCTCGCGTGGGACGCGGGTATCCACCGCCTCGAGAGAGTACCTGGAGTCAAGCTGCTCCCATTCACCGTGCTCGTATGCGTCGCGCAGCGTGGGCTGCCACCCGCTTTTGGCGAGATCGAGCTCCTGCTGTAGCACACCGCGATACTTCTTGAGAAACGCCTCCTGCTCCTCGTAGGGGTAGACGTCTTCCGCGTGTACCTTCCTGCCGTACTGAGCGGCGACGCGCTCGTGCTCGTTGATCATCGAGTACATCAGCGGATGGGTGAACGCCGGCTCGTCGGCCTCGTTATGGCCGCGCATGCGGTAACAGAAGATATCAACAACCGCATCATACCCGAACTTCTGGCGGTAGCGCACCGCAAGATCGACCGCCCGAATCACCGCCTCGGGGTCGTCGCCGTTGACGTGGAAGATCGGAACCGGCATCGTCTTAGCGATGTCCGTGGCGAAAAAGGTGGAGCGGGCGTCGCGGGAAGCGGTTGTAAAACCAATCTGATTGTTGATGATGATGTGTACGGTCCCGCCGGTGCGATATCCCTTCAGCTGGGAGAGATTGAAGGTTTCGGCCACGACTCCCTGTCCCGAAAACGAGGCGTCGCCGTGGATCAGGACCGGAAGGACCTTCTTGCGATTGAAATCACCGCGGCGGCGCTGGATCCCGCGGCACTTGCCTTCCACTACCGGATCTACCGACTCTAGATGACTGGGGTTTGCCACCAGGCTGATGTGGATCCTATCGCCTTGCGGGTTGGTCCAGTCGAAGCTGTGGCCCAGATGGTACTTGACGTCTCCGCTGCCGCCGTAGGTGTGCGGTTGATAGTTTTCGATGAACATTGCGAAGGTTTCCGCACCGCGCTTGCGCAGCGCGTTAGTGAACACATTGAGCCGCCCGCGATGCGACATTCCGAGCACAATCTCCTGCAGATGATGCTGCGCCGCCGAGTAGATCAGATAGTGCAGCCCCGGAATCAACGCCTCCGAGCCTTCGAGCGAGAACCGCTTCTGCCCGATGAAGTTCGACTGCACGAACCGCTCAAACTCCTCGGCTTTAATGAGGTCCTTTTGCAGCCGAATCTTCTGCTCCGCACTCCACCGGCGTTGCGCATGCGGACTCTCGAGCTTCTCGATTAGCCAGCGGCGCATCGACTTGTTCTGGATGTGAAGAATCTCCGAACCGAGGTGGGAGCAGTAGGTTTCCTGTAGCATCTCCAGGAGATCACGCAGCTTCGCGCGCTTAGGCTCGAAGTAGCGGCCGGTCTCAACCTCCAGATCGAGATCGGCTTCGCTCAGCCCGAAGTCTTTCAGGCGCAGACTTTCAAAGCTGGACTCCATGGTGTAGTACATGTAGTCCAGCTCCGGCGTGCTGTAGCGTTTGAGCGGATTGAGATCGGCGTAGATGTATCCCACGTCTCGATAGGCCCAGATCAGGGCGTTGACGCGGCTCTGTTTATACGCGACCTCGGCCGAGCTCTGTTCGGCGGCAGCGGGACGGCCCCCCCGCTCGCGGATCGACGGTGCCTCGGGCAGACCTGTGCCGGAGGCGTCCGCGCCGTCTCCGCGATCGAGGTTTTCGAAATAGCGGGCCCATTCAGGGGGCACCGCGGCGGGATTCTCCTGCCACTGCTCGTACAGCGACTCCAAGTACTCGGCGTTCGTGAAGTTCATGGATTCGGTACTCAATGGCCTACCCCTCTCTGTGTATCGCATACCTTCCGGCTAGAGACGTTCCTTCATGAGGCCGGGAATCTCATCGGGCTTCTGCGCCACCGCCACGCCGGCTTCGTTGAAGGCGCGAACCTTAGCCTCGGCAGTGCCCCGGCCGCCTGAGATGATGGCGCCTGCGTGCCCCATTCGTTTCCCGGGCGGAGCGGAGCGGCCCGAGATGAACGCAACCACCGGCTTTGACATCCGGGCCCGGATGTGCTCGGCAGCGGCCTCTTCATCCTCCCCGCCGATCTCGCCGATCAGGACCACGCCTTCGGTATCCGGATCATGCTCGAACATCTCGAGCAGCTCGATAAACCCGGTCCCGATAATCGGGTCGCCGCCGATTCCCACGCAGGTTGACTGCCCGAGTCCGCTGGTTGTCAGATTATACACCACTTCATACGTCAGGGTGCCGCTGCGTGAGATCACACCGATCTTCCCCGGTTCGTGGATGCGCAGCGGCATGATTCCGATCTTGCATTTGCCCGGCGAGATCAGGCCGGGACAGTTCGGGCCGATCAGCCGTGCTCCCTTCTCACGCACGTAGTAGTAGTTCTCGAGCATCTCGAGAACCGGCACGCCTTCGGTTATACAGGCGATCAGAGTCACCCCGGCATCGGCGGCTTCACGGATGGCCTGCGAAGCAAACTTCGCCGGCACGAAGATGACGGTTGCGTCCACCCGGTGTGCTCCCTGCGCCTCGGCCACTGAGTTGTATACCGGAACTCCGTCGAGGTCGCTGCCGCCTTTTCCCGGAGTAACTCCCGCGACCACGTTAGTTCCGTCGGCGAGCATGGTTCGGGCGTGAAACGACCCGTCGCGGCCGGTGATGCCCTGGACGATAACGTTGGTGTTGCTGTCGATCAGAATGCTCATTGTGCTGCTCCTCCCTCAACCTGCCGGACCACTTGGGCAACCGCGTCGCTGAGCTGCTCGGCGACCTGAAAACCGCGCTCGGTGAGCAGCTTTCGTCCCTCCACATCGTTGGTTCCAATCAGCCGAATCACCATCGGAACCTTGATCTCGATCTGGTCCATCGCCATCAGAATGCCGTTTGCGATGTCGTCGCAGCGCGTGATGCCGCCGAAGATATTGATCAGGATTGCCTTAACCTTGGGGTTACCGAGGATGATGCGCAGCGCGTTCAGCACCTTCTCCGGACTCGAGCTTCCGCCGACATCGAGGAAGTTCGCCGGGTTGCCGCCGTACAGCTTGACGATATCAAGTGTCGCCATAGCGAGACCGGCGCCGTTGACGATGCAGCCGATATCTCCGTCCAGGCTGACGAAGCTCAGGCCGTGCCGGCGAGCCTCGATCTCATCGGCAGAGTACTCTTCGGGATTCTTGAACCGCTCGAGCTCCGGATGCTTATACAATGCGTTGTCGTCGAAATTGATCTTCGCATCGAGCGCCAGCAGCTGTTCGCCGTCGACCTTGGCGTACGGGTTTATCTCCACCAACGAGCAGTCATTTTCGATGAACAACCGGTAGAGCTTCTCGACGGTCTCTTCGGCCTGTTTCTGCAGCTGCGGCGATGGGAAGATTTCGGCCAACAGTTTCCTCAGCGCGCCGACCTCCACGCCGTCCACCGGCTTGATAGGCAGTTGCCGGATCTTCTCCGGGCTTGTGGCGGCAAGTTCCTCGATATCGACTCCGCCCTCGGCGCTGATCATCAGGACGATTGTCTTCGACCCGCGGTCGAGAATCAGCCCTAGATAGTACTCCTGCTGTATCTCGGCCGCGGGCGCAATCAAGACTCGTTCCACCGGCAGGTCCTTGATCTGCAGGGCGAGAATCTCGCCGGCCTTTCGCTCCGCTTCCTCTCCGGAGGCGGCGAGCTTCACTCCTCCGGCCTTCCCGCGGCCGCCGACCAGTACCTGGGCCTTGATGACGACCTCACCGCCGAAACGCTCCGCCGCCTGCCGGGCGGCCTGCGGCTCGGTTGCCGTTTCCTGAGCCTGAACCGGAATCCCGTATTCGCCGAATAGCTCTTTCGCTTGGTACTCGTGAATCTTCACACTGTTCTCCTTTCCATGCTCACACTGCGCGATGCGAGTTCGGTGCAGACGCGCAACCGCTAGTTCCCGTCCTGCGGCTCAGCGGTACTCTGGCCGCGTGCCTCGCGGTATCGCTTGATCTCGCGCTTGGTCAGGTTGATGAGCTTCGTGATCTTGATGTCGCGCGGGCAGACGCGCGTGCACTCGAAATGGTTCTCACATGGCCAAACCCCGTTGGGCGTGTCCAGCATGTCCAGACGGGCTTCCACGCCTTTGTCGCGGCTGTCGAACACGAAGCGCGCTGCGGCGACGATCGCCGCCGGCCCCAGAAACTCCGGGTTCTTGTCGAGCACCGGACATGCGGAGTAGCAGGCCGAACAGTTGATGCATTTGGTCGCGTCATCAAACAGCCGCCGTTCTTCCGGAGACTGAATGAACTCGCGCTCACTCGGCCCGCTCTCTGCGATCAGGAACGGCTTAGCGGAGCGAAACTTGGTGAAGAACTCGCTCTGATCCACCATCAGATCGCGCTGTACCGGCATGTGCCTGAGCGGGGCCAGCGTGATAACGTCTCCGTCGTTCTCGGTCACGTCCTGGACCAGGGTCTTGCACGCGAGCTTTTCGTTGGCGTTGATCAGCATCGCGTCCGAGCCGCAGACGCCGTGCGCGCAGCTCTTGCGGAAGCTCAGGCTCCCATCCTGGTTGCGGTACACCTCCATCAGGGCGTCCAGCACCCGGTCGGTGGGCTCAACCGTCACCTCAAAACGCTGCTCGTAGGGCTGGGCGTCGGTCTCGGGATTATATCGTTGCACGGCAAGGGTAACCTTCATACTCGCTCCTTTCTGTTTTGTGCGCCCTTAGTATGTTCGCGGCTTGGGTTCCCATATGCTGGTGTCCACCGGCTTATACGCGATATGCACCTCGCCGTCTTCTATCCGGGCAAGGGTGTGTTTCAACCATCGGTCATCGTCTCGTTCGGTGTAATCGACTCGGGAATGCGCGCCGCGGCTCTCGGTTCGGTTTAGGGCCGATGCGGCGGTAATCAACGACAGATCGAGCAGATTTTCCAGTTCCAGAATCCCGAGTACCTCGGTGTTGAAGCGCGACTGCTTGTCCTGCACGCGCACCTCTTTGAACGTCTCGCGCAGTCCGCGGATATCGGCGAGCCCGCGCGTCATGCGATCGTGGTCGCGATAGACGCCCACGTTCTCCATCATCGTCGACTGCATCCTGTCGTATACCGGGCCGGGATGCGCCCCATCCTGGCGCTTGAGCTCGGCAATGCGACTACGCATCTGTTCGCCTGCATCAGAGGGAACGCGCGGCTGCCGCGCCCCGGTAACGTACTCCGCGATGTGGCGTCCGGCGCGTCTGCCGAACACAACCAGATCCACAAGGCTGTTGGTCCCCAGGCGGTTGGCGCCGTGGACCGAGACACAGGCACATTCGCCGGCCGCATACAACCCTTCGTAGACCGTCTCGGCGGCGGTAACCCGTCCGTCGACGTCGGTGGGGATGCCGCCCATCGCGTAATGAGCCGTCGGCTGCACCGGCATCGGCTTCTCGGCCGGGTCAACCGCCAGATATGTCTTACAGAAATCGGCGATGTCGGGAATCTTGCGCTCCACCACTTCGCGCCCGAGATGGCTTGCGTCGAGCATGACGTAATCATCGATGCGACGGTCGCCGCGCATGCCGCGCCCTTCCTGTATCTCGGTCATGATGGCGCGGCTGACCATGTCGCGCGGAGCGAGGTCCAGCAGCGTGGGAGCGTAGTGCTCCATGAAGCGCTCGCCGTCACGGTTGAGTAGGATACCGCCCTCTCCGCGCACGCCCTCGGTGATCAGAATACCCATGTCCTTTATGCCGGTTGGATGAAACTGAAAGAACTCCATGTCTTCGAGGGGAATGCCGGCGCGCATCACGACCGCCGGCCCGTCTCCGGTGTTGGCGTGGGCGTTCGAGGTTATGCGGTACATACGGCCGAAGCCGCCGGTTGCAAACAACACCGCCTTGGCCTTGAAAACCTTCACCTCGCCGGTTGCGAGCTCGAACACCACCAGCCCGGCTACGCGCGTTCCGTCCAACAGCAGCTCGAGCACCTGGAACTCATCGAAGAAGTGAACCTGATTCTTGATACACTGTTGATACAGGGTCTGCAGAATCATGTTCCCGGTTCGATCGGCAGCGTAGCAGGAACGGTGCACCGGGGCCTCGCCGAAGTTGCGCGTGTGCCCGCCGAAGCGCCGTTGGTCTATCCGGCCCTCGGGAGTTCGGCTGAACGGCAACCCCCGGTTCTCGAGGTCGTAGACCGCCTGCACCGCCTCTTCGGCCAGAATTTTGGCGGCCTGTTGGTCGACGAGGTAATCGCCGCCTTTGATGGTGTCGAACGCGTGCCATTCCGGATTGTCTTCATCGACATTGCCGAGCGCGGCACCGATTCCCCCCTGTGCGGCGCCGGTGTGGCTGCGCGTGGGATAGAGCTTCGACACAACTGCCGTCTTGGCTGTCTTACTGGCCTCGAGAGCGGCATAGAGGCCGGCGCCGCCCGCGCCGACGATCACCGCATCGAATTCGTGTATCAAGGGTCATGCTCCTTTGCTCTTCGTCAGAGGTTTTACTTGTAATGGAAAGAATACTGCTTCCTCGCCGGAATGCAATAGTGCGGTCGTCGATTTTGCAGATCGTCCGGCAGTTTTACTCGCTGCCTGCCGGTCTAAGCTCGGCAGGCGGCCCGTACGCTGGGTGGAAGGCAAACCGGTGTTACATACGTTACATCTGGACGTTACCATTAGCCGCCTACGCCGGTATGATACCATGGAGCTACACGGCACGCAATATTCCGCGACTGATCATGTCAGGTATTCCGCTTTACAATCGGTGCGACTGGACATAGTATGTGCCGGGAACGAGAACGCAGGAGGTGTTCGTGATGAAAGCGATACAGATCAAGCAAGTGGGCCCTGCCGAGATGCTGCGATGGGGCGATCTTGAGGATCCCGTTCCGGCTGATGATGAAGTGCTCGTGAAGCATCATGCTATCGGCTTGAACTACATCGATACCTACCATCGCTCCGGCTTGTATACGGTGCCGCTGCCGGTCGTGCCGGGGCTCGAGGCAGCCGGTGAGGTGGTCGCGGCCGGAGCCGACGTGACCGATTTTCGCCCCGGCGATCTGGTGGCGTACACCGATTGCATGGGAGCCTACGCTGAGTACGCGGCGGTGCCGGCGCGGCGGCTTGTGACGGTTCCCGAGGCCGTCGGTACCGAGGCGGCTGCGGCAGCCATGCTGCAGGGCCTGACGACGCACTATCTTACCGAGTCAACCTATCCGATCGGGCAGGGCGACACGGTGTTGATTCATGCCGCCGCAGGCGGTGTAGGGCTGCTCCTTGTGCAGCGTGCCAAGCGCAAGGGGGCACGCGTTATCGGCACGGTGTCGACCGCGGAGAAGGAGCAGCTTGCGCGCGAGGCCGGCGCCGACGAGGTGATTCGCTACACCGAGAAGGACTTCGTGACCGAGGTTGGCGCCCTGACGAACGAGCAGGGGTGCGAGGTGGTCTACGACGGCGTGGGGCGCAGTACCTTCATGGGGAGCCTCGACTGTCTCAAACGCCGCGGGATGCTGGTATCGTTCGGTCAGTCAAGCGGCAACGTCGAGCCGTTTACTCCGGGGCTGCTCGCGCAGAAGGGATCGCTGTTCCTGACACGCCCGGTGCTGATGGATTACGTGCGTGAGCCGGCCGAGCTGCGGCAACGCTCGGAGGAGCTGTTCGCCTGGCTTGCGAAGGGAGAGCTCTCGCTGCGCATTGACCGGCGTCTGCCGCTCAGTGAGGCGGCCGAGGCACACCGCCTCCTCGAAGGCCGGAAGACTACCGGTAAGGTCCTGCTGCTGCCTTAGAGGCGGCACGCACGGGGGATTCGGCAGTATATTTGATGGGCGATGAATCAGCAGATCCGTACTACCGCTATCCGGCGTGAACGACTGGCGCGCCTCCTGCAGACCGCTGTGTTGCTGGCGCTGATGGTGCTGGTGTTCGGCTGGCTCGGGGTCCGCGCCTTTGGGGGGCGCCTCTTCCTGATCTTTCTCGGGATGCTTGTAGTCTCGATTCTGTTCAGCTCGGCGGCGTCACCGCGCCGCGTGCTCGGTCGGGGTGTGTATGCGGTCTCGCGCAATCAGGCGCCCGAAATCTATGCGATCCTCGCCGAGCTCGCCCGGCGTGCTCAGTTGGAGTTCGTCCCTCAGCTGTACTACACGCCGAGCGGCACCCCGAATGCGGTGACTGTGGGCACCGGCGATCAGACCGCGATCGTAGTGACCCGCGGGTTGCTCGACCGGCTCCCCCGGGCCGAGCTGGCCGGCGTTCTGGCGCACGAGGTGGCGCATATCGCCAACAACGATATCCGCCTGCTGACCTTGGCCGAAAGCATGCGCCTCGCGACCACCCTCCTCTCGAAGGTCGGGCAGTTCATGTTGCTGATCACCCTGCCGCTGTTTCTGATTGCCGGCGAACCGCTGCCGCTCGGGTTCCTGCTGTTGACGATATTTGCCCCGCTGATCAGCGTGCTGCTGCACCTGGCGCTGATGCGGGCGCGTGAGTTCGAAGCGGATCTCACCGCAGTCAAGCTCACCGGTGACCCACGCGCGCTCGCGCTGGCCCTTCAGCGCCTGAACGTGGCAAGCCGGGGATTCCTCGAGCTGCTGTTTCCGGTGCCGATGCGCGACGAGTTCAGCCTGTTTCGTACGCATCCGGCAACCGCCGAGCGGGTGCGGCGGCTGATGCAACTCGCGCGGTAGCAGCGTTATCGGCCGCCACTGCGGAACGCGGATCGCCGTACAGGCTGAGGCCGGCTCAGGCCGGGAACACGCCGGTGGAGAGATAGCGGTCGCCGCGGTCACAGATGATGGTCACGATCACGGCGTCGCGGGTGCCGCCGGCTTCCAGTTCCTGTGCCAGCTCAACCGCGGTCGCGACATTCCCGCCCGAAGAAATCCCGGCAAAAATGCCTTCGCGGGCCGCAAGCGCGCGGGTGGTCTCTTCGGCGGTTGCCTTGGACATCCGCCGTTGTTCATCCAGACGCTCGGGCTGGAAGACCCGCGGCTGGTACTCCGTGGGCCAGGCACGTATGCCGGGGATGCCCCCTTCCTCGTCCGGGACCACGCCCACGATGCGGATATCCTGATTGCACTCCTTCAGGTAGCGCGAGACTCCCATGAGCGTTCCCGTCGTACCGGTGGACGCAACGAAATGCGTCACGCGGCCGGCGGTATCGTTCCAGATCTCGGGGCCTGTTGATTCGTAGTGTGCCTGAGGGTTATCGGGGTTCCCGAACTGGTCGAGTATTACGCCGCGCCCTTCACGCTCCATACGCCGTGCGGTGTCGATCGATTCCTCCATGCTTCCGGCCTTGGAGGTGAGCACGAGCTCAGCGCCGAAGGCCTTCATACTCGCCCGCCGCTCGGTGCTCATATGCTCAGGCATCACCAGGATCATCCGGTACCCCATGACCGCGGCGGGCATCGCGAGCGCGATGCCGGTGTTGCCGCTAGTCGCCTCAATCAGGGTGTCGCCGGGCTTGATGCGGCCGCTGCGCTCGGCGTTGCGGATCATCCAGTATGCCGGCCGGTCCTTGACCGATCCGGCCGGGTTGTTGCCTTCAAGCTTGCAGAGGACCAGGTTCGGCCCGGTGTACAGCGAACGCAGGCGCACCAGCGGTGTAGCGCCGATGCACTGCTCTATCTCAAAATAGCGCATCCCGGAGTCACGGTGCCGATCGGCGTTCTTGTCGTGTTGCATGGGTAGAATATAGCGATTTTTCAGTCCGCCGCGGTTACCGCGGTCACGATTTCTGCAGCGCTCGGCGGGCAGCCGCTGACCGCCACGACTGCCGGCCCGCAGGATCGGGGGCTGTCGGAGGCGGCCCTGCCTGATCCCGCTGCCTCAGCGGCCCCTGCGCCGAACAGCCGGACAGCGCAGTCGCCGACCGCAACGGTGCGCCCGCCGCGCGCACCACGGCCGGGCGTATCACGACCGCGCGCATCATGGCCGCCGCGGCGTTCCCGGAAGCCGGAGGGAGCGGTCGACGAGTCGAGCTCGCGATCGCTGAACCGGCCCAGGTAGTAGCGGTCTCGCCGCCCGAGGCGGCGTGCCTCCTTAAGGCGCTTGAGCGCGAATAGGAGATTGCCGTGACAGGTGGAACAGGCGCTTCCGAGATGTACGCTGCAGGGGTAGAGGCGGAAGCTGTTTTGCTCGGCCCGGAACCGGCGTTCGCCGCGAGGATGGTTGAGCGCCCGCACCTGCGGCCGAAAACGGTCGAGATCAACCCCGCGGAGCTGCGCGTAGTGAGCGAGGTGAGCGATTGCCGACGGTGCAAAGCCTAGTGTAGCCGCGGCGAAGCAGTCGATCGCGAGCGGATCGTACCCGGCCGCGATCACACCGAGATTAACCGGGCTGCCGCCGAGCTCGCTGGTGAGGTCGCCGTAAGTGCCGTCGGCGAGGATGAACTCGGGGGTGACCGTGGCAGCGAGCTGCGCGATCGCGCGTTCCAGATCGGTACCATGGAACCCGCTTTTCAGTTTTGAAGGCAGCACGCCTTTGAGATTCTTCAGGCTGCAGGTCATACGCGTCTGGCAGTGCGCTTTGATCACCGGCACGTTGATGAGGTAGTCGCATTCGGCAACTGTGCGTGAAACCGAGAGTTGGGCGAAGGGCCCGTCGACGCGTGTCGGGACGCTCACAAAGCGGTCGCGCTCGATGTCGAGCAGGTCCAGGTTGTATTTGGCCGCGATCTCGTGGTAACCGCAGATTTGGAATGCGCGCGTTGCCGACTCACCCATACCGCTCCCGTCGGCTATCGTGATCCTTCGAATACCGTGGTCGCGGAGCAACGCAACTAGCGCCTCGACAATCTCCGGACGGGTGTTGGCCCCGAGCCAAGCAGAGCGTGACACAACGAGGTTCGGCTTAAGCACCACATGCGCCGCAGGCGGGAGCTCCGCGAACGGGTTAAGCGCTTCGATAACCCGGCGCACCGCGGGGTAAGCAGTCGAGCTGTGTACCACCGCGACGGAATGCCTGTTAACACTCATGCTGTAAGCAGTCTACCAGCATCCACGGCAGCTCGCACAGGTGTCCAGATCGCGGTTTTCTGCTCCGACGTTCTTTCTTTTTCCGCGCAGTTGGTATACGGTGTGCGCATATGACCGAAGAACAAAGACTCAGGCAGGCCCAACGCCCGCAACAGATCTCGAGCGAGCTACACCGCTACTATCGCGGCAAAATGGAGACGGTGCCGAAATGCGTGGTCCGCAAGCTCGACGACTTCTCGATCTGGTACTCACCGGGAGTGGCCGCGCCGTGTAGCGAAATCCACGAAAACCCGCAGCTGGTGTACGACTACACCAGCAAATGGAACACGGTCGCCGTCATCTCGGACGGCAGCCGCGTGCTCGGGCTCGGTGATATTGGAGCCAAGGCGGGGTTGCCGGTGATGGAAGGGAAGGCGCTGCTGTACAAGTATCTCGGCGGAGTGGATGCGGTTCCGATCACGCTGGATACCAAGGACCCCGACGAGATCATTCGCACGGTGTTGCTGCTTCAGCCGGCCTTCGGCGGTGTGAATCTGGAAGACATCGAGCAACCCAAGTGCTTCCGGATTCTCGATACGCTGCGCCGCGAGGCCGAGATACCGGTCTGGCATGACGACCAGCAGGGCACCGCCACGGTGACCTTGGCAGCGCTGTTAAACGCGCTCAAGCTCACCGGGCGGCGCATCGAAGACTCGAGGATCGCCTTCATCGGCAGCGGCGCATCGAACGTGGCCTGCGCCCGGCTGATATTCGGGCGGGGGGCGGACCCGGGCGCCTGTTACATGGTGGATAGCCGCGGGATACTCGGCAGGCACCGCGATGATGTCGCCGCGCGCCGCGACGAGTTTGCCGAGAAGTGGCGGCTGTGCGAGCTTACGAACGCCGCCGGACGCCAGGGCGGCATCGCCGAGGCGTTGCGCGATGTGGACGTGGTGATCTCGCTTTCCCGTCCCGAGCCAGGCACGATCCGGCCGGAATGGATCCGTACCATGCGCAAAGACCCTGTGGTGTTCGCCTGTGCCAATCCGACGCCCGAGATCTGGCCGTGGGACGCTACCGAGGCCGGCGCGGCGGTGGTGGCGACCGGCCGCAGCGACTTTCCCAACCAGGTCAACAACAGCCTCTGTTTTCCGGCGATTTTTCGCGGTGCGCTCGACGTGCGCGCAACGACGATCACCGACGAGATGTGCTTTGCCGCCGCGGACGCGCTTGCCGGTGCGGTAGGCGACGCGCTCAGCGCCGATTCCATCATCCCGACGATGGAGGCGCGCGGGGTGTTTCCAACCGTGGCTACCGAGGTCGGCATCAGAGCTCAGGAGCAGGGCGTGGCGCAGTTGTCGGTAAACCGTGAAACGCTGTTGCGTTCGGCGACCGCGAGTATCGAGCGTTCGCATCGCCTGACTGAGCTGATGATGGAGTCCGGATTGATCGCGCGCCCGGAGGTGGAGTTGTGATGTATGACCTCGTGATTCTCGGCGCCGGTCCGGCGGGGCTCGCTGCCTCGGCGTACGCACTGCGCAAGGGGATAGAGTTCGTTACCGTGACCGAAGCACTTGGCGGAAAGGGCGGCGAGCGGATTTCGTTTCCCGGTGCGGCCGAGCATCGGGTGCTTCGACCGGAGCAGCTACTCGCCGATTTCCGGCGTGAGCTCGAGTATCTTGCCGAACGGCATCGCAGAGGGCGTGCACGTCAGGTTGTGCCGCGCGAGGGCGGGCTGGTTATCACGGTTGAGACGGACGACGGAAGCCATGAGATCCGGACCCGCAGCGCCGTGGTCGCGACCGGAACCCGCCTGCGACGGCTCGGGGTTCCGGGCGAGCTGGAGCTCGCCGGGCGAGCACTCGGATACTCGGCCGTCAGTTACTCGCACGTGCTCCATGGACGCGATGTGTTCATCTACGGTGACGGGCGAAGGTCGGTGGATTCGGCTCTGGAGGTATCGCGTCATGCGCGCTCGGTTACGGTGTTGTTGGAGCGTGTCGAAGGCTTCCGTGAGCTGTACCGGCACAGGCTGCAAAAAGCGAACAATGTGACGATGCTCGACGATTGCTCGATCTCCGGGTTCGGCGGTGAGGATTTCTGCCGTAGCGTCCGCCTGGCGTACCGCAACGGCGAGCCGCGCGAGATAGAGGCCGACGCATTCTTCATCGAGTTGCAGCCGAAGCCAAACTCGGAGATGGTGGCCGACCTGGCGGAGCTGGACGAACACGGGTTTATCGTCGTCGACCTCTGGAACAGGACCAGTGCTCCCGGGGTGTTTGCCGCCGGCGATGTCACCGCGGCGGGCTTCGAACAGTCTCTTGTTGCGGTCGGCGAGGGCGTGAAGGCGCTGATCTCGGCCTACAGCCACCTGCACTGGGGGCTATGAGCGCCGGCGAGTGTAAGGGGCGGCGTCACGCCGGCGGCAACCGCCGAACCTGCGCGGAGAATCTGCGCGAGGAATCTGCGCGTAGAATCTGTGCGTAGAATCTGTGCGTAGAATCTGTGCGTAGAATCTGTGCGTTCGCCCTTCCAGCCCGACGCGGGTTCGCAGTACAATCATCGCGATGACCTTCTTCTGGTATGATCTGGAGACCTTCGGGCGCAACCCGCATTACGACCGCATTGCGCAGTTCGCGGGCGTGCGCACCGACGGCGATCTGCAGCAGATCGAGGAGCCGCTGGTGCTCTACTGCCGGATTACGCCCGACTACCTGCCGGACCCGGCCGCCTGTCTGATCACCGGAATCACGCCTCAGGTCACGCAGGAACGGGGCCTCGCGGAGTTTGAGTTCATTGCGGGGATTCTCCGTGAGATGAGCAGGCCGAACACCTGCACCGTCGGCTACAACAATATCCGGTTTGACGACGAGTTCATCCGCAGTTGCTTGTATCGCAACTTCTTCGATCCCTACGAGCGCGAATACGCTTCGGGAAACTCGCGTTGGGACATCTCGAACGTCGTCCGGGCGATGCATGACCTGCGTCCTGAAGGCCTGCGCTGGCCGCGCAACGATCGCGATCGACCGGATTTCAAGCTGGAACGGCTTGCCGAAGCCAACGAGCTCAGCCATGAGCACGCGCACGAGGCTCTATCGGACGTCTACGCCACCATCGCTCTTGCGCGGCGCATCCGAGAAGCCCAACCGAAGCTGTTTTCGTACTTCTTTCGGCATCGCAAGCGCGCCGAGGTTGCGAAGATAATCGATCTGCATGAGCGCCGGCCGTTTCTGCATACCTCACCGCTGTATACCCGCGAAAGCGGATGCAGCTCGATCGTTGCTCCGCTGACCGTCGACCCCAACAACCCGAATGCCGTGCTGTGTTACGACCTGCGCTATGATCCGGATCTTCTGCTCGAGGCACCGGTGGAGACTATCCGGGAGCGTTTGTTCACCCCAAGCGAAGCATTGCAGGAGGATGAAGAACGGATTCACATCTCCTCGATAGCGCTGAATAAGTGCCCGATCGTTGCGCCGCTGAGCGTGCTCGATGACGCCGCCGCCGAGCGGCTCAGGCTCGATCCGGGGCTCGCCGAGTCGCGAAGGACGCGCTTGTTGTCCGAGCCGCTTCTCACTCAGAAGGTCTCGAGCGCCTTCGCCGGGACGCCGTTCGAAGCCCCCAAGGACCCTGACCTGCAGATCTACTCCGGCGGCTTCTTCCAGGATGCCGATCGCGAACGCTTCGGCCGCATTCACGTCGCGGCACAGGCCGCATCGCAGGGTGAACCCGAGCCCTTGCGGGGGCTGCAGCTGAGTTTCGAGGATCCGCGTATTCCGGAGATGCTGTGGCGGTTCATCGGGCGCAACTACCCGTGGTGTTTCGATGAGGAGCAGCAAAAGCGCTGGCTGAGCTTCTGTGCCGGTCGGATTCTGTTTCCGCCGGCTGGGGCGGGTATCGACCTTGCGGAGTTCGAGAAGAAATGCGCCAAGTTCGCCCAGGACAAGGCGATCTCGCCGGCCCATAAGCCCACCGTGCACGCGCTCTCCGGTTGGGCCGAGCACCTGCGCCGTACGGTGCTGGCCTACTCCCCGGCGTGAGCGTCGCTCCTATTTCGCGAGGGTGTTCCTCGGTTCGTCGTACACGCGTTTGCCGAGCCATTCCACGTCGGCTTCGGGATAGGTTGCCAATACGCGGTCGAAGTAGCCGGAGAGCTGTTGTGCTAGCTCGCTGTCGGTGCTCCGCAGGCGAGACTCCACATTAGCCTGCAGCCCGGCATCGGTGAAGTTGAGCGATCCGAGATAGGTAATCCGCTCATCGATAATGTAGAGCTTAACGTGATGAAACGGCGTGGGGTCCGCCCGCCCGCCTCCGGACTGCTCCCCGCCTCCGGTCCCCGTAGACTGTTTCACCAGGAACTTAACCGGGAATAGGCGCGTGTAGCGGTGTCGGTAGACCGGCAGGGCACGCGCAATGCTGTAGGTTACGATTGCACCGGCGATTGCACCCGGAATACTCACCCATAACGGCTGAATCGCCTCTACCTCCAGGAGCAACTCCAGGCGCACAAACAGCATCACCAGCGCGACAATCGCGACCGCCGCGAGGAGGGCGGCAATCGTCGCCAGGGAGCGAAAGACCGCGCGCACTACAGGCCGGGCGGTGCGCTCCTGCGCAATCACGTTCCTGGCTGTCTCGGACTGGCGCCAGTCGAACTGCTGGAGGTCGACGGTTGCAATGCAGTCCACCTGGCAGTTCTGCTCGGCGCGATCGCGGAGCAGTTGCATCTCCCGCGGGCTTACGTAAGGCGACATGATCCGGATTCGGCGCTCGGCCGCGGCAATGTCGTTCAGCAGCTTTTCACCGGCACGGCTGCCGATGTATATGTCGAAAGGCTTGTCGCGAATCTCGATGTCCATCTGGCTACCAGCTATAACACAACCGAACCGAGGGCACAATGGCCGAACCGGCGCAACCTGCTTCAGGCCGGGCTATTGATGCGCAGCATCCGCGGTACGCGGTAGCGGTGGTACAGACGCGCGTGCGGGCGCCGGCGTACGCGGCGCAGTGTGTGATGCAGCTCGGGGCGGCTGCGGAGGCGCCGCGCAAGCACCAGAGGCGATGTGAACACCGCGAGCTTACGATAGCGGGCGTGCTGCGTCGCGGGCCGGACCAGCCGCCTGCGAGCAATGCGTGCGATGGTGTGTGACAGGCCGAAGCAACGTCGCGCAAGGCCGTCGCCGGAGTGCCTGAGGTGTCTGCGCACGATCGCGAGCCGCGGATGACGGATGCGGTTCAGGGCCGAGCGCACGCGCGGGTTCGCCGGCAGCGCGACCGCAAGCGTCCGGAACTTCCAGATCAGCGTCCCGACCGCCTGGAGCACCACCACGACTACGAGCACATATAGCCACCAGGGGAGGTTCCGCCCGAACGCCAGGAGATAGAAGAACGGTGCGGCGGTGGAGATCAGAAAGACGGTGCTCCACACGCTGAGCTCGGAGTGAAGCCGCTGCAGCACCGCGCGGACAATTCGGTAGAGAGCATAGTAATACAGCGGACCGGAGCCGAGATAGAACAGCAGGAACATCCGAGGATTGACGTTATACGTGTCCCGGCTGACGGTCATGAGATCGGATATCCGTGCGAGTGTAAGCGTCAACAAGTTCTGCATCGATGCGCTCTAGGCGCAAAATACCACAGAATCGCGCGCGCGACTACAGCTTGGCCCCATTTCTCTGCGAGCTTAGCACCACGCAGGCCATCTGCCGCCGGTTGGTGCCGAGCGCTTGCAGAATCGGCGGCCGCGCACTACGCTTATAGCATATGGCCCGGAAGAAGGAAGGCGGAAGACGCGCGCGTCCCTCACTGGCAGAGGTAGTGTTTGAGATCGGCCACGGTCTCGAGCATACTACCGACATGTTCGGCTTTTTCGGTCGCCTGGCATATGCCGGCTTCGAGTTGGACGCCCCCACCGCCGAGCGGGCGCTGGAGCTGCTCGAGGATTCAGGGCTGGTGGTGACCGCCGGCCGGAAGATCATCCCGAAAGCCACCAACTTGGCGGGAAGCTGCGTGCTGGCACGGTTGAGTCAGGACGAGCTTCAGGACGGCGTTGTTTTTCCGGCCCAGCGCCTTCTGGGGCTCGCTCCGCCGTGGATACCGGTCGCGGATTATCGGTTCCAGGCTCCGGACGGAACCTCGTATCGTCAAAGACGGGTGGGTCGGTCGCTGCAGGAGGTTTCAGGCCATTTGTCCCTGCTCATCCCCGAGGATCTTCTTACCGCGGCGGCATGTGACGAGCCCGCAACCGCTGGGTCGCGGGGCCGGGAGCATATCGATCTCCCCGCGGTGGAGATCTCCGAGTTGCTTGCCGGCACCGCCGACGAGGATCCTCCTTTTGTGAAGTTTCAGCTGGAATCTTTTTCAGAGGCGCGCTTTGGGCTCACTTTGGTTCCTGCAGCCGAGTTACAGGGCAGGCAGAGACAGGTGCGGCGGTGGATCGAATGGATGGACCGCGAGCTCATGCGCGCATTCGAGCGCTACGGCCCAAACACCGATGCCGCGACGCAACTGGCGTTCGCATACGTGCACGGGCCGAAGACGATGCGCCTGCATCCCCGACTCGCACTCGAGCAGTATCTGGAACTGACCGACAAGGTAGCGGCCTATGCGTTCAACGGTGTTCCGATCCTTTGGCATGCTGATGCCGAGCCTGAGCCCGAGTTAGTATTTCCCGGCTTTGCTCCGGCGCGCGGGGATCGTGACTCGCTGGACGCGATACTCGAGGACTTGGGCATCGACCTGAACGAGAGCGAGCTCACGGCGTTCTTCCGGGATGCCGTACTGCGGGGCGCGGCGAACCCCGAGGAACCGCTCCGGCGCGCATTGGCCGGTCGGGAGATGCGCTTCCACGACGCGCTGCAGCGCGAGAGCTTCGAGGAGCTCGTGCGGGAGTTGTGGGAGCGCCTCGCGGCCGCGCCGGTCACCGCCGCCGAGCGGTTAGCGACCGGCCTACGGGAACGGATTCTGGGGTTGATTGTTGCGCAGCGCCGCTGGCTGGTGAGTCTCGACCGCCGAGGGATCGATCCGGCGGAGTTCCCTATGGATGAGACGAGCCGGCTCGCGCAGTTGAGCGGCCGGCTTTCACAGTTTATCGTGCTGCTCAATTCACCCGAGTCACTGGACGAGTTCACCTTGAAGCGCTACGAATCGTTGGTGGAACGGCTTGCCGAGGCGCTCGAGGCCGCGCGCGCTCAGCTTCAGGCGGCGCTGGAGCCCAATGGCTTGTGGCACACGCCGGAGACTCGCCGAGCGCAGTTTGAGATCGTCCGCCCGGAGGTCGCGCGTACCGCCGAAACCGGGCGGCGGAGCGAGGCAGACGCTGCGGCAAGCTCTGAGGAGGCCCCGCTGTGCGACGACGATCTGCCGCCGCCGCCGCGACGTCCACCCTGCCGTTGGCGCTACCGACTCGAGGTGTTGCTCAGCATCGCCGCGCCCCGTGTTCGGCGGGAGGTTGAGCTGCCCGGAACTCTTACGCTTGGTGAGCTGCAGGTGTTGGTCCAGCAGTTGTTCGGCTGGCATGGATGCAGCGTACCTGCCTTCGAGGTCGGTGAGACGACCTACACATCACGGGGCGCGGCCGACGCGCATCGTCACTTCCTGCAGGATGTGGCTCCAGCGGTCGGCGGAGAGTTGCGGTGCGTCCACTGCTACGACCTCCAATGGCGGATACGACTTACCGTCATGCAGATTAAGCCGGGCGTGGAGCCGGGCTTGAGTCCTGGGTTCGTGCGCTGTATCAGCGCCGAGGGGGCCGATCCGCCGCAGGATATCGGCTGCGTTGAAGCCTACCGCGACCTTCTGGGCGCCGCGTCGGACCCCAGTCATGAGGAGTACGCCTTCGCCTCCGAGTGGCTTGGTCCTGAGTTCGACCCTGAGCTCGTCGATCTCGAAACGATCAATCGCCGGCTGCGGGAGTTCGGATACCGGCGTGGCCTGACCGATTAGCCGCAGAGCGCGGCGGCTACAGCCGCTGCGCCGTGCTTTCCGACAAGCGATGAGACTCTCGCCGGGCGCGGCGCGGGCGCCTCAGCGCAGCAGGAGGATCGTGCTCAGACCGAGGTAGATCGTCACCCCGGTGATGTCGGTGATTGTCGTTAGGAGCGGGCCGGTCATCATCGCCGGATCCTTGCCGAGGCGTTTGATTAGAAACGGAATTGTCCCTCCGACTACTCCGGCCACGAGGACGTTGGTTGCCAGGGCAATCCCCGCGATCGCGCCTATCAATGCGTTCCGCTGCCAGAAGGTTGCGATCATCATAAACAGCGCCCCGAGTGCCAGCCCGTTGACAATCCCGATCGCGAGCTCCTTGCGCACCGCCCGCCAGAACTCGCGCAGCCGAACTTCACCGAGGGCGATCGATCGAATGGCAACCGAGAGCGACTGTATGCCGACGTTTCCGCCCATATCGGTGATCATCGGCAGAAACGCCGCCAGTATGGCGACCGCCGCGATCGTCTCCTCGAAGCTGCTGATCACTGCAACCGCTCCCAGGTTCAGAAAAACGTTCGCCGCCATCCACGGCAGGCGGAGCTTCACCGCGGACAGGGGCGGGGTGAAGAACGACTCATCCACCGAGCCGGCGTTCACACCGGCGAACTGGCCGGCAACCTGGGCAGAGACGATATCCATCGCGTCGTCGAAGGTGATGATCCCGGCAAGGGTGCCGTCGAGAGCGAGCACGGGAAGCATCGTAAAGCGTCGATTACGGATAAGCTCGGCGGCCTGCACCGCCGAATCGGTAACCGAGACGGCAACTACGTGAGGAGTCATTGCGCGTGCCAACGGAGTTTTGGGGTCCCGGCGCAGCAGGTCGCGTACCGAGACAACGCCGACCGGTTTGTCCGCCGCGTCGGTCACATACACGTAGGTGGAGCGTTCCACTTCCGCCGGGGCCGAACGCATCGCGGCCAGCGTCTCACCGACGGTGTGCTCGCGACCGATGGTGAGGTAGCGTGAGGTCATGTGCGCGCCGGCGCTGCCGGCGGGATGCTCGAGCAGTTTTCCGACGGCCTCACGAAACGTTCGTGCACTGCTCGCGAGCAACCGTTCACCGAGCTCCGGCGGCATGGCCTGCAGGATATCGGCGGCATGGTCCGGGGGGACTGCGGACACCAAGCGAGCGGCGACCTCAAGCTCCTGCTGCTCTAAAATCGCGGCGGCGTAGTCCGGCGGCAGATTGCCGAGAATGCGCCCCGCATGGTGGGACGAGCAGGCGAGGAGAAACGGGACGATCTGTTCACTCGGCGCTTCGCGCAGGGCCTCGGCGGCGCGGCTGCTCGAGAGGTTCTCGGCGGCGGCTACAGCCTCGGCGACCCGGCCCTCGTCGAGGGCCGCTCTCATTTCGTCGTGATAGGTCTCGATGACCTCGGGTTGGAGGAGCATGCAGTCGTTATACTGTCGATTCTACACCGTGCCAAGCACCAGACTGGAGTTGTGACCGCCGAACCCGAACGAGTTCGACAGCGCCTTGCGGATCGGCTTCTCGACGATCTCGGTCGGTAGCTGAATCGGCGGCAGGTCGGGATCGGGATTGAAGAGATTGATGTTCGCGGGGATGATCCCGGTTCGCAGCGCCTGCACGGTGATAATCGCCTCTATCGCGGCCGTGGCACCGAGCAGATGGCCATGATACGACTTGGTGGACCCCACGTAGGTTCGGCCGCTGTCGCCGTTGGATAGCTCGTGGATACCGTTGGCCTCGGCGATGTCTCCCACCGGTGTTGAGGTTCCGTGGGTGTTGATATATCCGATCTCGTCCGGATTGAGCCGTGCCTGATCGAGGGCCATCCGCATCGCGTAGGCTGCGCCGCGCCCTTCCGGGTCGGGGGCCACAAAGTCGTAGGCGTCGCCCGACATGCCGCAGGCGAGCACCTCGGCGAGGATTTCGGCACCGCGCCTGCGGGCATGCTCGTATTCCTCGAGGATCAGGATCCCGGCTCCCTCACTCAGCACGAAGCCGTCACGGTCGCGGTCGTAGGGACGCGAGGCGGTTTCGGGCGAATCGTTGCGCCTGGATAGCGCCTGCATGTTCCCGAAGGCGGTGATCGCAAGCTCATTGAGCGTGCCTTCGGTGCCCCCGGCCACCATGACGTCGGCCATATTCTGTCGGATAATCATCTGCGCCATCGCCACGGCATGGTTCGAGGTTGCGCAGGCGGTCTGCAGACTCACGTTCGGCCCGAGCAGGCCGTAGATCATGCTGAGCACGCCGGCGGCCATATTCCCGATCGCCATCGGGATGTAGAACGGGCTGACCCCGCGCAGACCCTTCTCGGCCAGGCCCAGACTGTTGGTGTGCTGCACCGAGAGCCCGCCGATGCCGCTGCCGACCGAGATTCCGATCCGTCGTGGATCCGGAAGCTCGGCAAGCCCGGCCTGCGTTGCGGCCTCCTTCATCGCCGCGGCGGCATAATGACAGAAGCCGTCCATCCGTTTGGCCTTTTTTCGAAGCTCGCCGTCAAAATACTGAGTAAAGTCGAACTCCTTTACGTCGCCGGCGATCTGACAGGGCAGATGCGAAGCATCGAAGCGCTCGATGCGCCGCAGACCCGAACGACCTGACAAGACGGTCTGCCAGCTCTGTTCAACGGAGTTTCCGAGCGGGTTGACCGTACCCATACCGGTAATCACGACACGGCGTTCTTCCATGCTTATAGTCCTCTGTTGCCTTTCGTGTGCCTTTCGTAGTGTATGATCACGAGTGTTGCGCCGCCAACAAGCCGTTGCCGAGGCTCTAGCCGGTGGTGCTGCGCTTCAATGGTAGCGCCGCCGGCACCTGCGTGTCGTTCGCAAAAGTCGGTTTTTTTTGTTCGATTGTCTGACAGCGTTTACGGCGGCTCTTGCAACGCTTCGTAGCGGGGCGCTAAAGTGTTGCCGGGACTATGAAACTGCTATTCTTCATTCGCACCATCGATTTCAGCAAACGCACGACCGGCTGGGAGCACGATCCCGCCGAACGCGCGACGCACGAGCTTCTGTTCTGCAGGCGCGGCAGCGGGGCGCTGGTCAACGGGCGAACGAAGACGCGCGTGCAGGCCGGGAGCCTGATGTTCAACCCCCGCGGGAAGCTCGTTTCGGATCAGGAGCCGCTGTCGGTGGTGCAGGTGTTGTTCTCGGAGGATTTGTTCTCTCCCTCGGTCCACATGGACAAGGAGGCGCTGTATGTGCTCGGGCTGATCAAGCTGCACACGCCGAAACAGAACAGCATCACCCTCTCGCGGATTGGGAGCGAGCGCATGAACACGCTGGTCGACGCGATGTTGTGGGAGTTTCAGAACCGCTATCGCGGCTATTCGTGGGCGTTGCGGCTGAAGCTGGTGGAGCTTCTGATCACGGTCATGCGCGACAAAGAGTTCAAGATACCGATCAAAGGGCTGAAGCCCTTGTCGAGCACCCGCATTCAGGACGCGGTCTCTTACCTGAATACCGACTACATGAACCCGATCAGCGTCGAGGACGTTCTCAACGCCTGCGGGCTCAGCCGCAGCCATTTCCACGCGCTGTTCAAGCAGGAGACCGGCAAGACCTTCGTCCAATACCTGTCCGAGCTGCGCTGTGCGAAGGCAGCCGAGCTGCTGGCGACTACCGACCGGCCGATCATCTATATCGCCCTCGAGTGCGGCTTTCGCAATCTGAGCCACTTCTACCACGTGTTCAAGCGCGAGAACAACACCAGCCCGAAGCAGTATCGTCTGCAGGGAGGCAACGCCTAAGTGTCGAGTCGGGAACGGTCGGTGTTGCGCGACTGGGAGCGCGCCTGCAGGGACCTCGCGCTCCGGGATGGGGTGCTCGCGCAGTTGATCGCCGAGCATAGCGGAGATGCGCTGCGCGGAAGCGGCGACAGCTTCACGACCCTCCTGAACGCCGTGGTGGGTCAGCAGATCTCGGTAGCCGCGGCCGACGGGATCTGGGGCCGCCTGGAGCACGCCTTCCCGAAGCTCTCCCCTCGCACGATCGCGGCGGCCGCGCCGGAGACGCTGCGCGAGCTGGGATTGTCGCGCCGCAAGTCTGAGTACATCATCGGAATCGCACGGGCGTTCGGCGCGGGGGAGCTCGATCCGCAGCGCTGGGAGGCTATGAGCGATGACGAGGTTCGGGCCGACCTGACGCGTCGCCGCGGGGTCGGCCCCTGGACAGCCGACATGGTTCTGATATTCTATCTGCATAGGCCCGATGTGCTTCCGCTGGGGGATCTCGGGCTCGTGAACGCCGCTGCGCGATTGTACCGCGACGGCGAGCTCGACGGCGCGCCGCTGCGCGTGCGACAAAACTGGCTCGGGGAGTTCGCCGAACGATGGCGTCCGTGGCGCACGGTCGCCACCTGGTTCATCTGGCGAGACCTCGACGCCGAACCGGTGGTGTACTGAGATGAGCCGTTCCAACCAATCGCTTATCGCGTTTCGTGATCGCTTCTACTGCGCTCCCGAATGCCTGTACTTTGACGGCAACTCGCTCGGGCTGTTGTCGAAAGACGCCGAGGCATCGGTCTTGCGGGTGCTCGAGGAGTGGAAAACGCTCGCGATCGACGGCTGGACCGCCGGAGCTCCCCCGTGGTTCCACGCCGCCGAGGAGCTTGCCCGCCTGCAGGCTCCGCTGGTCGGGGGGCAGCCCGACGAAGTGATCGTGCATGGCTCCACGACCGTGAACGAACACCTCCTGCTGGCGTCGTTCTTCCGTCCCGAGGATGATGCCCACGGACGGCGCCGCAAGCTGCTGATCGACGAGTTGAACTTCCCGTCCGATCGGTATGCGGCCGAGAGCTTTCTGCGCCTGAAAGGTGCCGATCCGCAGGATGCGTTGGTAGTTGTACCGAGTCGCGACGGACGGACGATCGCGGAGGAGGACATCATCGCGGCGCTGAGCGATGAAGTCGCGGTGGTGTTGCTGCCGGCGGTTTTGTACCGCAGCGGCCAGCTGCTCGATATCGGGCGTATCACGCGCGCTGCGCACGAGGCAGGCGCCTACGCGGGATTCGACCTCAGTCACTCGGCGGGGGTTGTCCCGCACCGTCTGCACGACGACGAGGTAGATTTTGCGTTCTGGTGTACCTACAAATACCTCAACAGTGGTCCGGGCGGCGTGGCCTCGCTCTTCGTCCACCGCAATCGGCAGCATCTCGCGCCGGGGTTGGCCGGCTGGTTCGGATCCGACAAGGAGCGACAGTTCGATATGGCACCGCAGTTCACTCCGGCCGCCGGGGCTGGGGCGTGGCAGGTGGGAACACCGCACCTGCTGAGCATGGCGGCGCTGGAAGGCGCGCTGCGCATTCACCGCGAAGCCGGAATCGAGCGTATCCGTGCCCGGTCGCTCGAGCTTACTGCCTATCTGATCGAGGGGGTTGATACGCGCCTCGCCCGCTACGGATTTGCGCTCGGCACGCCGCGCGAGCCCGAGCGCCGCGGCGGCCATGTAGCACTCGAGCACGCCGAGGCGATTCGCATCAACGCGGCGCTCAAGGAACACAGCGTGGTGCCGGACTTTCGCTATCCGAACGTAATCAGACTGGCACCGGTACCGCTGTACATCGATTTTGCCGACATCGATCGTCTGATCGAGATCATCGTCACGATCATGGAAAGCGGCTCCTACCGCGCGCACAGCGGCGAACGCGGCACCGTGGCTTGACGCGGTAGAGTGAGGTCAGGGCACCGCTATCGAACCTCGACCTGCAGGGTGCGCAGCCGATTCAGCGCCGCGGCGAGCTCCAGCGGGCGAAAGCGCGCCAGGTCGGCCGGTCGCCGGCGGTTGAGCGCGTCGAGCCCGCCTTCCTCAATCGCCCGTTCGACCGCATGCAGAATCTCGGGGATCGTCCGCCTGCCGTCCATGAGCGAGCGCGCGTACACCAGCGCATCGGCCACCGCCCGCGTCTGACTGGGATCGACAATCTGCTCCACCGCCTGCAGCTCGATATCGTGGCGACCGAACGCGATGCCGGATACGCCGTAAGACCTGGTCTTGGCTTCGTGCTTGCCTTTGCTCGGGTCCAGGCTCTCCGGGCGCGGCGCACGGACCGTTCGGCGGCCGAACTCGCTTCCGCCCTCCGAGCGCCGTTCGGTGCGGATGCGGTCTGCGATCGCGCGCGCCCGGTCGGTGACGCGCCGCGGGCGGTACTCCTCCATAGCCACCACCTCGTCGGCGACATCGAAGTAGTCGCCGCTGCCGCCCAACACCAGCACCGTAGAGACGCCGAGCTCCTCGGACAGCTGTCGCACCTTGTCGACAAACGGGGTGATCGGTTCCTGTTCGGGTGCGATCAGCTCCTGCATCCGGTGGTCGCGAATCATGAAGTTGGTGGCCGAGGTGTCTTCGTCGATCAGCAGTGTGCGCGCTCCCGCTTCTAGAGCCTCGATGATGTTCGCCGCTTGCGAGGTGCTTCCACTCGCATCCTGGGAGCGGAACGCATCGGTGTCGGCGCCGCGAGGCAGGTTGGCGATGAACGGCGTGATACAGGTTCGCTCTACAGACCTGCCGTCCTCGGCGCGAATCTTGTAGGCTGTCCGCGTGGTTACAACCAGTTCGCGCCCGTCGCCGGGGATGTGGTTGTAGACGCCGCGCTCGAGCGCCTGCAGCAAGGTCGACTTGCCGTGGTAGCCCCCGCCGACGATCAGCGTCACCCCGCGCAGAAGCTCCATGCCGGTGACCGCACCGCGATTGGGGAGCGCCAGCGATACCCGAAGCTCCGGCGGTGACTCAAACGACAACGCGCTTGAAGCCTCCATCGGCCGGTCGTCGGCTCCGCTGCGACGCGGAAGCAGCGCCCCGTCGGCCACAAACGCGACCGCTCCGCGCTCCTCAAGCAGCTCACGCAGGTGCTCGGCGTCCTCGACAGTCTCGATGTGCCGTCTGAGTTCATCGGCGTTCAGGCTTTCGAACAACAAAGCCTTATCGACAAGGCGCGGGACCTCATCAAGCAGCATCGCGATCGCCTCGCGTCCGGCGATTCGGCGGCCGAAGGCCGGAAGGCCCGCAAAAAACCGCACCTCGATACGGTCGGAGTGAATCCACGCCGCACTGCGCTCGATCACCTGCTGACGAGGCGCGTCGATCTCTATCTGACCGCCCTTGCCTGACCCGCGGCGCCCCTTTGCCGTTGCTCGAATCGCCGCGGCGAAGGTGCGCGTGAGGTAATCGGCAAGCGCCACCCGCCGCGTCGGTGTTGTCCGCGTCCAGTCCGGAAGGCTGGTAACCTCGTGGGAGAGCTCTACCCGCAGCCGGCTCGGCGTTGCAAACGGGTCGCCCTGCACATGGTCAATCGACAGCGTGAACGCTCCGAAATCGTAGCTGCCGCGGAGATCCTTGTACGCCTTGTATCCGCGGCCGTCGATTGTCTGGAGTTTGCTCGTCAGATCGCGGTGTGTGCGCATACCGATAGTATGCAAACCGACCCCTCTGAGATGCAACCGGCAGAACTGCCCCGCACGCTGTTGGGGAATGACGCGTCCCGGCGGCGCCTGCTGCTCTTTACCAACAGCGTGCGGGGCAGTTCCAGGCAGTCCTACGATTTGCGCTGTGCCGTCGGCTGCCGTATACTGCCGCAATGGAACAACACGATAACGCCGCTCGCCGGATCCCGAACCCCTACGCCGGGTCCCCTACCTACCGCTGTTTCGGGTGCTCGCCGGGCAATCCTATTGGGTTGCAGCTTACCTTCCTTCTCGAAGGCGAGCAGGTTGTCACCGAATGGTCGCCGCGCGAGGACCTGGAAGGCTATCCCGGCGTGGTGCACGGGGGCATTCAGGCCACGCTCGCCGATGAGACCGCCGCGTGGTACATACACGCGGTGCTGGGGACCTCCGGCGTAACGCGGGAGCTCAGCGTGCGCTATCATCAGCCGGCGCAGACCGCGGACGGGCCGTTTGTGATCAAGGCCGCGAAGACCGGGCAGGACGGCCGGGAGGTGACGATAGAGGTGACGATTGAAGGCGCAGGCGGCACGCTCTTCACTACCGCCCGTTGCGCCTATGTCGTCTTCAGCGAGAACGTAGCCCGCAAGCGACTCGGCTTTCCGGGTGCCGAAGCATTCAGGCCGAAGGAGTAGCCAGCGCGGGCTCCGAAGCGCTCAGCTGCATGATCTGTTGCCGTACGGTCGCGAGCTCGCCGGGGATGGCGGCTTTCCATTCGGCGTAGGCACTGCCGAGGCTCCCGAGCAACCCGCGATAGTACTCAATTCCGGCGATCAGGTTGTCGCGGTACTTGCGAAGCTCGTCGGCATTCCTGCTGCCGCGGCCGCGCGCAGCCTGCCGGAGCTCGCGCATGAGGCTGCCGACGCAGAGCTTGAGCTCGTTGACGAACATATGCGGCCGGTCGGAGCGCGTGATCAGGTTCAGGCGTCCGTAGATATGGTCGACCATCTGCTGCAGCGTTGCTACGCTGCCGAAGAACGCGAGGTTGGGTCCGGGGCACACCGCCGGAGTTGCGCCCTCCTTGTAGCGGCCGGTTCCGTAGTTGCGCTCCACGGTGCCCGAGAGGTCGCGGCAGAGGCAGGCCGGCTCGATGATCTCCTCACGGCGCAGCCTGCGCTCCACCGGTTCGAGGTCCAGGGTTTCGAGCTCCCGCAGCTTGCGCTCCTGATACTGACGCGAGGCGACGCAGATCGCGTGCTCGGTGAACTCGCTGTTGAACTTAAGGTAGCCTTTGGGGCAGCTGCTGCCGGGCTTGCCTTCGCGCGAGCGCCTATGCTTGAACAGCTCGGCGGCGGAGTTTACGAGGTTGCTGAAACGCACTCCGAGCGGCGACGCGCCGCTTGAGACGATGTCGTTCTCACCGGCGGCGGCGAGCTTGTTCAGCGTCTCAGGGTCCAGGTTCACCGCGTCCGGTACCAGCAGGAACGATGAGCCCCACCCGACGGCATCGAGATCGTAGTGATGCATCAGAAAGCTGTGTTCGGCCGCGGTTCCGACGCCACCCTGGGCGGTGATCGACAACGCCGGTTGCGGCGGGGCGGAGCCGGTGCGCTTGCGCACCGCCTCGGAGTACCCCGCGTAGGCGGTTTCGGCGAGCTCATCGCGGCGGGAGCTGAACTCTTCGAGAATCGGGCCGATCAGCGACCCGTCGCCGTCGAAGGTGTGACCGCCGCAGTTCAGGCCCGACTCCACGCGGTACTCGGAGATCCACAGGCCGCCGCGGGCGAACATCTTGGCCTGCGTGAACGCCGATCGGAAATCGCTGACCTTGAGTACGATCTTCTTGCGGAACTCCCCGTTCTCGTCGGCCTGGAAGTCGTCGAACTGCTCCATGTACTTGGTGAGCCGGCGGTTGAACCCGGCCGAGAGCACAATCGAGGACTCGAGCTCGCTCTGTGCATAGCCTCGTAACGCCGACATAGCATCGGCGTACTCGGGAGGCAGCTTCTCGCCGTTGCGGTAACGGTCGCGGTCAACCTTGACCATGATGTTCACGTCGACCGAACCCGGCTGAATTGCCTCGCGCAGCTCTTGTTGGAGCCTTTCGCGCTCCTGTGGGTCGGCGGCGTTCTGCATCGCGTTATAGGTCGCGCGCACCGGGGAATCGTCGGGCTGCAGCCTGCAGTAGGTGTCTATCTCGGACTCACCGGTGAAGGGCGCGTTGCGAACCTGCTCGGTGCTTTCGCGTACCATGGTACCGACGAGGTTGAGGTAGGCGGTGAACCTCCGCGCGCGTGGGTCCTCGTCGTCGTCGGTGATCGGTTCAAACGGTTCGCCGCGTTGGTGGCAGTAATACTCCCGAAGATCCTCAGCGAGTTGGTCATCGACCAGCGAGATCACCGAGGAGATGCCGTACTTGGCGACCTTGACCGGGGTATCGACCGAGTACCCGACGCCGAGGACCGGAATGTGGAAACTGTGGTTTGTTTGCAAAATGGAGACTCCTAAGAGGATAGCGCAGCTTATCTATACAAAAGGGCGCGTATGTTACGTTCGACTATAACCCATCACGCGCTGTCTGTCTCGGCCTTTCGCGAACTAATCGGTTGCCGGCAGGCGCAGCTCGGCATAGACCGGGAAATGATCCGAGGGGTAGCGGCCGTCGCGATCTCTGCGGTCGATACCGGCATCGGTGACCTCGAGCCAGTCCGGAGCGAGGACGAAATCGATCTTGGTAGTCCGCGGCTCACCGCTGAACCCGTGAAAGGTCCCCATCTCGGCTTTACCGTCCTTGTGCGGATAGACCGCGCGAAAGGTGTCCCGCAACGGCCGGGGGTCGCTCCGGTCTTCGGCTGCATCCGAGCGGGCGGGGCTTTCGAACAGGAGCCGGACGGCAGGGTTGAGCTCGTTGGCGTTGAAGTCGCCGGTGACGAGCACATGCCCGTCGGTTTCGCGCTGCAGCATCTGCTCAAGCAGGAGCGCGGTGCTGTTTTCGCGCGCCTCCTGTGAGGCATAGTCGAGATGAAGGTTGTAGAGGAAGATGGTCCGTTCAGTCTCGTGCTCGCTCACCTGCACCCAGGTACAGATGCGCGGCAGCGCCGCACCCCAGCTGCGGCTGCCGGGTTCACCGGGTTCCTTGGAGAACCAGAAGGTACCGTGATCGGTGATCTCAAACCGTTCGCTACGGACCATGACCGCGTTGAACTTGCCGGCGGCGACGCTTGCACCGGTCGCAGCCCCGTCTTCGCTCGAGCGTCCGACGATCGAATACTCGGGGAAGCGTTCGGCGAGCTCGCGAATCTGCACGAGCTCAGGCTCCTGCAGGCCGACGAGGTCAGGGTCATGGTCTGCGATGACCTCGAACACCATCTCACGGCGGTGCTCCCACCCGTCTTTCCCGTCGGGCGCGCTCGCGAGCCGGACATTGAACGACAGCACGCTGAGAGCGTCGGAGTCGGGCGCGCAGTCTTCAACCGCGAGATCGTCGGTGTAGACCGAGGCCACCCCGAGCTCGCGCAGCCGGTTGTACTCATCGCAGGAGTTGATGGTGTGGGCGTAGCTTGGGATGCCGTGTTCCGCGAGGCGTGCCGCGGTGCCGTCCTCCACCACCACAACCGGCATAGCTACCGCGAGCAGCTTCTCCCCGTGCTCCTCGGCAAGCGCACGGGCCTCGCTGGTGACGCGGTCGGGGTTGCGGTTCGGCGCAAAGCGGTACAGCGTCCAGATGATGCGTTCGTAGCCGAGTGCCGCGGCCTCGGCGAACTCGTCAGGATGGTAGACCTGCGGAATGATGCGCCGCCCGTGATCCTCGATGCGCTCGGCGATCTTTTCCAGGGCCCGGAGATTGTCGGTCTTGACGTCGGTGACGATCGAGGCGCGCGGATGCCGATGTAGAAACTCGCGCAGAAGATCGAGATCTACCGGCGTGACCCCGAGCGGACTCTCGAGCGCGCGGAACTCCTCGTAGCCGAGCGGCTCGTCCGGCCGGAACCCGTACAAGCGCTCGAAGATAACCTCCCAATCGTGGAGCCCGACGAGGCGGCCGTCCGCGGTCCACTCGAAGTCTATCTCAAATACCTGAAACGCCTCGGCGTGCGCCTCGAGCGCCTCGGCCGAGTTGGCATAGGTTGTGCCGGCGTACCGCCCGCCGGCGTGTGCCACCGGCAGCAGGGTTCCGTCGTGGCGCGCAGCATCCGCAGCGGAGGAGGAACCTCGCGGGCGCACCTCAAAACGTCGCACGCGCGGGTCGAGGGCGTCGGGCCCGGGCTCGTCCTCCGGAAGCGGCTTGAGCTCCAGACTGAGATCGCGGACCGTGAGCTTGCTTTCGCCGGCTTCCGGGAGTGACTGCGCCCGCAGGTCGACCCAGACGCGTTCCAGCTTCTCCGGGGTGCGGAAGCTCACGCTGAGCTCAAAGACCTCGCCCTGCCGCAGCTCCGGCAGCGGCGGAAGCTCGAGGTCGACCTCCTCATACGCCGCCAGCACCTGCAGCCGGGGTCGCAGTAGCGCTTCGGCCGGTGTCCCGGACGGGGTTGCAAGCTCCAGATCGAGACGCGCCTTGGTAGCGGCGGGAATCTCCAGATACTGAGCGCTGGTGAGTATCTTCGACTCCCCTGCTTCCAGGCGATAGGACGCATCGTCGATCAGAACGAGGTGCTGCTCGCGCGGGTCGTCCGGTTCCACGATCCCATCGCGATCGGTGGCTATGGCATACTCCACCCCCGGTATATGCGTCGCGGCGACGTACGCCCGGTGCAAACGCTCGACCAGCTCGGGCTCCTCGGCGGCGTCACCGTCGCGACGGTGGTACTCGGGAGCGAACGCCGCTCCGGTAGCGGGGATGAAGCGCGTGAGCGTCTCGCCGTCGGGTACCTGAAAAACCGTCGTCTCCGAAGAGTCTTCCGACTGCTTGGCGACGTAAGGCCCGAACCACAGCTTGCGCGGCGTCTGGTAGCGGCGCAGGAAACTACGGCCGGCGAAGGCGCGCGCCTGCTCGTCCTCCCCGAGGTAATCGAGGATTGAGATCGGCACGTCGCGAAGCCCGACCAGCTCCTCCTGTACGATCGGCAGACGGCCCGCTTCGCCGCCGGGCTGCTCCGCTGCATCGGTCGCATCGCTACCCGAAAGCTCCGGCGTTCGGATCACCGTGCTACCCCAATAGCGCCCGAACGGGTGACCGGTCACCCCGTGCGACTCGTCGGAGACGATGAACACCGCGGTGTCCTCGAGGTGGCCTTCAGCCTCCAGGGTGTCGAAGAACTCGCCGAGCGCCTCATCCAGGTAGGCGACCGATGCGATCTTGCGGCTCGGGAAATCGGCGGCGTACTCATCGGTCACGCCGTAGGGGTGATGCGTGCCGACGGTCAGCAGCGTCAGAAACCAGGGGCGGTCGCCGCCCCCGCCGGTATCGCGATCGCTGCCGGTTTGCTCAGCGCCGCCCGCCCTGCGTTCGGCCTCGAGCTCGCCGATGAACTCCGCGACCTGCTCGAAGTAGGCCTTGTCGTCCGGCCCCCAGTCGAACGGCACGTGGCTGTACTCAAAAAACTCCTTGCCGAGCACCTCCTTGAACCCCACTTCAGGCATGAAGCGGTCCTTGGACATGTAGGAGAGATCCGCCGCCTGCAGGTAGATCGAGCGATACCCGAGCGTGTTCATCACCGCCGCCAGCCCCGGGGGGCGCACCGCGGCGTCGGCCTGTATGTAGGGGTAAATCTTGGGCGTTGAGAGCTCCAGCCGCGGATAGTCGCCGGTTAGCGCCGAGTACAAACCGCGAATGGTCTGGCGCGC
>PUPD01000049.1 GCA_003552985.1 Spirochaetaceae bacterium
CAATCTCGTCGCGAGACGATAATGAGTGTGTCGGTTGTTCAACGTAGTTCCCCTCCCAGTTCACTATGTTTTACACCGATACCTTAATGGTTGACCGGTTCGCAAGAACCGGTCTTTTTTTGTCCTGCCGGTTCTCTCTGCCGGTCCTCTCTCTGCCGGTTTTCTTCCCCATCGGTTCATGCAGCCTACCGGAGCGTGGGGACGCGCTGTGTACGGGCCTTCAGGTGAGCTGATATCTCACGCACAGGGCAGGTCTTATTGCTGGTGCTAACCCGGCTCGCCGAGGTCCCAAATGCTTGACAAAACCCGGCCCCGTACGTACCCTTATGGCGTATGATCCTCACGCAAAAGCGTCGAATCGTTCTCACGATTCTAATAGTAGCTGTTCTAACGGTCGCCGTGCTTGTTGGTACCGCAACCGGAATGGCTCTGGCATCCATTCACAACGCGGCCGGCATTGCCGCAGGCCCTCGAGATCACGCCGCCTTGCCGTCGCAGCTGCTCGACAGCAGAGGCCGCCTCATCACCGAGTTTTTCGCCGAGGAGAACCGCACCTTGGTCACGATCGATGAGCTGCCGAGGCATCTGATCTACGCGCTCATCACCCGTGAGGATCAATCGTTCTTTGAACACCGCGGCTTCAGCATTAGAGGAACGGTGCGCGCGGCGTGGAACCTGGTAACCGGGCGCTATGTCTCGGGAGGAAGCACGATCTCCCAACAGCTCGCCGGCCACCTGTATGCCGACCGGCAGGAGTTCACGATCGCCCGCAAGCTGCGGGAGCTGTGGTGGGCGTTGCAACTGGAACGCAGCCTCACGAAGTATGAGATACTCGAGCAATACCTCAACACCATGTTCTTCGGGCATGGGACCTACGGGGTGGAAGCCGCCTCGCGCTACTATTTCGGGCACTCCGCGACCGAGCTCAGCGTCGCAGAGTCGGTGATGTTGGTGATTCAGCTTGCCAACCCATCGATGTATTCCCCGATCCGGCGTCCTAACGAAGCTCGACGAATGCAGCGGGTCATCCTCAATCGCATGGTCGCGAACGGGTACGCCACCCAGGAGGAGGCCGATCTCTCGTTCACGCAATACTGGAACGACTACGATTTCACGCGTGCAAGCACCTCAACGGCGTTCTTTGAGCGTGAGGATCGGGCTCCGTACTTCAGCGAACATGTCCGTTACCGCCTGGAGAACGAGCTGTTGCTCGGAGCCATGGATATCAATCGCGAGGGGTTCGTCGTCCATACAACACTGGATCTGGACTACCAGGCTCACGCCGACCGGCTGATGCGTGAAGGCATCTCCCAGGCCAATACCGCCTACCAACGCAGCCGAGACCAGCGCGTTTCTTTCGGAGACGAGCTAGTACCGGTAGTCGAGATGCTGTCACTCGCGTTCGATATCGACAGTATTCGAGTCGGCGACGCCGCGCAACGCCGCCGCGCGCGTGAGTATTATCAGGAAAAGCTCAACCCGGTGGTGGACATGGTGTCGCTGATGTTCTCCCCCGGCGACAATGACGGAATCCGTCACGCCGGTCGCGTAGGGTACGCCCTGCAGGATCGTCATGTACAACGCACCCAGGTTGAAGGCGCGCTCGTCACAATCGAGAATCAGACAGGCCATATCAAAGCCATGGTTGGCGGCTCACAGTTCGAGGCGCGCAACCAGTTCAACCGCGCAGTGGATGCCCGACTCTTACCGGGCTCGGCGTTCAAGCCGCTCTACTACGCAGCCGCAATCGAGAGTCGGGCCGTTACGCCCGCCACCATGATTTACGACTCCCCGGTGGTGTTCTGGAACGACGACGGTTCACCCTACACCCCGACGAACTTCCGCGGAGAGTGGCGCGGTCCGGTGCTGGTCCGCGAGGCGCTTGCGACCTCGATGAACGTCCCGTCGCTGCGCGTACTGGAACGGGTCGGCTTCACCGAGGCACTGAACACCTCGGCGCGGCTGCTCGGTATTCCTGAACGAGATATGGTCAACCGTAACCTCGTCCGCCGCTATCCGGTGGGGCTTGGCGTGGCATCGGTGTCTCCGCTGGAGATGGCACGCGCTTTTGCGACGTTCGCGAATGAGGGCCGCGCGGTGGAGCCCATTGCGGTGCGTTACATTGAAGACCGTCAGGGGCAGATCGTCCTCGAACACGAGAAAGAGGTGCGTGAGAATCAACGCCGGCGGCGCGACGAGCAACAGATTTTCTCACCCCAGACCGCCTATATCATGACCGACATGCTGAAATCCACGGTCACCGACGGTACCCTGCGCTATGCGCGCTCAATGGCCGGAGGGTTTGACGGCATGCCGATGGCCGGTAAGACCGGCACCACTCAGAACTGGGCCGACGCGTGGACGGTTGGCTACTCCCCTTACTACACCACTGCCGTATGGTTCGGTTTCGATCGCGGCGGGGGAAACTCACTCGGGGTCGATCAAACGGGCGCCATTACCGCCGGGCCGGTGTGGGGCCGGATGATGCGCGCCATACACGCCGACCGAGAACCGATGGATTTCCCGCGGCCGAGCACCGGCGTTACCGAGGTTGAAGTGACCGCGCGCTCGGGCCTGCTGCCCCCGGAGCATTACGGGCGATCAACCCGCGAAGAGATCTTTCTTGCGGGTACCGAGCCGCGCGAGTACGATCGCATGGAGGAGTACGAGCGCGAACAGCGGACCCGGTTGGTCGACCGGCTGCGACGCAATCTCGAGACAACCAGCTACTCGCTCGATCGGCGCGTCGATTTCGGTCGTGATTTGGACCTGAACCTCGACCTCAATACCGATCGGGCCGGCCGTTTGAACGACGATTTTGAGCTGGATCTCGACCTTCGCTCCGATCGCAGGCCCACTCCGCAACGCGAACCGGAGCCTGAGGATCCGGCCGATCCAACGCTTTGGCTCGATCAGGAACCGAGCTTAGAACTGCCTTCCGAGCCTGAGGGCAACCCCCTGCTCGACTGAGTTAGGCCGCAAAGGGTAACTGCCGTGCAAGTTCGAATTGACAGTATCATCGTTCGAAAACGGGTTCGACATGATCTCGGAGATCTGACGTCGTTGAAGGAGAGTCTCCGGCAACACGGACTGCTGAACCCCATCGTGATTACAAGCGATAACGTACTCGTGGCTGGGCATCGCCGACTCGAGGCCGCCAAGCAGCTTGGCTGGAGCACCATCGCCGTCCGTATCGTGGATCAGACCGACGATTGCGATCAGCTCGAGATGGAGATCGAGGAGAACACGCAGCGCAAGAACCTGTCCACTGATGAGCTGGCCGAAGCGTACCTCCGCCTCGACAGGCTACAGAACCCAGGCCTCTTGCGCCGAATATGGTTGGCGATCGTAGATTTCTTCAGGCGCATCTTCCGCCGCGGGGCGGCTTAACCAACCACGCGCTTGCGCCGCTCCGGTGGTCATACTTGGCGTCAACTCCAGATCTCGTTGAAACTGTGCGGGGTTTCGCAATAGCGACACACAAAGCTCTCATCGCCTGAGCGGTAGAACTCGGCAATCACCGGTTCAGCGTGTCGGGGGTGAGAGATGCAGTCCATGTTCTTGCAACAGATTTCCTCGAGGTTGTACACACGCGGCGGCATACGCAGCCGAAACTTGCGTTCAACGCGGCGTCCGCGAATCAGGTTCAAGGTGCAGCCGGGTGCAATGGCCCCGAGCATCTTGATGATTCGCTCATCAAACTCGGTTATTCCCGGGAGGGATATCAACCCCTTGTGGCGGCCGGTCTGTTCGGATGCGAACACCCCGTGCGAGCTTACGCAGTTCAGCCCCAGCGTCCGGCGAATCTTGTTGACCTGATCCCAGATGGTTTGCGGCTCTTCACCAACGGCGATGTGATCGATAACGATGCCGTCGGCCACCGGTTTGATCCCTACTTTGTAGTCGTAATCGTCCTTCTGCCTGGAGCGGGGCTCAATCTCGTCGATGAAATCGTCCGAGAACTGAGGCGCATACTGCACCTCACCGTCGAAACCGGATCCCAGGTGGCCGGATAGCAACGCGATCTGGATGATCCGAGTGTAGTATCCATTCATCGCCTGCCGGTCCCAGGCGTTAACCGCCAGCCGATCAAGAAACGGCGGGATTACCGGTGTCTCTCGGTGGCGCGGTAGGGGGTGAAAGAAACGCATTTGCCGGCTGAGACGGGGGATGAACCGGCGAGCAAAGGTCACAGCCTCACGTAGGGAACCGGCACGGTCGCGGAGTTTTTCGCCCATCCGTTCGAGCTGCAGGCGTGTGAAGTACCACAGCGGCGCCACGTGTTCCTGAGACAGGTACTCCTCTATTGACTCGAACCAGCGCAACCTATATCCGTGTTGCTGCATCTGCCGCGTATAGTGCAAGGGCATCGTGATCTCGCTTGGCGCGACCATATCCACCTCAACCTCACCAAACACACGCAAACCGTTGACCTTTGAATGCACCGTACGGCCGTGCAACAGGTCTCCAACCAGTGCGAGATGAATATGGGAACGATCCCAGTTCAACGCTTCCAGAAAACTGAACTCGTCAAGAAATTCCTGCGTCGGATGCTCGTGGCGCCCGTCGCCGCCATTGATAAAGGCCGGAGGCGCGATGCCGTGGCTCTCGCAATAGCGACCGACGACGTCCTCCAACCACCGACAGGTGCCTTCATGAGGGGTTCGCATGATGAACACCGAGTTACGCGAGTACCCCGCGAGCATCTTCACCGTGTCCGTGATGCTCTCACTCTTGGCAAACGAGGAACCGGCGAGCCCGAACTCGTTGACCTTCGCGCGATGGAACTTGGCAGCATTGCGGAACGATTCGCGCGTGCGTGTTGAGTCTTCAAGAAATATGAGATAGACCCCAAGCTCGGGATCGTTGAGTCTGAACCGATCCGCCGCGGCTTGGTCCGTCGCCAAAGCGTGCTTAAGCTCCCGTGTCTGCTCGTATAGATACAACTGTTCGTCGAGCGATAGATCGTTGACCACTTGTATGGTCCGACCACGGAAGCTGCTCACTGCACCAACTCCAACTCCTCGAGATCCAGCGCCAGCACCCTGTCGTCCGGAGTTTGCACGTACACCCGGCTATCGCTGACCATGATCGCTGTGTCGGGCCTTACCGTCTCCGCCGAACGCGCCGTTAGGCGCAAATCGCGGTCAAACCGTCCCAGATACCACTCATCTTCGTAGCGGGTAACCGCATAGAACCGGTTCTCCTGCGAACGCAACACAAGCTCACTGTAGCGAGAGATCTCGAAATTGCTTTGGGCAATGACTTCCAGTTCGTCCGGCGCCACGCGTGCGAGCCGCGTGCGCCCTTCGTTCTCGGCGATTACGACGGCATGATCGTCTATTGTTTCGAACCTCCGCCCCCACACGGCCTGCAGCTCCGCGACCTCGTCGAGGTGCTCGCCGCTCTCAGCCGCGATCCGAACGAGTTTGCCACGGTCGTCGTCGTCCATCAGGATGAACCAGGCCTCCTCCGGCGCTTCCGGCTCATCGAGTAACGCGGCGACCTGTTCCTCCAGATCGAGCATCTCACGCGTATCCTCCGCAATGGCTTCGCGCTCCTCGCGCACCAGATCGGTAAGCTCGTCAACTTCATCCTGTCGCTCGGCTACCTCTTCCACACGCGCCTCGAGCTCCACCTCGCGGTCTTCAATCTCCGCGAGCTCCTGCTCGATCTCGGCGATACGCTCCTCCAACTCCGCGGATAGATCCTCAGCTGCGCGCCGTTCCTCGAGCTCGCGCAGTTCCCCTACCAACTCATCCTCTCGCCGCGCAAGCTCATCGCGGTCACGCTCTAGGCGCTCGACTGCACGATCCAACTCTTCGATTCGCTCGGCCAGCACCCGTTCGAGGAACTCTACCATAGCCTTGCGCGTAGCGATCCCGCGGTTGTCTCGAGTTCTCAACTGCTCTCGTACCTCAGGATCAACCAGCGCGAACGGGCTTACCGCTGCAAGGTCACCGGGACGGGTGCCGTCGGTCAGCGGTATCACGAGCTCGGTGCCGCCGGGCCAATCCGAGTAATGCGTTGAAAGCCCTACATTCTCGTCGCTGAGGTGTTGCAGGACAATCGGTTTGTAACGCTCCTCAAAGAACCCGAGCTCATTGCGGAACACGGCGTTGTAGATCGTGATGTATTCAGCCAACAGCAATGCGTCGTCCTCGATGTATTCATACGCTCCCTGCAGATAGCCCGCGATAATAAGCCTGAAGTTGTTGATGTGGTCCACTCGAGCACTATCCGACAACAGCATGATGTCGGCATCGAGCCCTTCGGCAACGGTGGGGTCCACGGCGTGTATCACCGTGTAGACGCCGAAGTAGCTGAACTGGCCGTACTCGGGAGTGAACTGCTCACCAAGGTGCAGCCCGATTCCCAAAATCTCGTCCCACGTCTGCACGACCTCAAACGGGCCTTCGTAATTCTGAAACTCAATCGGGCTGTCAATGTACGGTGCCAACTCGTCCGAGTCCACCTCGTAAGCGCCGAGCACTGGAACAGCCGTAAACAGAACGAGCAGCATGAGCTTTAGCATCGGCGGCACTCCTAACTGGCAGTATAAGCGATCGCCGGTCAGTTATCAATCGAGCGCGTTGCCGAACCGCCGAGCGTACCGAGACCTAACCGAGCTCGCCGGCGCACCTCTCGAGTCCGTCCGTGTTCGGCGAGCTCGCCGAGCAAGCGCCACGCTTCGGAGTGCGAACCCGGGCCGTTATAGACTGCGAGTGCGGACAGCGCCTTGATCGCCGCCAGCTCGAGCCGTTCCGACCGGCGAGGCGCGCGCAGGTACCGCAGGGTGCTGAAGAGCATCTCACGCGACCGGTCGCTGCGCACCTCGGCGAACGCCCGCAGGTAAGCCACGCGCACCGCTTCGTCTTCTTCGGCGGAGGCCAGCCGTCCGAGCTCGCGCGCGCTCGGCAGGTCGCCGATCAGCGCCAGAAGCGCAACTGCTTCAGCCCGCACCTCCGCAACCGTAGGCGAAACGGTCTGACCTCCGTGCTCGATAATCCGACGCAGCAACCGGCGAAGCTCTTCACGACGGCCGTGCAACCTGGGCTCCTCGATCAGTGCACGCAGCTCGCGCATGGCCGTCCGCCGATCTGAGCCGGTTCCGCTGAAGAAGAGCTCTTCCACATACAGCAACTCCAGGTCCCGGCTACGGTATTCACGGTCCCGTGCCCCGGGACGCGGCGCTACTGGACCGGAGCTCCGGCCGGATTGCCGGTCGTCGCCACGCACGCCGTACCACCCTTCGGAACCCTGCTCTGAACCTTGCGCCGCATCGCCGCTGTCGACCCTCGGAACGCTTTGGTCCGCACTTCGATGACTTACACCGTGCTCCGGAGACTCGCGCAACGCCTGGACAACCCAATCAGCGGTTGCCAGAAGCAGGCGTCCCTCGGTGTCGATGTACAGCCGGTTCACCGGGCGGTTGACCAGGTCGGTCTGATCGAACGGCCGGAATTGCTTCTCGCCCGAGTCAGTCTTCGGAAACGCCAACCGCCCGTCCAGATTGAATACCTGATCGCAGGTCGGGCTCAGCGCGATTGCAGCGTGACTCATAGCGCTCTCCGGCTGCAGCCGACTGCGAACTGCGCCGTCCTCAAGCGATAGCATCTGCACGCCGTCTTCACCGTCGACAACCGCGGTCACTCCGCAGCGTTCGTCGACCGTGACGGTGTGAAGCTCCGGAAACTCCCGGTGCCAGACGCGGCTGAGGTTTGCATCAAGGAGCTGAAGTTCGCCGGCATCGGTCTTGACGAGTAGCCGCCCGCCTCCCAGCGCAAACAGCTGCCGCCCCACCGCTCCGACACGCGCGGTACGCCGAACCCTGCCGTCCTGATCGAGGCGCACCACCTCGGTCTCGGCGGTGGCGACCGACAGAACCCCGTCGTCACCGAGCACCGGCGCGGCGGTAATGGGGGCTTCCAGTCGCCGGTGCCAGACAACACGCCCGGCAGGCGTCAGGAATGCCAGTGTTCCATCTTCGGAGGCAATTACGATGTTGCCATCCCGGGTAACAACCGGCCACAGGAGCCGTTCGCGGACGCGATAGCTGAAGGCCCGTCCGCCGTCGGGATTGATCGCAACCAACCTCCCGGGCTCAACCGTAAGCAACACAGTTTCGTCGCCGCTAAGCACCAGAATGCCGCCAGGCAAACGGCGCGTGTCGTACCGCCACGCCGGGCGGCCGTCGGCCTCGATTGCGTACAAGTAGCGATCCTCAGCCGCAAAATACACTCGGCCGTTCGCGGCCACAGCGAACGGCGTGCTCACCTCCCCTCCAACCGCATAACGCCATTCGCGCGCATACCGTCCGCTCGCCGGCGACCCAGGTACGGCAACTGCGGGAATAACGACGCTCGCGGCGAGCAGCACCAGAAGCCGGCAGATCCCCGGCAGTCGAGGTTCCGTCCGCCGGCGCCCCGACCGCTTCTTCCCCGCAAGGCTCCTGCGGTAACTGACGCTTTCCAACGGCCCTCGGTTCGGCGTCCGTTCCTCGGTCGCTCGCACGTTCAGCCCCCCTGCTTCGCTCGCGTGAGATGCACCACGGTTTCGATTTCGGCGGTTTGGGGATAAAAATCGTAGATACGGATTCGCTCGAGGCGAAAAGCTTCCGCCAGCCTCCCAAGGTCGCGAGCGAGCGCAGCGGGATCGCAGGAAACGTAGAGTAGCCGCTGCGGAGGACTGCGCCGCAGCGCACGCGCTACCGACTTACTCAATCCGCTCCGTGGCGGGTCTACCACCACCACATCGTCCTCACGAAACCGGTTTCGTGAGACCCATCGCTCTACCCGCACCGCATCGAAACGCGTTCCGGTCGCAGCCAGGTTGTCCTCGGCGGCCTCACGAGCAGCCGGATCGCTCTCAACGGCCACTACCTCCTCGAAGGATTGCGCCAGGAACACCGCAAATACCCCCACGCCCGCGTATAGATCGACGGCGCGCCGCCCGGCAAGCGGCATGATTTCGTTTTCAATCAATGCCGACAACATGGGAAGGTTGCTCTGAAAGAAACCCGCCAACGGAACGCGGAAACGATGCGTCTGGAGCATAACAGTGGTGAACCGCTCGCGGGCTTCCGGCGAATCTTCAGGTGCCCAAATTGTGCCCTCAGGCGGTCTATTGTCAGCGGGTGAGGCTTCACTCCGACCCGAGCTGCCGTCTGAGCTCTCCTGCCAACCCTCAGGCGGGGCGAACACCAACAGCCGATGCAGGCCTTCCCGGTAGCGTGACGGATCGGCTAGAATTGCGTTCACGCCGTCGGTAGCAATCGGGCAATGCTCGACGGCTACAACCTCAGCGCTGCCACGCATTCGATACCCGAGCCGGCCGTCCGGACTGGGGTGTAGCTGTACTCTACTGCGGTACCCGAGCTGCGGCCCTTCAACTGCCTCGATCTCCTCCGGCAAACCTTGCAGAGCGCTGCTAAGCCCGCCGATCCGCTCTAGCGTTTCGCGCAAAATATCCCGCTTGAGACGCAGCTGGGCCGGGTATTCTACGTGCTGGAGATTGCAACCACCGCAGCGCCCGTAGACCGCACACGGCGGAATGCGTCGGTCCTTCGATGGCTCGCGGACTGCAATCAGTTCGGCGTGGCGGTACGAAGCGTTCTCCTGTACGTAACGCGCTTCAAGGAGCTCCCCGGGCAAAACCAGCGGTACGAACACCACCTTCCCGGGTGCCTCACCGGACCGTTCGCCGGACTCCATCTCGCGGTGGTGGTCTCCACCGCGCGCCGGATTGGCGCCTTCACCGGCGTCTTCGCTGCCCAAACGTTCAGCGCTGCGCGCAAGCCCCATCCCACCTGCAACCAGTTTCTCTACCCGCAACAGATCGTGCAAAAAAAATCGCTCAAAAAGGCTTGATTCAGACCCCATTCACACCTACAATCAGGGAATAGTCCGGTGCTTCGGTCGGTTCGGTCCCGGCACGCAACCGATCGGCTCGCTGAGAGCAATCTTAGCATATTTTGGTGAGATCCTCCTACGTTGTTGGACGATGCAATTTCTTTCACCGAGGGAGCGGTAAGAGACCATGAAGAACTCCAATAAGCTCGCCAGCATGCCAACGATCAAACGGCTGCCGTCGTATTTGCACGTCATCGAAGCGGCTGAGAAGGAAGGCAAAGAGTATATCTCCGGCACGGTTATCGCCGATGAGCTTGAGCTCGAGCCCATCCAGGTGCGCAAAGACCTTGCCGTAACTGGAATCGTCGGCAAGCCGCGCATCGGGTTTCCGGTTCGCGACCTCATTAACGCAATCAACCAGTTTCTGCGCTGGGATCGGGAGCATCAGGCCGTAGTCGTCGGCGCGGGGCACCTGGGCACGGCACTTATCGGATACGAAGAGCTCGCTCACCGTGGCGTGAGAATCCGCGCGGCGTTTGACCTGGACCAGCAGAAAGTCGGCAAAACGGTGAACGGTGTCCCGGTATACTCGCTCGGTCAGTTATCGGACAAGATTCAGGAGCTTAACATCGACATCGCGATACTCTCGGTGCCGACCAGCCACGCGCAGGCGGTTGCGGACATGATCGTCAAGGCCGGCATTCGGGCGATCTGGAACTTCACAACCGTGAAACTCAAGGTGCCTTCCAATGTCGTGGTGCAGAAGGAGGATATGTCCTCCGGCTACGCGATGCTATCGGTGAAGATGAAGCACGCTTTCGGCGAGCACGACTAAACGCCGCTTGCGCTTCCACACACCACACAACTCCGCCGGCCCTTGCGCTGCGCCGGACCCCGACCAAACGGCGCAGTGTGGCGTGCTGAGCGCGGACCCTTCAGCCGGTTCAGGAACTTCAGTCACGCATACGGATACGGAAGTAGCGCTTCTTGCCGGCGCGTAGCATCAAGCTCCCGTTCACGACCCATGACCCGTCGATCGTCGCTTCGGTGGTGTCTACTTTCGTCTCGTTGATGCGCGCTCCACCCTGCGTGACCAGCCGGCGAGCCTCGGAACGGGAGCTGCACAGGTTGGTTCGACTGAAGAGCTCCACCACATCGATACCCTGTTCCAACTCGTTGCGGTCGATCTCAAGCGACGGAATCCCGTCTATATCCCCCGCATCTCCACCGCCGCCAAAGGCCTTACGGGCCGCGTCGCGAACCCGTTCCGCCTCAGCTTCACCGTGCACAGCCTTAGTAAGCTCGAAGGCAAGGATCTCTTTAGCCTGGTTTATCTCGGCATCCGGGAGTTGCCCAAGTCGTCGTACTTCCTCGATCGGCAGGAAGGTATAGAGCCCCAGAAAGCGCTCCACATCCGCGTCCGGCACATTGCGGAAATACTGGAAGAAGTTGTACGGCGAGTAGACCTGTGGATCGAGATACACGGCGCCTTGTTCGGTCTTGCCCATCTTCTTGCCGTCCGCGCGCGTGACGAGCGGAAAAGTCAGCGCGTAGGCCTCGCGGGAGGTGACTCGGCGAATCAGATCGATTCCGGAGACAATGTTCCCCCACTGATCGTCCCCACCAACCTGAAGCATGCAGCCGACCTTGCGGTGCAGCAGCAGGTAATCGTAGGACTGCAGCAGCTGGTAATTGAACTCGATAAACGATAAGCCGGTCTCAAGCCGCTGTCGGTAAGTCTCAAAGGACAGCATCCGGTTGACCGAGAAATGCCGTCCGATGTCACGGAGAAACTCGATGTAGTTCAGGTCGACCAGCCAGTCCGCATTGTCGACGAACTCAGCCGTCAGTCCTTGACGCTCGAGAAAGCCTTCGAGCTGAGCGCGGATTTTGCCGGCATTTCGCTCTATCTGCTCCACCGACAGCATCCGACGCATCTCGGTCTTGCCCGACGGGTCACCGATGCGTGCCGTGCCGCCTCCGATCAGCGCGATCGGCTTGTGCCCGGCACGCGCGAGGTGCGCCATTGCAAACACCGGCACAAGATGCCCCACATGCAGACTCTCGCCGGTGGGGTCAAAGCCGACGTAGAAAGGTATCGGTTTCTCGCTCATCAGCGTCGAAAGCGTCTCCCAGTCACTGCACTGTTGTACGAAACCCCGTTGTTTGAGTTCCTCAAGCCCTGAGCGCATTGCAGCTATACCCTCTTATAGTTCTTGATCTCGCTTCGGATTCGCTCGGCCAACTGCGGAACCGGCACCCGCACCTGCTCCATCGAGTCACGCATACGGAGCGTCACCGTATTCTCGTCCATCGTCTCGTAATCAATTGTAACACCGAACGGTGTCCCGATCTCATCCTGCCGCCGGTAGCGCCGGCCTATAGCTCCGCTTTGATCATAGAAGGTGGTGAAATCGTCGCGCAACTCGCGTTCGATTTCTCGAGCCCGTTCGGCAAGCCCGTCCTTTTTGACCAGCGGAAACACGCCAACCGTGATCGGTGCAATCTCCGGATGTAGCCGCAATACCACGCGGCTGTCGTTCTCGGCAATCTCCTCTTCTTCATAGGCATCCGCGAGCGCCATCAGTACGCTGCGCGTCAGGCCGGCGGAGGTCTCCACGATATAGGGGATGAAACGATCGCCGGTTCCGTCATCAAGGTACCGCAGATCCTTACCGGAGTATTCGCTATGCCGTCGCAGATCGTAGTCCGTCCGGTTATGGATTCCCTCGAGCTCCTGCCACCCGAATGGAAACTCATACTGAATATCGAATGCCGCTTTAGCATAATGCGCGAGCTCATCGGGGCCGTGCTCTTCAAACCGCAACCGGTCAGGCCGTATTCCAAGCTTATGGTAATACTGCATGCGCTGATCTTTCCAGTACTCAAACCACTGGCTGTCTTCGCTCGGATGCACGAAGTACTGCATCTCGAGCTGTTCGAACTCGCAGGTACGGAAGATGAAGTTCTTGGTGACGATCTCGTTGCGGAACGCTTTGCCCACCTGAGCGATACCGAACGGCAGCTTCAGCCGCGAGGTCTGCACAACATTCCTAAAGTTGACGTAGATGCCCTGCGCAGTTTCCGGACGAAGATACACCTCCGAACCGGACTCAGCCACCGGGCCCAGGTAGGTCTTAAACATCAGGTTGAACTGCCGAGGCTCCGACAGAGGGTTCCCCGCCGGACTGGTCTTATTTCGCCGATTCTCCTCCGGCAAATGGTCCCATCGAAAACGCTCGTTGGTTACGGTATCCTCGACCATGAGATCGGCGAAGCTTTCTACGTGACCCGAAGCTTCCCAGACACGCGGGTGCATCATGATGGCTGCGTCTACCCCGACGATATTGTCGTTCAGCTGTGTCATTTCCCGCCACCAGAACCGCTGGAGGCGGTTTTTCAGTTCTACCCCGAGCGGGCCATAGTCCCACGCGGAAGATAACCCGCCGTATATCTCCGACGACTGAAATACGAAGCCACGGCGTTTGCACAATGACACGATGTCATCCATTCGATTGCTCATCTCGTGATCCTCACTTCTTGTCCAACTTAACTACGCCTACAGCTTAGCGAGTGCAGCGTCGATGCGCTCGAGCGCGGGATCAGTCCCCAACAGACGCAGGGACCCGATCAAAGGAGGGGAAGCTCGCGAGCCCGTGACGGCCACCCGAAGGGGCATCATCACATTACCCAGCTTTGTATCAAACTTTTCGGCAACCTTCCGAAACTCACTCTCCAGCGATTCGTCGTCGAAGCGATCCAGTTGAGCGACCAGCGGCCGTACCGCTTCGAGCAGCGCCTTTGTAGCGCCGGTATCCATCTTCTTCGGGACCAGATCCTCGGCCGTGTAGTCGTCGCCGATCTCGGCCAGCAGGAACCGCAGCAAAATCGGCGCATCTGAGAGCACCTTCAAGCGTTCCTTAACCAGCGGTATCCCGCTACGCACAATCTCCGCCTGGGGCGACTGTTCCGCTGCCGGCAGCAACCCGGCCTGCTCGATATATGGACGGAGCAGCTCGAACAGACGCTCGTCGCTGCATTCCCGGATGTAATTCCCGTTGAACCACTCAAGTTTCTTATAGTCGAAAACAGCGGGCGCCTTGTTGAGCTTCTCGACGCTGAACAGCTCTTCAAGTTCGCGCAACGTGAAGAACTCCCGGGAGTCATCGTACGACCATCCAAGCAACGCGATGTAGTTGATCAGGGCTTCAGGGAGATACCCTTGCTTCCGAAACTCGATCACACTGGTTGCACCGTGGCGTTTGGAGAGCTTCTGCCCGTCCTTGCCGGTCACGAACGGCAGGTGACAGTATGTCGGCGATTGGTACTCGAGCGCCTGGTACAGCAATATGTGCAGTGGAGTGGAGGACAGCCACTCCTGGGCCCTGAGCACATGGGTGATCTGCATCTCATGATCGTCGACGACATTGGCGAGGTGGTACGTCGGAAACCCGTCCGACTTGAGCATTATCGGATCCGGAGGCAGATCTTTGTGCTTACGCTTGACCGTCCCGAGCAGGAGGTCGTCGAATGACGCGGTGCCCTGTTCCGGAATCTTCAACCGTACTACCGGCGTTACTCCCTCCGCCCGGTACCAGGCACGCTGCTCCTCGGTCAGTTCGCGGCAATGACGATCGTAGCCGATCACACTGTCGCGCGCCCCTTCACTGCGGAGAGCCTCCAGGCGTTCCGCTGAGCAGAAGCACTCGTAAGCCCAGCCGCGACTCAACAGCGTGTCGGCCGCTGCACGATAGCGCTCGAGCCGGTGCGATTGGTGGTACGGCGCGTGCGGTCCACCGCAGTCGGGGCCCTCGTCCCACGAAACACCCAGCCAATTGAAGCTGGCATAGATGTCTTCAAGCGCCTCTTTGCTGTAGCGTTCCTGGTCGGTATCCTCGATACGCAGGACGAAACTGCCCCCGGTGGAGCGCGCATATAGGTAGTTGAACAGCGCGGTTCTCACCCCGCCAATGTGTTGTAGCCCCGTCGGCGATGGGGCATAGCGTACCCGGACCATGATGGCGTACTCATTTCTCCATAATATGTGACACTTTGCATCGCGCAGATGGTGTGTGCCATGCTTCGCGCGACGGTTCGGCGGTCTCTCGCAAGCCCGCAGCGTCGACTAGTCACTGCGGCGCATTATAAGTCCCGCAGATTAGAGGGTCAAGGCGCCGGTCACCCCCCGAAACCACGCGTAAGCCTCCCGCCGGGCTGATCGCATGCAACCGGCGGGCAACCCGGCGGAACGGTACGAGTCAGACAGGCCGTGTACGCCCCCAATGTGGTTCACCGTTCACCCTGAAAGGTTCGCTTGCTGCCCTCCACCTTTGGCGCTGTCGGCAGGATACCAGTCCGGGAAAGCCCACGCTGAAGCATCCTGCAGCAGTTTCGCCATCACAAGCACCATCAGGTTGCTTCGGCTGCGCTCCAGTTGCTTCTGCCACCGGCGCAGGTTGAGCCTGTTGCGCAGTTGATTGAGCTGCTCGTTGACCCGTTCAGCCACCTTTTCGTCGAGGTTCCGATAGCTATCAAGCATATACGCAGTCAACACGCGCAGAATCGGGTCGCGGCTATCATCCAGGATCTCCAGGAAGGCGCGCTTGGCATCCTCGTAATTCTCGCCGAGCATCAGACCGAAGGCGTAGCACCAGCGCACCCACCCTCGTTTGGCGGTCTTCGAGTCGCGTGCCAGGGGTTGAAAAAACTGTGTGATCGCATCGGCGTCGTTCTTCAGGAGGTGCGGAATGCCGAGCTCTACCGCGAACTCGCGTACCAGAGCCGGCCGCTCGGTGCGAAGAAACTGCTCGAGCTCGTGAATCTTGTCAGGCTGTGAGACGACGACGTAGCCGTTGACGAGCAGGCGGACATGTTGCTTACTCACGCGCTTGCGTTCGAACACCGTTTTCTCCAGATACGCTACCAGCCCCTGCCAATCTTCGTTTTCCAGTAAGCCGAAGAGCTTCCAATTCCTTGCAAAATAGAGATTCAAGACGACGATAATGGCGAGGAACACCAACGCGAGGTACCAGTTGTCGGCCCAGAAGATCTGTGTGTACTGCCACCCCAGGAAGAAAAAGGGCAGCAGAAAAACGAACAGAAAAGAGAGTATAATGATTATGTTGAACGCCGCAAAGATCAGCTTAAACTTCACGTTGATTTCTCCTATAATTGTAGGAGCTTCTAGTCTAAAACAATTGTCTCCACAGAGCAACGGGAGCAGTCATGAATGAGCTTGATTCGAAAAACGTCGACCCCGGCCGGTACTTCACGGCTCCGGTCTACCTGGATGAGAAGTATATCCTACTCTCCCCCGAAACTCCCTTACCGGAAGAGCTCCTTTCCCGCATACAGGAGTGGGGGTTCCGGGCGTTGCTTACCGAGGGTGACGTAACCGATCAGGCGCCGGACTCCAGCGGGGCGGGGCTGGCCGGTGAGGCGCCGTTGCTGAACTATCAGACGGATCTCAAGGAGCGGGAGCGGCTCCAGGAAGCGCGTGAATTCTACCACCAGCTGCTGCAGTACACCGAAGGGCAGTTCACGGATTTCGTCTCGCAAAACGACCTCTCGGCGCGCGATGTCTCGGAACAGATCAAGCAGCTGATTGAGATGGTGCGCCAGCGGCGCAAGTTCATCCTGCGCTTAGCTGAGATGGAATCCGGCAAGCAGAACTACGTCGTGGAGCACTCAGTCAAGACCGCTATTCTTGCCGTGGCGGTCGGCAACACCATGAAGCTGCCGGTGCACAAGCTGATCGAGCTCGGCACTGCGGCCCTACTGCACGAGATCGGAATGGTTCGCCTTCCGCCGCAGCTATACATGACGCAGCAGCAACTCACGCCGCAGGAAAAGAAGGCGATAACCGCTCATACAATCCTGGGCTTCAAGGTGCTTAAACAGTTCTCCTTCCCGATGTCTGTGTGCCTGGCGGTGCTGGAATGCCGAGAGAGGCTCGACGGCACCGGCTACCCGCGCGGACTCACCGACGAAAAGATCTCGCTCTACGCCAAGGTCATCGCGGTCTGCGGGTCATTCGCGGCGCTGACCTCGCGGCGCCCGTTCAGGCCGGCCTACCCGGCACACGCGAGTATCCTAGAGTTGCTCAAAGAGCGAGGAAAAGCATACGACGAGACGGTCCTACGGGCGCTGGTCGTCACGGTTTCCATCTACCCGATCGGCTCCTACGTGTTGCTTGAAAACGGTACCCGTGGCATGGTTGTAGATACGAACACCGAAGATGCGCGTGCTCCTAATGTGCGAGTGTTGTCCGGACCCGACGGGCGGATCTACAGTGATCCCCCGACCGTAGCCACGACAACACCTGAGCACCACATAGCACGGGCGCTGACGGCAGCCGAGACGGAGGACCTCAACCGGCGGCGATAGGCGGGTGCGCCGCTCCAAGAATACGAGCGCAGCTGCCGCTCATATACACGTTATGAACGAAGAAGCGAGATACCGATGTCACACACAATCACTGTTACGTTTGCCGATGGCCACACGCGTCAGCTTCCGGTAGGGATCACCACTGGAGAGGTGCTCGCTCAGAACGGGTATCCGGACAGCGCCGGGCAACCGGTGATCGCGAGCCTTGTCAACAACGACCTCACCAGCCTGAGCTATCCGCTGGAAGTCAACTCGGACGTGCTTCCGGTGATTATCGACTCCCCGGAGGGAGTGCGGGTCTACCGCCGAAGCCTGTGCTTCATGCTGGCGATGGCCACCAACACCGTGCTGCCGGACGCGCACATGGTTATCGGACACTCTATCGGTGACGGGTACTATTACTATTTTCGCAATCGCGAAGCGACCGAGAGCTCCGAGATCGAGCGGATTGCGGCCGAGATGCAGCGTCTGGTTGACGCCGCATTGCCGATCGAACGCAAGATGCTCGGGTACAACGAGGCGCTAGAACACTTCAATAAGCGCGGCATGACCGATACCGCGATCCTGCTCGAGCACCGCAACCAAACGAAGGTGGCGGTGTACCAATGCGGCGAATACATCGATATATCTCACGGACCGCTGGCGCCATCAACCCGTGTCCTGGACCAGTTCGAGCTCCTGCCGTACAAGAACGGCTTCATGCTGCGCTACCCGTCGGAACACCAGCCGGACACCATTTTTCCATTTGAGGACAACCCGGTGCTGTTCTCTATCTATCAGGAATACCGCCGCTGGGGTGAGGTGCTCGGCATAGGGTCGGCCGGCAGCCTCAATCACCGCACACTCACCGGCGGCATCAAACAGTTCATCTGGATCGCTGAAGCACTGCACAACAAGAAGATCGACGCGATTGCGGACCAGATCGCACAGCGGCGTGACCGCATTCGCCTGGTAACTGTTGCCGGACCGTCGTCGTCCGGTAAGACCTCCTTTGCGAAGAAGCTCGCCATTCAACTGCGCGTCTATGGGTTGCATCCGGTTCCGATCTCGCTGGATGACTACTTCGTCCCACGCGAAGAGACACCCCTGGATGAGCACGGCAACTATGACTTTGAGGCGCTCGAGGCTATCGATGTCGAGCTGCTGAATCGCCACCTGGTTGCTTTGTTCGACGGGCTCGAGGTGCAGTTGCCGGAGTTCAACTTCAAGACAGGCCGCAGGCAGCTGAGCGAGCACTATCTGCGCCTGGACGAGAACGAAGTGCTGATCCTCGAAGGAATACATGGGCTGAACGATGCCCTGCTCCCACGCATTCCCGAACAGGCGAAATACCGGATCTATGTCTCTGCTCTCACGCAGTTGAATATCGACGACCATACGCGTATTTCCACCACTGATAACCGCCTCATTCGGCGCCTGGTTCGTGACTACCAGTTCCGGGGCCACTCAGCTCTCGATACGCTACGCATGTGGCCGAACGTCCGACGCGGCGAAAACCGCAACATCTTCCCGTTTCAGAACAGCGCCGATATCGCGTTCAACTCCGCCCTTGATTACGAGCTCGGGGTTCTGAAATCGCATGCCGTCCGCGTACTTCTTGCCGTCAAACCCAACCACGAGGTGTATCACGAAGCCATGCGGCTGCTGTCGTTCCTTGAGAACTTCGTGGAAATACCCGAGAAATACGTACCGACCACCTCGATATTGCGCGAGTTCATCGGTGACAGCGCGTTCAAGTATTGAGCGGTTTGCAGGTGCTCTCGGCAGCGCACTAGGCGTTGATTCCGGGCAAATCGGTGAACAGCCCCGCCCAGCTGCCGGTCCAGGTCGGCTGGTCCAGCGCCTGGTCGAGCAGACGTAGAAACTCTGTTCGCGGTAGGTTGACCGCCCCGAAGCGGGCAAGATGCTCGGTGTAGACCTGACAATCGATCAGGATGAACCCAGAGGCCTGCAGTCGTCGAACGAAGGTCACTAAGGCCACCTTGGACGCATCAGCCACGTCGGCGAACATCGATTCGCCGAAGAACGCGGCTCCAAGCGAAACACCGTATAATCCGCCAACCAACTCACCGTCGAGGTAGGTCTCCACCGAGTGAGCGTAGCCCATCTCATGCAACCGGCAGTACGCCGCCAACATCTCGGGCGTGATCCAGGTGGCGTCCTGCCATGGGCGGGGCACGCTTTTGCAAGCCTCTATCACGCGTTCGAACGCGTTGTCGCACCGGATCTCGAACGCATCGCGTCGCAAAACACGACTCAAAGAACGCGGAAGATGAAGCGCATCCGGAAACAGCACGAACCGCGGGTCGGGGCTCCACCATAAGATCGGCTGCTCGTCGGAGTACCAGGGGAAAATACCTTGCGCGTATGCCGATAGCAGCATTTCGGGCGATAGACTGCCCCCGGCTGCCACCAGCCCTTCCGGCCCTACCTGGTCGAGCGGAGGAAACTGAAAACAGTTGTAACGCTCACGGTCGCTTCGGCTCACCGGTCAGGTCTCGACATCCTGCGACTGCGGCTCCGGCGACTCCCGCTCGGCTTCCGGACTCCACTCCACGACCTCGTCGGCCCGCGCAATCTGCACCTCGCTGTCGACCAGGTCGATGATCGCTTTGCCGCCGTCCTGGAAATCGCCGAACAGCACCGCATCAACGAAATACGACTTGATCTTCTCCTCTATCAGTCGAGCGATATTGCGCGCTCCAAACTCCGGCGAGTAGCCGTTCTCGGCCAACCAACGGACACACCGCGGGGTCACTTCAATTGAGACACTTTTGTCGGCCAACTGAACCTCGAACTCCCTAAGCTCCTTGCGGACTATGTCCTCGATAACCTCGACATCGAGACGGTTGAACACGACCACTTTGTCGAGTCGGTTGCGGAACTCAGGCGAAAAGATGCGCTCTACCGCATCCCCGACCGCTTCAGAGGTTACCGATCGTTCTCCAAAACCTATCAAGGGCTTGCCGATCTCGCGAGCGCCGGCGTTGGAGGTCATGATCAGCACCGCGTTGCGGAAGTCGGCCTTCTTGCCGGTATTGTCGGTGATCGTGGCGTAATCCATCACCTGCAACAGGATGTTATAGATATCCTGATGGGCCTTCTCGATCTCGTCCAGCAGCACAACCGCATGCGGATTCTTACGTACCGTATCCGTCAGGAGCGCGCCCTCTTCGTACCCGACGTAGCCCGGCGGCGAGCCAATCAGGCGTGAGACGGTGTGCTTCTCTTGATACTCGCTCATATCAAAGCGATGCATGCTCACCCCGAGGGTATCGGCCAACTGCCGCGCAAGCTCAGTCTTGCCGACACCGGTGGGGCCCACGAACAGGAACGATGCAACCGGCTTTTGAGCATTGCGGAACCCGGCACGCGAGCGTTTGACCGCTTGCACCACGAGGTCGATCGCCTCATCCTGACCGTAGACAACCTTTCTGAGGTCACTTTGCAGATTCTTGAGACGGTCGCGCTCGGACACAGTTACGCTCTTGACCGGGACCTTCGCTATCTTCGAGACGACCTTTTCGATCAAGCTCTCGTCAATCTCGATTGTTTCGCTCGCCTCGGTGGAAGCTTCAGCCGTCATGCGAGTATACGCGCCGGCCTCGTCGATCACGTCGATCGCTTTGTCCGGCAGATAGCGTTCGGTAATATACTCGGCCGATAAATGCACCGCCTGTCGAAGCGCCTGGTCGCTATAGCGCACGTTGTGGTATTCCTCGTACTTATCCCTAAGCCCCTGCAGAATCTCATAGGCTTCATCTTCGGTAGGCTCCGAAATCTCGATCTTCTGGAACCGTCGCGACAGTGCACGGTCCTTTTCGAAGTACCGTTTGAACTCCTCATGGGTCGTGGAGCCGATACAGCGGATGCGGCCGGTAACCAGCGCCGGCTTCAGCAGATTGGAGGCATCCATCGCGCCTCCGGAAACCGCGCCGGCGCCCACCAGCGTATGAATCTCGTCGATAAACAGAATGACCTTGTCTTTCTTCTCGAGCGCCTTGACCACTTGCTTGACACGCTCTTCGAAGTCACCGCGGTAGCGAGTTCCGGCAAGCAGCGAGCCCATGTCAAGCGAATAGATCTCGAAGTCCTGAAGCAGCTTCGGTACCTCGCCGGTAGCGATGCGCTGGGCCAGGCCTTCGGTAATCGCAGTCTTGCCGACACCGGGGTCGCCGAGATGAACCGGGTTGTTCTTAAGCCGGCGGCACAACACCTGAATAGTCCGTTCCAGAATGTCTTCGCGGCCGATCAGCGGCTCAAGCTTGCCTTCGCGAGCCACTTCCGTCAGGTTGGTAGTAAACATCTCGAGCGGGTCACGCTTCCGTCGGGTGCGCGATTCCTGCTCGTCCCCTTCGGCTTCCTCACCCTCTTCCTCGAAATCGGATTCTTCCTCCGCGCCTTCCAGCGACGGAATACCATGCGAGATTATCTCGAGCAGGTTTAAACGAGTGACTCCCGAGGTCTTGAGGAAATAGGCCCCGTGCGATTCCTTTTCGTCGAAGATCGATACCAGGATATCGCCGATATCGACCTCTTCTTTTGACGAATGCTCGGTGTGGAACACAGCCCGCTCAATGACGTTCTGGAAGCCGAGCGATTGCATCGGCTCACCGTCTTCCACCACCGGAACCTGCTCTTTGAGATGATCGTCCACCTGGGCCCGAATGGCGTCAGGCGTACCGCCGCAGGCTTCAACAATCTCACGCGGTGACTCGAAATGCATTGCTGCGTAGAGAATGTGCTCCGGAGTTAGGTACTCGTGATGCCGCTCCTTCGCCTCCTGATAGGCGGCATTGAGAATCGCTTGGAGCTCTTTGTTTATTTTCATGGCGTCATACCTTCTCGATCGTGCACTTGAGCGGAAACTCGCGCTCGCGAGCCATGCGGTGGACGGTAGCGACCTTAGTCTGCGCGACATCGTAGGTATACTGGCCGGCCTGCCCTGCACCCCGTTGATGGACCTTCAGCATGATCTCGGTTGCCTCCATGATGCTCTTACGAAACACCTTGATCAACACCTCCACTACGAACTCCATCGTCGTGTAGTGGTCGTTGTGCAACAGCACACGGTACAGGTCGGGCGGCTTGAGATCCTGATTTTGCCGTTCCTTTATCTGTTCGTTCGAATCGGGATACCCGGTTCCGGCCACGATGGTGCGTCCTGTAGCTCGAGTTTGCCGGTTGTGAAGCAACGCTCCGTCTACAATATACTGTCAGAACTGCAATGGGGCAAAATACCCGGCCTCATCCCGACCGCTGGTCTCGAAGTGAATCGTTTCCAGCTCAATCGGAATATAGCGTCGCCCGAAGTCACTGTCATGCCCTGAACGATACCGCAACCGATAGCGGCCGTCATGCGATCGCAGCATTTCGTCCACCAGCGGCGAAAGCCCGCGCGGTTGAGCGTGTCCCACCACGCGACCTCCGGTGAACTCAGCAAGGTAGCGAAGCTCATCGTCCGGTGCCTGTTGCGCAATCATAAGCGGATAGAACCGTACGCCGTGCGTGCGGAGATACTGCGCAAGTTCCTGAAGATCATATGTCGAGAAACTGTTCTCCGGTAGGCGCCCGTCGGTGATGTATATCAGACTTCGCTTATGCGGTTCGTTCAACAGCTGCGAAGCGGCAAAACGGATGCCCAGGTCAAACTGCTCACCCGCGCGATACTCCTCGAGCTCTCCGATTGCGGCGCTGCGGGCAGTAATCACGCCTACCCCCGGTTCGGCCTCCAGGACCGGTGCCTCCGGCGCAGGAACGATCACCTGAATCCGGCCTCTCCCTGAGACCGCTTCAGCCAGCGATTCCGCCGCCCTTCCTAGCTCCTCGCGCACTCCCTCCAGCTCCGGACGCCGCGAAGCTACGACCGCTATCTCCACCCGGTCCGCGAGATGGTCGGCCCATTCCAGCTCCACTCGGGTTTCGGGCGAATAACGGTCTTCGGTAACAATGAAGTTCTGCGCCTGCAATCCGAGGATGGGCCGTCCACGACGGTCCTGCACCGTCACCTCAACCACCAGCTCCGGAAAGGCGTCGGAGTACACGCGGTCTATACGCGGCCGAATTCCCGCATACAGCCGAGACGCCGGCGACATAATCAAGACTTTGCCGGCCGACTGGTCGGTGAGGATGATATTGCGGTTGGCGTCGGGCACGGCCGCGGTCAGCTTGCCCAGCTCGGTATCCAACCTAAAACGGCGATCGGTCGCGATTGTCTCAACATCGAGGATGACGACGTCGTCGTGATTCGCGATCAAGAGGCGTCCTGAGTCATACTCGGACAGGGTTTCGGGCCGGTCGAGCCCAATCTCCGCGATGGTCTCGAGATAGTTACCGCTGAGATCGAACAGCACGAGCTGCTCACGCTCCGCGTCGGCAACATAGACGGTGTCTCCGAGTACCGCGATGCCGGTTGGAGCTCGCAAGCCGCGAAACTCGCCGCGAGGCCGGCCGAACGAGAGCAGGTACTCGCCGGAACGGTCGAACTTCAGTACTCTACGATTGCCCCAATCGGTTACGTAGATGTTCTCCTCGGCGTCGATCGCAAGGTACTGTGGGCCAAGCATCTCTCCGTCGCCGAGCCCACGGCTGCCGAACTGCGTGATCCGTCGCCCGTCGGCAGTGATGTGCGAGATCCGGTGCCCACCAAACTCGCTGACAAGGAGCGTCCCGTCGTCGAGCTCCAGCAGATCGAACGGCCGGTTGAAGCCTTCAAGCCCTCCGCGCAACCGCCGCCGCAGCCCCCCGTTGGCGTCCAGCAGCAGAATCTCCCCGGTGCCGTACGAGGAGAGAAAGAAGGAACCGTCCGCACGCGGATGCACCGAGACCGGCTGAGCGAACAGCCTGCGCCCGTCACGTTGACCCGAAAACTCGGCATTGATCAGGTAGTCCTCAGGCGGCTCCAGCTCAAACGCAAGCCCTCGACGGGCCTGCAGCGTCTCAACCCAGGTCTGAAGCATGGCGGTACCGTCGCCGGCAGCCAGCAATGTGCTCCACTCGTGGATAGCGGCCTCTTCGAAGCCGGAGAAATAGTACGCCCGCCCCAGCCAGGAGCGGGCCCTGGTGTCTTGCGGATCGTAGGCCAGTACGCGGTTGAACAGCCGGATTGCTTCATTGTATTGAGCGTTGTGAAACGCCCGCACCGCCCAGCGGAACTCCTCTTCGGCGGTAACCGCGTCCAGCCTCACTTCCTGAGCGCGGATCTGCGGCCGGCCGGCGCCGCCGGCGAGAAGCATCACCGCAACCACCACCGCTATCGAGAGTCGCGACACCGAACTACGCCGCTTACGAGCCGGTTTCATGCAATTCCCCTCCCGCATGAGCACAGTTTGCGCCGATCAGCGAACGCGTTTCGCCGCCCCGGTTACCTCACGCAGGTGACGTTGAATCTCCTCGTTATCAGGCGCGCCGAGAAGCGCCTTTCGGAGGACCTCGCGCGCTTCCTCGACCTTACCGCGTTTGAACTGCACCCAGCCGAGCGAATCCAGGTACGCCGGGTATCCAGGCTTAATCGCCAGAGCCCGCCTGCAGTAATCTTCGGCCACATCGAGCTTGATCTCGTTTTCTGCCATGACATAGCCGAGCGAGTTCAGCGCCGTGGCGTTTTGCGCGTCCATCTTCAACGCCTTTTGAAGATTGGCCACCGCACCGGCGACGTTGTCCTGCGCATACAAGACGTACCCGAGCGCGGCGTAGACCTTGGCCGACTCATAGCCGTCATCAATCAGACGGCTGAACTCGAACTCCGCAAGCCGGAAACGCTCGGTGACGGCGTAAATGTAGCCCACGATCATTCGGCTTTGATACACAAATGCGAATCCCATCTCCGAGCTGATTACCTGCTCGAGGTACAGCAGCGCTTCATCGTAGCGCTCGAGATGCGTGTAGCAGAGGCCGAGGTAGTAAGAGATCTCAGGGTGTTCCTCCGCGCCCGATTCCAGCGTCAACAGCCGCTCGAGGGCTCCTTCGTAGTCACGGTTACGCAGCAACCTGATAACTTCGTGCATAGTCACACCTGCGCATTATTCAGAAACAGCGCTCCACGGTACGGCTCATCTTGACGGTGGTTCACCGGATTCAGAAAGATCGGGCTAATCGAGATAGCGCCGTTGGACACCGCGTGCCAGTCGGTACCCGGGACAAGGTCGGTCTCCGCCGGACTCCCGTGCATGAAAAAGAAGGTATCACCCCGCGGCACCGAAAACTGTGACAGGCGGTCATGATACACACGCACGCACGGCGAGGTGATCTCCACCGGTTTCTCCGCCCCGGGCGTATTGGGTGCATTGATGTTGACGAAATGTTGATCGTTCCAAAGCGAGACTAACTCTTCGAGATGGCGGACAAGAAATTCGGTAATTGCTTCAAAGTGAAAAGGCGGCGCAAACGAGTCTATTGAGGTAGCGATTCCCGGAACGCCCATCAGCGCTGCCTGCCGCGCGGCCGCCGCAGTGCCTGAAAAGATGATATCGGACCCCAGGTTCGGCCCGAGATTGATCCCGGAAATCACGACCTCCGGATGCACATCAAGCGCATCCAGCAAACCCAATATGACACAGTCGGCCGGCATGCCGCCGGCGGCATAGGTACGATCCGCGACCTCGGTGAACCGCACCGGTTCTTTGATCGTGATACAATGCGAGCTCGCGCTGCGCTCCCCGTCCGGCGCCAGCACCCACACCTCGTGCTGCGGGTCAAGCGCCTGTTTGAGCGCTTTCAGCCCCGGACTGCGCACCCCGTCGTCGTTGGTAAGCAGTATCTTCACAGTTCCCCTCCGCTAACACGTTCAATGTACCATAACTCCGGCGGAAGGCACACACGCGAACGTGTCCGGTGTCAATCCGAAGATACGCTCGTATTCTTCAAGACGTTGAGCATAGGCCCTCTCCCCCGCTTCGTCCAGGAGGACCAGGGAGGAGAAGCTCTGCGGGCTGCCGACCATCTTGGCTCCGTAAATCCCCTCGGTCTCATCGGAGCGCTTAACCAGCCAGTCGAGCTCGGGATACGAGGCTTCATACAGATCGCGCAGGCTGTGGTGCGAACGCAACAGCAGCTTACCGAGATGCGCGGCGTCCCGCCGGCGCAACGCGCTCGCGGTCTCGCGTACCCGCTTGATCTCGGTCACGATATGCATACAATGTCGCCGCACGACCTCGGAGTAGCTCCCCATCGCCTCGTTGAGGTCTTCGGTGGAGAAGTCACGCAGCGCGCACCCGGTTTTGCCGTTACCCAACGCCCTCACACAATCATGCATCTCCTGCGCGCGATCGATGATCTCGACATCCTCAGGGAAGACCGGTATCTGAAGGTCGGTGACGTGAAAGCGCGCTCCGTTCAGATGAACGGGAATGTGCGAATACTCGAGCGTTCGGGCATCAATATATACGACATGCCCGGGTTTAGCATAGTAGGAGGCAAAAAACTCCAGTAGACCGGTAGGCTTGCCGAGAAACTCGAGCTCGGCGTTGCGAGAACATCTGATCAACTGCGGCGCCGAGAGCTCGAAGCCTCGCAGCTCCTTGAGCGCGAGCGCAGCAGCGATTCCTACCGCGGTTGAACAGGCAAGCCCGATACCGCGCGGCACACTGCCGTCCACCGTAATGCTGGTACCCTTCAACGGACAACCGACCCGCGCGAGCTCGAGCAGTACTCCTTTAAGATGATTCGCCCACCGGTCTTCCCGCCGGTAGCGTATCCCCGCGATTGTGGTCTTCTTGCGCTCATTAGACTGCACTGAGTAGAAGCGCAACGAATTATCACTACGCGAAGAGACGGCTACCTGCATGCGCTGTTCAGTAGCCATGCCGAGCGCCATGCCGTCACTGAACTCAGTGTCGGCGCCCATAATCGTAACCACACCGGGTGCCGAAACGACCACCTCAGGCGGCGAACCGTGCTCCCTCGTGTGTGCAGCAGCTATGTCAGTCATGGTAAGTTCTGTTATGCTCAAAACGCTACTGCAGGTATTTTAGCCTAAATAATCTA
>PUPD01000039.1 GCA_003552985.1 Spirochaetaceae bacterium
AGGATGTAGACACCGCGCCAGGAGCCGAGCCCCGCAACAACGCCCCCGATAGCGGTAGCCGAGGCTCCGCCGAGAAACATCATCCCCATTACCTTCGCGATCGCGCCCTGTCGGTCTTCATTCGAGAAGGTTTCACCGATGAGCGCCATCGTAACCGGAAAGATGCCCGCCGCGAACGCGCCGTTGAAGCTACGAAACACCACCAGCGACGGGAAGTTGAACGCCAAACCGCCCATGATGCTAAACACCGCGGTGCCGAACGCGGCGGTCTTTATGATTCGCCCGCGCCCAAAGCGGTCACCAAGCGGCCCAAAGAGAATCGTAAAGAGGCCGAACGCCACCATATAAGCGGTGACCGAGAGTGCAGCTCTCGAGACCGGCAGGTTCAGATCCTCGGCTATACTTACCAGTAGAGGGGCGGCGGCGTAGTTATCGCCGTTCGCCCAGAACGCCAAAAATCCAAGCGTGAACAGTACTGCCGAAGTATTGGTTTTCATGTATAGTAAAATACTAATATTGCGAAGGATTGTCGAGCGGCTATCCCCAGAGCATCCGGAGAGCGGCGCGAGCGAAAAAGAACCCGCTCACGCCCGACACGGTAAGCTTCACGAGCGCCGCGAGCAAGGTGCCGCGCAATACCCCGAGCGCGGCGCGCAGCGGGTGTTCGTTCTCGCGGTGAAAAACGAGCTCTCCGGCGAGCGCGCCGAGAAACGCACCGGCGATAAGCCCTAACGGCGGGAAGAACACGATCCCGACCAGCATCCCGAGGATGCTCCCGATGACGCCCGGCCGCCCTGCTCCGGCCTTGCGCGAAGCGGCAATCGGCAATACCTGGTCGCTGAGGGTGGCTCCGAGCGCCGCTGCAGCCATAACGCCAACCAGCACCGGCGAGATCACCTCGCCACCGCCGACCAACAGAACCAGCGGCAGCGGCGCAAACGCCAAGATCGGCCCCGGTACAATCGGGAGCACACACCCCACAATGCCCACCGCCACTGCGGCAATCCCAATCAGCACTGCGATAATCTCAACAGCCATAGCGGCTCCAAGCGTAGCGGAGTCCGCCCTCAACTGCAATCACCGCAAGCCCTCGGCCCACGCCTGCCCGTAGCGCCGGCTGCTCGCGATCGCGGCGAGCGGTTTGCGTCTTCTCGGCGTGTCCGTGCCGGACAAAGTGTGCGGGGAGCCGCTTTTCTCGGCAGCAGGCGCGGTTCGGCTCGTCGCGCCGTCGGCCGGCCGCCCGAGCGTGATCAACAACACCGTTCGGCGCCCGCGCGGGATCCCAAGAAGCCGCCGTACCTTGCGCTCTGCGAACCAGCCGATCATGCAGGTGCCGAGGCCGAGCTCGGTGGCCTGCAGACAGAAATGCTCGGCTGCGATGCCGATGTCGATCAGGTAAAACGGCTTGTTCTTGAGCGCGGCACCGATCTGCGAAGTGATGTTCGGCCGCTCAGCTACCACCGCAACAATCACCGGCGCCTCGGCTACAAAGCGGTTCATCACTCCGCCGGGGGCGAGGCTCAAGCGGGCAAGCTCGTCGCGCGTTTCGGGGTCGGTCACCACCACGAAATGCCACGGTTGCGCGTTGCAGGCCGACGGGGCAAGACGAGCCGCCTCAAGGCAGGAGGTGATCGCCTCGGCTGCTACCGGTTGCACATCGTATGAGCGGGTGCTCACGCGGTTTGCAATTGCTGAGTTGATTGTTATGGCGGACTGGTCTCCGGTGCTTCGGGTCATGAACCCTCCACAGCTTCGTCAGGATTATCGCACGATCGCTGAATGACAGCGCGGCCGCCATCTCCGGATGACTTGAATCCGGAATGATCCGACTGGCGCAACAAGCTTCGCACCACTTCCCTTTGCTTGCTCCGTCTTACCTCATACCGCCGGGTGTTGCCTTGTCTCAAGCGCGAACCGTATTGTGAATACGGGGTGGGGAGACCTCTCAAGCTCGAGCTCACCGTCGATCTGATCCCAAAACAGCGCAACAGGTTGCATTTCGAGGCTATCGGGATTCTCGAGATCCACCGATTCCGGAATCGGCGGCCCGGAAGCTCGGTAACCCCTTGACGCAGCCCGGCTCGGTTGAAGGCCTCGACTGCGTGCCGATGCTCGGATTCGGTGCGATAGATGCTGCAAAGATGGTCACCAGTTGTCAAGTTGTCAATATACTCGAAAGCCGATACCGTCACCGCGCAACACTACCACATCCGCTCCATCGCCCTCAACGGATATCAAAGCGTGGATCGCCGCACTCGTCCAGGTCGAAGCTCACCGTAAATGGTCCCTCGGACGGAATGCTATGCCCAGTTCCGGACAGACCAAGATCAAGATACAGTCGTGAGACCGCGCGGATGTCCTCATGCACCTCGTTGATCCGAAGCTCCCCGCGCGTAGCTGTCGGCTCGAGCTCGGCGTCAAGCGAAACGCGCAGCGAGCCCTCCAGATTAAGAAGCGCCGACGAAAACCGCAGCGACCCAAAATCAAGAGTTTGCGGCGCAAAGGTCATCCGCATGCTCGCATCCTCAACCGCCCAGTTTTCGAGCTCCGCGAGCCAGCCATACTCGCCCAGAATCAATCGAAACTCCTCGAGCTCCTGCGCGCGGTCCACTCAACTCAAAACCCGCGCGCTTGATGCGAGTCTCCATCGCTTCCAAGCGCGGCAGAATCTCCTGAGGCTCACGCTGAAAATCAGCTACCGATAGCTCCCCGGTTATGGTGTAGCCGGCATTGGCGATCCTGCCGCGGAACCCACTGGCGCTATCGGTGAAGCTCATGCCTTCAAGCAAAGGCTCGAGCTCGGAGAGGCGCATCGTATCGGGCCGGTCCAACGTCTCAAGCGGCAGATGTCCGGTGAAGTCTGCGGAGATCTCGCTGAACTCCAACTCGGTGCCGCGCGCCTCGTCCGCGGCAGCGACGCTTAACATCGACACCCGCAGTCCGGAAAGCGTCGCGGTCTCGCGGTCGCGCGCCAGCCGATAAAGGTCGTCCGGCGCCATCTGTACACGTAGTTCGGCAACCGCCAGACGGAAGTGCGGGTTAGCGGAAGTGAAGGAGACGTCAAAGAACCGTACTCGACCACGCAACGAGCTTACCTCTACCCGACTGTAATTGATCAGCTCTTGAAGCCCCGAACCTTCGATCATCTCCTGCAGCTGAGAATCCAGGAATGCCTCGGCCTCTTCGTAAGAGATCGGCCTGGTGCCGCAAAGCAGCTCTCTCGTGATTGATCTTGCGCGCGAGGCGAAGCCGCGTACCTTCTTCCAGTCGTCCCTGCTTCTCCTCCCGATACCGACACCCGCGAGATCGCTACTTGCAGTGAGGCAATTCACGGTGTCACTACTCTTCGCCCGACTCCCAACCAACTATAACCCGTTCAACAGACCTCGCTACAGGTCCAGGAGCAGGCCGAGTTGCGCGGCAAGATAGTCGGCGTCGATATAGCCCTCCTCATCTGAGATGTGCTGGAGATACCACATATGATCGACGCGGGCCGCGTAGCCGGGCTGTTTGGCAGTGCGACGATCGGATCAAAGCACCGAGGCAACAATCGGCCTCAGCGTTCGGCGTCGTCATACCATTTTGGAACACGGTGCCGCGTAGTCCGCCGCGCGGCGGCCGTCGCGCCGATCAGCGGTTCTATCTATTGCTGTTGCTCCTGATGCTGTTGCTCCTGCAGCCACTCGAAAAGAACCGGGAAGTCTTGCTCCATTCGCCTCGGAGTCCCGGCGGCACTGAAGATGCGGGATAGGAGATCGGTGACCTTCAGATCCAGGCCTGATTCCTTCGCCGCCCGAGCAGCGATGTCCAGGTCCTTCTGCATGAGCTGCAACGGAAAGCCGCCGCCATACACACGCCCGTTCAGTACCGAGCGCGAGACCGCGTTTTCAAACGCCCAGGACGTGCCGGAGCTTCGTAAGACTACCTCCCGCACTAAGTCCGGGTCCAATCCCGACCGGCCGGCGAGGGTAAGTGCTTCGCACGCTAAATAGGTGTTTCCTGCGACCATGAGCTGGTTTACCATCTTCATCGCTTTTCCCGCACCGACATCACCGGTATGGTATACACGGGCACAGAACGCGTCGAGAATCGGACGGACGCGCCGCAGTGCGTTAGCTTCGGCGCCCACCATCGCCGTGAGCGTACCGTCTGCGGCTTTGCGCGTGCCCCCACTCACCGGAGCATCCACCAAGTCTATATGAGCCGCCTCAGCAGTATCCTTCAAACGTGATATAGTGGCGGGTGTCGCAGTGGTCACATCTATGCAGCAGCTTCCCGCAGCAAGCGTTTCCAGCAGGCCCTGCTCGGAGCCATATACATGAGTGAGCTCTGCATCACCTGGAAGCACGGTTATGACCGCGGTGCACGCTTTGGCAAGGTCAGAAATCGGGTGATAGATCACCGCCCCTGCTTCGGCCAGCTCCCGAGCGGGTTCGTGATTCTTATGCCAGGTTACCGCCACGGTGTATCCTGCCCTGAGCAGACACTTCGCGATCGGCTTCCCCATCGCGCCGAGTCCGACCACACCGATCATACCGTCGCCCGGGAGCATACCGGATTCGTCGCGAGATTCGGAGCTTGTACGGTTCATGGTAACTCCTCCAGTTACGGACGCATTTCCGTGAGCTGGAAGAGACGTTCCTCCGGCACGCTCAGGGGAACAACGCACCCCGGACCCAGAATCACTCGCCGGTCGGGATCCTGGGCTACAGCGTCGGCAAGCTCTGCGCGAACATCGTCGTCGCTGCCGGTAAGCAGGGTGTGGTGTTCATCGACGCCGCCGATCAGCACCTTATCGGTAAGCGATCGCGCTGTACGGATCGAGACATCTGTCGAGCGGTCGTGCCAGTTGAGCGCGGTAACCGGGTACGTGCAGAGTTCAGCAAACATCGGCTTTGCTCCGTGGACATGGAAGATATTGAACCATAACCCGGATGCACGCTGAAGCACGTCTAGGTCGTACGGTTTGCCGAACTCCTGGTAGCCTTCCCAGTCCATTCGGTCCCACGTACCGAGTTGCGTAGCAAAAAAAATACCGTCCACTCCGATTCGCACCAGTTCGTCAACGAATTGCCGGGTGGTCTCGCTGATTACCTCGAGACCACGGTGGAGCGCCTGCGGTTCTTCCGTCATGTGAGAAAAAATCGGGTCGCCGCACATTTTGATCGCCGTCGTGAGTGGACTGAAGACGGTAGCGATTACGGGGACTTCACCGCGGAAGCGTTGCACAAATCGCCGTGTGATCTGCAGTTCCCGGTCCAACGCACCCTGGGTTACAGGATTCACCTCGAGCTTCGTCCACGCCTGCGGGCTTTCGATCGCAAAACGCGAGACCACACCTACTGTGGTCTCGTCTCTCGGCCAGTCGATCTCGACCGACCAGTCTTCTACGGAATAGAGCCCGTGGTAGGATATCTTTAGGAAATCCCATCCACCGCGGAGCTGGAAATCCACGGTCCGATTGAAGAACTCGTCGGCCTTTCGGTCGGTATAGGGAAAGTGCTTCCACATGCTGATTCCGGCGGGCTCCACGGTTTCGCCGCTTGCAAGTTTCTTCAGACGATCCATCGCGTTGCTCATATGCAATGCCTCCTATAAGAACTCAGGCATCAAAAGCCGGGGAAGAGCGAGGAACAAACCGGGGAAGAGTATCCCGATTACGATAATACAAAGCGCGAGAGCGATCATGGGGATCGAGGCAATAAAGACGCGGTGACTGGGCATCTCTGCGATCTGCGCTGCCACGAGCATGCAGATCCCGTAGGGCGGAGTGATTCGTCCGAGGGACAAAGTGAGCACGACGATGATCCCCAGATGCACCGGAGTCATGTTTGCTGCAGCACCCATCGCCTGCAGGATCGGCAGAAACACGACTATCACGATAATCGGGCTGAGAAACGTTCCCAGCAGGAGCAGGAACAGCACGATCAGCATCGCGATTCCGAAGGGTGCCTCCGTTATCCCCATGATGAAAGAGAGCATCAGCTCCGGCGCGTTGAGATACGCGATGAGCCAACCCATAATACCGGAGGCTGCCACCGCCATCATCGGAAGGGAGTAATCCACGAGCGCTTTACCGAGAATCCCCGGGAGCTCCCGCACTGACATCGAACGGTATACCAGCAGGATCAGAATCAATCCGTAAACCACCGCTACCGCCGCCGCTTCCGTGGCGGTAAAAACACCTGCCGAGATGCCTCCGATAATTATCAGCGGCATCATGAGCGGAGGAGCCGCCGGTCCGACCGCGCCCACCGCTTTTTTCAGGTTGAACGGTGCGATCGGCTGGTAATCGTTTTTGACAGCTACGTAGTAGGTATAGCCCATCTGCGAGATCGCGATCAGTATCCCGGGAATCACGCCGGCGAGGAACAGTGCGCCAATCGAGATCCGTGCTAAAGAGGCGTAAATGACCATTATAATACTCGGCGGTATTATCCCTCCCAGGACTGAAGAGCTCGCCGTGATCGCCGCGGTAAAAGCCAAGTTATAGCCGGCTTTGCTCATCGCCGGAATGAGCATCGCGCCGATACCAGCGGTGTCGGCCACGGAGGAGCCGGAAAGGCCGGCAAAAAGCATGCTCACCATGACGTTTACGTGTCCCAGACCCCCGCGGATATGGCCTACCAGTTTGTTGGACAGTGCGACCAGTCGTTCGGTAATCCCTCCGTAGTTCATGAGCTGCCCGAGAAGCAGGAAGAACGGCACCGCCAAGAGCGAGAAAGAATCAATACTGGAATATACATGGTTCAAGACGCTCATGAGGTGCATATTCAGAGATACGAGGGTGAGCGCCGAAGAGATGATGAACGTGAACACGATCGGGACTTTAAGCAGAAGCAGGACGAAGAAAGACCCCATCAACAGGAGGAGCGGATTCATAAACAGACTCCAAATGACCAGTATTACGGACGGTCGGTCTTATTGATCCATATCAGCAATACTCAATGAACTACCGGGAGAACCGGCGTAGGTCTCTCCACAGAATCTCAATACCGAACAGCAGCATACATACCGCCGCAAAGGGAAAGACCGCAAAGAAGTACGCCTGCGGGAGAGAGAGGATCCGAGAATACCGGTTTAAGCCGAGCATCATGAACTGGTACCCGTAGGGCAAAAACACGTATACCATAACGAACACGCTTAGATCGCCGATGATGTCCAGTACCCAGTTGATTCGCTCGTACTTTTCGGGAAAAAGCTCCACTAAGTAGTGGCGTTTGCGGCGCACCGCGATCGAACCACCGATGAATACGGACCATAGAAAGCAGAATAACGCAACTTCCTGTATCCACATCATAGATATTCTCAGATAGTTGCGGGAAAGCACCTGCAAAAACACCACGCTGATAAACACAATAAAAAAACCAACGCCGACGGTAGTCAGCACCTTTTCGAGCCCATCGTTGAAGCGTTTCAACATAGCAAACCCTCTCGAGGTTATCGGAACAGACCCGGCCGCTCCACACACGCGGCCGGCCGGGTCAGTTCAGAAAGCGATCACTGCATGTCGCGGACCATCTGCAACAGATCCGTCACGCCGGCGTCGGCGGCAAGCTCGTCATGCAGCGGTTTGACAATGTCAATGAACGCATCGATATCAGGCTCTACCACGGTAAGGCCGAACTCCTCCTGCATTTCTGCGAGCAGTTCTTCGTCGTAGATTTCACCACGATCCGTGCCCAGCTGGCCCGCTTCAAGCGCAACTTGCTCCACTATCTCACGATACTCCGGCGGGAGGCTGTCCATGGTTCGCTCGCTCGCGGTGAAGTGCGAGATCATGATCTGGTGGTTGGTCAGCGACTGATACGGAGCTACCTCAAAGAGGCGACTACCGTAAAACCCACTGATCGTGCTCTCGAACGCATCCACAACACCCGTCTGGACGGCCGTGTAAATCTCACCCCAGGGGAGGGACGTTGGGATCGCACCGAATTGCTCCCAGATTCGAAGCTCCAGTGGGTTGCCTGGAAGACGCATGTTTACGCCGTCGAGGTCCTCCGGGCGGTCAATCGGGCCCCGATTGGTTGACGTCACGCGTGTGCCCCCACCGGCAAGCGCCAGCAGTTGAAACGGAAGGTTACGCTCCTGATGCTTGTCCACCAGATACTCGAAGAACGGGCTGTCACCGGCGCTCACGCGACGGAAGTGGTCCAAGTCTTCAAAGAGATAAGAAAACCCGGTGATCGAGTACTCGGGAAGGAACGCTACCGCGTTAGAGACTCCACCGATCACAAAGTCAATGCTACCGATTCGCAGCTCGTCTAAGGTTGTTTCGTCGTCACCAAGTGCTCCGCTGTGGTGTATCCGGACGGTCACGTTGCCGTCGGTTTGCGTTTGCACTTCTTCCGCAAAGTACTCCGCCATATCAACCCACGCGTGGGGAGGGCTTACAACCGTAGCAAGCCGCAACTCAAACGTTTCCTCTCCCTCCTCCGCGGCACCGCCGCCAAAAGCAATCCCTAGCGAAGCAATGAGAAACACCAGCAGCAACGCGAGCGTAAACAGGCTATTAGTCCGCTTCATTATTATCCTCCTTCATGAATGACCGGCGTGGTACTTTCCGCGCCGTTTACCGTAACAGTATTCGAACAATAGGCTGGCCTAAGCAATGTTGTCAAGAAATCGCTGTTGAATTAATACAATAGATTTGAAATTTCGGTTGACCGTTTTGATTTTCGACAGGTATCCTCTATTCTCAAATCAATCACAGCAAACGAGAGGTAGGGACCGATGGCATCAGACGGCTGTTTTCTTGACGAAATCGTGGATCGCCGAAACACAAACAGCATAAAGTGGGATACCATTGCGTCCCCGGCGGGGAAGCGCACAATTCTGCCGATGTGGGTGGCGGACATGGACTTTCGCGCGCCCGATCCTGTACTGGCGGCGATGCGAGACGCCGTGGAACATGGCGTCTTCGGATACGCTGGGATACCAGAGGACGTGTGGCACACTGTGAGTGATTGGGCAAACAAACGGTACGGCTGGGAGGTGCCGCCGGAATGGTTCTCTTACACCGCCGGAGTAATCACCGGACTCAATATCGCAGTACAGACGTTCACCCGCCCGGGAGAAAAGATCGTAATTCAGCCTCCGGTGTATCCTCCGTTTCACAGTTCGGCTCTCGCGAACGGGCGCCATCTGATCTATAACAACCTCCTCCGGAACGATGAGCATATGTACCGGATGGATCTCAAGGGTCTGTCCGATCAAATCGACGCGGATACGCGGATGTTGGTGCTCTGCAGCCCTCACAATCCCGTCGGACGTTGCTGGTCGCGGCAGGAGCTGGAGAATCTGGCCGATCTGTGCGTCGAGCGGGATTTAATCGTATTCTCCGACGAGATCCATGCGGACTTGCTGTTGGACGGGCGTCGCCACACACCGTTTGCTGCTCTGGGACCGGAAATCGCACGCCGTACCATTACAGGCATCGCACCGAGCAAAACGTTCAACATCGCCGGCCTCAAGGCTTCGGTGATCATTACCCCTGACGCCGTGCTGCACCACGCCTTTGACGCCGCGCAGAAAAAGACGTTCGGTCTCTACGATGCTAACACATTTGCGGTGGTAGGCATGCAGGCAGCGTATCGACACGGAGAACAGTGGCTTGACACGGTCCTCGAATACCTCAAAGCGAATCGAGATTACGCGGTGGATTTCATTGAGGCGCATCTCCCAGGAGTTCATGTAACTCCATCGGAAGCTACCTTTTTACTATGGCTCGATTTTTCACCCACTGGTTTGACCCACGACGAGGTATCTGAGAAGCTTGAGGGGGAAGCTCGCGTACTTCTCAACGACGGTCGCTGTTTCGGTGCAAACGGCGAAGGGTTTTTCCGCTTTAATTTTGGGTGTCCGCGTGAAACCTTACGGTCTGCCTTGCAACGGATTGCCGACGCCTTTTCGCGATAATCGGTCGAGGAGACGGTATGAAGAAAACGGCGAAGAGAATGCTCGCGGAACACAAGACTGCAGATCACGACATGTTCGACTTGAAGGACTTCACTGACGAGGACCGCAGCATTGTTGCAGCGCTACAACCGGTGGTCAGAGGCCTGGCGGCGTTTTGGGGAGACAGGTGCGAAGTGGTGCTCCATTCTCTGGAGGATCTGGCCAATTCCGTGGTTCGAATCGAGAACGCACACGTTACCGGTCGTGCCGTGGGGGCGCCGGTGACGGACCTGGCGTTGCAGATTCTCCGGGGGACCGACCGGAATGACAACGAGGCGATGCCGGGCGACACCCAATACCGTGTCTACTCGAGTAAGACCGCCGATGGGCGTCCTTTGCGGAGCTCGACCATGGTCATAAGGAACGGAACGCGACCGATCGCGATGTTATGCCTGAATTTTGATCTTTCCGTCCCGTTACACGAGATTCTCAAGACATTCGCATTCGTTGAGGATGACAGTATCGACCGAGGCGACTCACCGGAGCATTACATGATGACCGCGGACGACCTCGTGACGCGCTCAATCGACCTGGCGATCCGTAAAGCGACCACCCAGCGCCGTGTTTCCCCCCAGACAAAGAATCGCGCTATCGTCGGAGAGTTGTACCAGCAGGGGATATTCGATGTGAAGGGCACGGTGGAACTGGTTAGCGCTGAGCTTGGGGTATCCCGGTTTACGGTGTACAACTACCTTCGCGATCTCAAAAACGATAGAGAGGAACAGGACGACGACGAATAACCTCAACCCCGGGAAGACGCCGCTCGCCCAGACTGTAGGTCCACCGGCTTTTCTCGTACTGCGTCTCCCGCTTCAGCGTTTCGACGAGGTGATGCAGGCGCGCGCGACGGGCCGCGTCGTCGCCGGCTTTCCGAATCCACTGAATACGGCGCCGTTGCTCGGCCACCGGCAGGCGTTCAAAAGCCTGTCTAACACCACCCTCCGTGAGACGTTTGTCCACGTCGCCCGGGATTGCAACTGTCGAGCGCCCGAAAGCCTGTGATTTACGCATAGAACCCACTCCTGCAGCAACTTGAGGTCATCTTTCTCATCGGGAATAATAGCACGGATCGTGACGATTTCCAAGCGGTGCTCCGATAAATAACTACTATGTAGTAATTTACAATGCATCCAAAAGATTCCTGCTCAAATAGTTCGAACTTCGTAGTTCCGGAGTGCTGGAACCAGAGAATATCGTACAGAGATTGCCCCTTACCCTATTTTTCTTTGCGGGTGTTTTCGATAATGCCTTAGCACGCGACGCTGCGACACCGAGGAACCCTTTGTGCTTTGACAGTATCTGTTCCAGCGCCACGATTACCGCCTTCAATTGCTCTCTGGTGACCGTAAGCGGCGGATCCAGGCGGATTACATTGGGATTGTTCAGCGTGTAGGCGGTAATTATCCGATGTCCGCTCAATAACTCAGCGGGGATAAACTCGCCGTGAACTCCCGGGACAGCTTCTTTGTGATGCCGAGACTTGTTTTGCTCCTAAGTCCGTCCGGGTGATTGAACTCAATACCGATCATAAGCCCGTTCCCGCGAACTTCCTTAATCAACGGAAACCTCCTTTTGAGCTCTCTCAGTTTTTCGATGATGAATTCCCCCTTATCTTTGGCTTCTTCCACCAAGATCTCGGTGTATAGGACTTCAAGAGTAGCCAAACCGGCTGCCGCAGCCATCGTATTACTGTCGAAAGAGGAGGTATGGAGCGTTGCTTTGTCCATACCGCCAGACGCTTTCTTCCATAGGGTGTCGGGTGTGACGTTCTCATGTTCACAGTCAAACATCTTCCCCGTACGTCCAAGCGCGGTTTGAATCTCGTCTAGTATGAGCAGAACCCCGCGTCTAGTGCAGATGTCCCGTACCTGCGCCAGGAATCCGGAGGGAGGAACGACTATACCGCCCTCTCCCTAAATCGGCTCTACGATAAATGCACCGGGTCGATGTTGCGCGACCGACTCTTCGATCTTACCGGGGACTCCGTCCGGTACAGAGTGGCAATTGGGCAGCAAGGGCGTCGGCCAGGGGTGACAGAGACGTCTGGATTAGGCCGGGTCTGTTTGCCACCTTATTGAAAGCTTCCAATACCCGGGGATGGTTGTGTGCAATGCTCAAGGAATCGTAGCCGCCCAAAAAGTCCAAGTACGGTTCATTGTGCTTGTTCAGATCGAGGATACTTATGAGTGTTGCAAGCCCCGAGTTACCGTATTGTCTGTGTAAGCTGCTTATGCTGTTCCTGTCCAACGCAAAGTGTCGACCTTCGATGCTGTGTCAACTGCGTCGTTGCGTATAAAACCCCGCAGTGATCCCGAGCTCTCCGGCCGTGATCGCAGCCGGTGTTTAGCGGCACACCATTCCGAGGCGCATACCCATACGAACGTACTGAGGAACGTCGATCCGTTCGTCAGGCTTGAAACCGCCGCGCTCGAATAGCATTACGACCGTGGAGCCCAATGAGAAATACGCCAGCTCCTCACCCTTGGACGGCGCCGTGGTCTCCGAGGTGATCTCGATGCTGTTCACGCATATGGCACCGACCATCACCAGCGCAACTCGGCGTCCGCGCTCGGCGAACTCCGTGATTACTCGATGGTTTCGGGACAACGGACGTTTGCCCCACTTCAGACCCGTGGGGTTTACGGGATGCGACTTCAGCCCAAGCTCCCAGCGTCGCTCGATGGTCCCGGTGATCGGACTGTGAATGCGATGGTAGTCCCGAGGACTTAAATAGACGATCAGAAGGTGTCCGCTGCAGTAAGGCTTCGCCCTCTCTGCGTCGCCCATCATCTCCTGCAGGTCGTACGTTTGCCCCTTAACGGTAAAGGTGTACCCGTCCACAACCGTATCGCAGCACGAGAGCAAGCCGTCCACCGGACTGACAACTGCGTCCGGATGTGGATCGACCAAGCGCGACCCGTTCCGCAACCGGCGCGTAAACAGATCATGCAAACTCCCGTACGAGTCGGCAGGTCGGCTCATCTCTTCCGTATTCACGCAAAATATTCGCACACATAGCGGAACGCAGACACGACTTAACCTCGATCGCGTGAATCCCTTGAGTAGAAGCGACACCGCTCTACTGGAAATCAACGCGAAGAAGGCACGAAACAGGGCTCTTTTCATCGTAAGCAACGGCCCTCTAGAGATTCAACCGACGGGAAAAGAGAGCGTAACGCCGAATCACTCGCTGCTTGAAGTACCGCTTCGTCAGTCGTGCCGAGGCTTTGTTCTCTTGCATGAGAGCGTGAATCACTCGACGAAATCCCCCCCGCCGCGCTGCATCATGACAGCACTGAACCATGAACATGCCGATTCCGTGGCGTTCATACGCCGGGTGGACGGCCACTACCTGAATAACAACCGTATCGATGACCCCATGGCCGCTTTGTAGCATATTCGGCACAGCAAAGACCAAACCGACCGGAAGATCGCCGTGCTCCGCAATGAAAACTAGCTCCGGCCGTATGACCGGAAGAATGGGTTGATAAAGGCTTACGAACTCCTGCTCCTCGATTGCACTGAAGAGAAACTGCTTCTCGAACGCCTTAACAACCAGGGGGTAGAGTCGCTGCAGTTCACGCAGCCACTGGGACGGGTCCGGGTGCCGCAGACGAATGCCGCAGGCACGAATACGCGAGGCGTGTCTTTCGGTCCGCAACAACGCAGAATCCAGATCGTCGATCGCTGTCGAGAAGTACTGCGCCAACACCGAGAATCCGTTCGATTGGAACTGCTCGACCCATATATCGGGGTTGTCCGGTTCAAGGAAGAACGGCGGATCGGTGCCCCGCTCAACCAGAAGCCGGTAGCGGTGCCACAAATCACCGTCCATCGGCCCAACGGCGAGACTGCACCCCTCCGACGACAGCCGGCTGCAGGAATGGTCTAGTAGGACCGATGCGGCGACGCTGTCGTCCGCCTCGTAGTGACCGATCAGACCCAAGCGCTCGCCCGAAAAATCCGAAACCCCATGCCACCACAACGAACACCGGGCGCCGATGCGGCCGTCACTCGAAACCGCCGCCCAATGCAGATTGGGACGGCCGCGCGCCTCCGGCGGGGGATCCATCACCGCAACCTGATACCCCGTACGCACGTGCATCACCACCACCCCTTCAGAACACGCTCCTCTTGAGCCCCACCATCACGAACACGGAGTTGAATGCAATATGGACACCGGACCCTAAAGCCAGTGCCCAAATCCACACCCGCAAGGCAGGTACCCAGATCAGATGCATGACGAGCAGAACGCCGATTATTGAGTCGACTTGATCGAGCACAGCGAAAAGCGGTCCGGCATGCTGTCCGGGAGAGAAGCCGAACCGACGCTTCGCGAAGCTATTCGGCAGCTCACCCAGAACGAATCCAAATCCCAACAGCATTCCCGCAACCACAAGATTCGTCTGACCATAGTCGAAGTATTCGAGTTCCCTCAATCGAAAGACACCCTGAAGCCCCATACCCACCCCAGATGCCGTCACCATGACGAGCGCCCCTCGAACGGTCTTGTTGTCGCCGAAAATCCGCTCACCGCGCCAGCTCCGACCACCGTCCAGAGGACGCTTGAGTTGCGATAGGCAATCCCGCTTGATCACGATGATATGCACACCGGCGGCAAACATCACCGGGAAAGCGAGCCATAATACACGCAGAGGCTCAACCATCGACACTAACGTATCCCTCATCGGCATCTACAAGAACGTCCCTACCATCCGGAACGCGCTCGGTGGCCCGCTCAACGCCCAAGACCGCCGGGATCCCGTATTCGCGACAGATGATTGCCGCGTGTGATAACATGCCTCCGGTCTCGGTTACTACTGCCGCTACCCGCGCGAGGATTGGGGTCCATCCGGGATCGGTGAAAGGGCAGATCATTACGGCACCCGGCTCGACGGTCAGCGCTTGCTCGACGCTGTGCACAACTCGAGCAGGGCCCCTGACCCGCCCTCGGCTGGCGCCGATCCCGGTCAGCGCTCCGGAAGGCAGGGCGACCTCACAGCTGAACCGTGCGCCGATTTCGTTCGGTGCCGCGAAGTTCCGGTACGAATCGTAGGTCTCACGGTTGCGCTCGATGTTCGACCGGTCGTCGGCCAGGATCTCTCGATATGTCATGAAGAATATATCGTCACCAAGCCCACGCCTCCGCGCTATCTCCAAGACGTACTTACGGATCAAGTAGTACATTCGGCACGATAGGTCTCGCATTTCTTCGCGTAACCAGATGAACCGCCGTAAGCGGTCGAGCTTAGCGTCGAAACTCCTTCGCTTGTACCACGGTGCGGAGGCGCGAGTGTCCTTACGCGCTTTCTCATAAGCTGCACGTGAGTTAGCGGGCGGCGTGCCTTGGTTTTTGAAGCTCTCCAAGAGCCGTTCCACGAACTCCGGATCCTCGTCCCACCTTGGGGCCCGCAGATCGAGCTCTCGACGACTATGGTGACGAAACTCCGTAACGAGGGGAGTTACGTCGATTTCACCCTGCGCGGCCATTCGACGAAGCGTGCGGATAGGAGCCATGTGCCGCATCTCGGGCAGCCATTGAACCAACACCGGATACTCGGCATTGGGAAACGACTCGAGCAAGAGCTGTTTAGCCAGAACGGCACCGAAAATTGTGCGGAAGTAATTCAACTCCGTAATGAAGTAATCACGTTCGATCAAGTCTTGAAACGCTACTTCGATGTTTTCCGGAATCACTGCCCAGCGGTGATCGATTGCATTAAACCCTCCGGCGAGAAACTCTCGATCAAACGCTTCCTGACGTCGAAAGAACCTGAGTAGCGCGAGGGCGGTAGGAATAGTACCAACGATTCCGCGCAGAGTAACCGGTGTCGTGACCCCGTTACCGTCGTACTGCGGTGCAATAGACAGGTCCTGATCGAACTGCCGTTCGACGAAACCCGGCAATTTGGCGAGACACTGTTTAACCGCGCCGAGGTTCCAATAGGGCCGCCCGAAGAACATTCTCCCGGCCTGAAAGTCGCCCTCGAGCAACTGAAGCTCGCGGAAAAACCCCTTGAGCGCATCCTCCCACACAAAGTCGTAGAGAGACCACATGAGAGGAGTGCAGACGGTACTAGAAACGCCGCCGTCGCGGAAATCAGCGTTGGTCCACTCGCCGAATTTGGGATCGAATGTGATTCGCGTAATTGGGCGTGACTGGAGAACATAGATCACACCCCGCTCAACGGCAAACTCAACATCCTGCGGAGTACCGAAATGGCGCTGAACTTGGCGAACGGTACGCCGAACAAGCGGACGGTGTCTTTCAAGCAACGGATCGCCGGACGGTAACGGCTGCGCGCGCCCGGCCATCAATGCTTCACCAACACCCTCGCACGCCTCTATCACTACTTCGTCGGCACCGGTAACCGGATTGACCGAGAATGCCACACCGGCGAGCTCGGGGTTGACCATGCGCTGAACGATCACTTCCATACGGATCGCCTGCGGGTCGATGCCGTGCCGGCGGCAATACTGCATGACCGAGGTGCTGCGGATGGATCGGCGGCATTCATCAATAGCGGATTCAACCGCTTCGAGTGTTCTCAGGTCGAGGAAACTCTCAAACTGGCCGGCAAAAGAACGGGCGGCGCCGTCTTCAACCGTCGCCGAAGAGCGCACCGCGATCGGGAAGCCGAGTTGCCGCACCGTCTCGACGAGGTCGTTCGGAGAAACTCGCATTTCCGGAACACGAAAGCCGGCGCTTTGAAGCTCGAGGAGAACCGCGGCCTTTCCTCCGACTCGACCCGCGTCCGGCAGAACCGCCGTACGGTGTTCGTCAGCTAACGCTTCGGCAGGGTGTTGCATGGACTCATCCCTTTTTTGCCAGGCGACTTCGCTTGTGTTCGTGCAAGTATACTTTACTATTGTAATCATGTATAGTATAAGATAGGTGTAATGTGGTATTGATCCAGGAGGGCAAAGAACGACAGAAGTCGTATCTGACGCCCCTCAGGTCTTCGGCTGTGGCCTACGCGGGCCCAGAGGAGCTGATTCACACCTATGGCCGTGCAGTCGTACGATACGGTGTCCCCCCAGGTTTCTTATGTGTACTTACCGCAAGAGCACAACGCAGGCAATGAACAGCTTCTCGGCGGGAAGGGCGCGCAGCTGACCGCGCTCGCAGTAAACGGCTTTCCAGTCCCCTCGTTCGTCTGCGTGACAACACGAGTATTCAACGAAGTCTGGCGGCAAACATCTGGGGTGCTGTCCACTTGTATTCGTGAGCTCTTCGAAATCGACAGTGATGACAACCAGTTGACCGAAAGGATCCGCGCCATCGCCGCTCGGGCACAAGCGGCGATGCGCAGCGCGGGAATCAGTGCCCCGGCCTGCCGTGCGATTCGCTCATCCTTCACCACACACTTCGGGTCGGACGCGCGGGTGGCGGTGCGTTCCTCGGTGGTCGGCGAAGACTCAGCGATCAACTCATTCGCCGGACAAATGGACACTTACCTCAGTGTCGGGTACGAAGGTGTCATCGATTACGTGCTTGAATGTCTCGCTTCGACGTATTCCGAACGAGCGCTGCTCTATCGTCACGCCCGAAAGATGCGCGCGCAAGTTGTGAAAGCAGGCGTAGTCGTTCAGGTGATGGTTCCCGCAAAAGCGTCGGGAGTCGTATTCACTGCCAATCCAACCACCGGTGACACGAGCGAGCTCATAGTTTCGGCCGGGCTCGGTTTGGGGGAGGGTGTTGTCGGCGGGTTGGTCGAGACCGACACGTTTTACGTGCGTAAGGCTGACGGCGAGGTATCCCGGCGTGAAATCGTGACCAAGTCTCGGCGGGTTGTTCCCGAGTTGGTCCGCAGCCACGGCTCCAGTCTGGATGAAGTACCGCGGGAGTTGCGCACTCGGCCGGCGGTCTCACAGCAAGAGCTATCGAAGGTAATCGCACTCGCTCAACGTCTTGAACAGCATAATAGCTCACCGCAGGACATAGAATGGACGCTCGAGCCCAACGGAACGCTTCGCTTGTTGCAATCCCGCCCTATCACCACGCTTTCACATGACCGCATGACGGTCTTGGTCAACGCCAACATCGTGGAGAGCTATCCGGGACTTTCCTCTCCGTTGACGTTTTCTTTCGTGCGCAACGGCTACACCGAGACATTCCGCGAAGCAGCACGAAGATTCGGAGTCTCGAGTGCGCGCCTCAAACACGAGAACGCCCTATTTGCGAGTCTCGTCGCTTTCGTCGATGGTCGTATCTACTACAACATACTACAGTGGTACCGCTTCTACGAGCTTCTGGGCTTCGAGCGGGCAATACCCGCATGGGAACGGGCCCTGGGCTTGGGTAATCCAATTGAACGCGGCCCCTCGGCCCCAAGCCCTCGGGTTCTACGCCGACTTTACATACGAGCAAGGATCGTGATCAACCTGTTTGCCCGATCGCGACAGGTCGGGGCGTACCTTGAGACGTTGCGTGCCGCGGTAGCCGAGATCGAGGCGCTGGATCTCGATTCGCTGGACGGACACCGTCTGCTCGAGCTCTTCGAGGACATGATGCGCAGATTGCTCGCGCCGTACGCAGTGGCGGTGGTCAACGATTTCTATACACAGCAATTCTATGATCTGGTTGGGCGTTTGCTTGCGAGATGGAAGGTACGCGACGCGGAAGAGCTTCGAAACGCTCTAGTTAGCGGGGATTCTCAGATCGACAGTGTACTTCCGGTGCAGTCGTTGATGCGTCTAGCCGAACAGGTACGCGCAAACGACACTCTGAGAGCGGTGTTTGAGTCCGAGCCTGACGACGGGCGGTTGTGGGAGGTGCTCAAAGAGCTCCCCGAGGCTGTGGCGTTTCGGAAGCAGTTCAGGCAACACCTCGCGCAGTATGGCGACCGAACGCTGCACGAGCTGAAACTCGAGACACCTTCCCTCAGCGACGATCCAGGCTACGCCATCCGCATGCTTCGCGGTTACGTTCGCGCCCCACGGGAGGCAGTCAGACCGGAGACTGTTAGGCTCCGCATGGCCGCTGCTACTCGCATTCGCTCGCACCTGCGGGCTAGGCCGTTGCGCCGCGCGGCTCTCACGTCGCTCATACGCTACAGCCGCCAAGCGATCCGTTACCGGGAGAATCTGCGGCTCGCGCGGGCACGCGGTATCGGTGTGTTCAAACGTATCGTCGGAGCGCTCGGGCATCTGTTTTCGGAGCACCGCATTATCGACGACGAACGCGACATATTCTTTCTGACCATGGAAGAGATTGCCGGAGCTATTCGCGGTCATGTCGTCAATCAGGATCTCCAAGCGCTTGTCGCGATACGCAAGCAGGAGTATGCGCGGTTTGGGGAGCGTTCGCTTCCCCCTCGGATCACCACTCGAGGGATCGTGCAGGCGGCCTCTTTTCCCAGGGACTTGGGTGCAAGCTCCGAACACGATGCAACCGTTCTAAGCGGCCTCGGGTGTAGCCGAGGCGTGGTGCAAGGGCGAGCGGTTGTCGTTACCGATCCGCAGCAGCGAATTGAGGTCACCGACAGAATACTTGTCGCGCCGATGACCGACCCGGGATGGGTGTTTCTCATGGTCGCCGGAAAGGGCCTCATAGTCGAGAAAGGCAGCCTGCTGTCCCACACGGCGATAGTCGCTCGAGAGCTTGGGATTCCTACCGTAGTGGGCGTCGAAGGAGCAACGCAGAGCATCTGTGACGGAGATCTCGTAGAAGTCAACGGGTCGACCGGCAGCGTGCGGGTTATAGAGCGTGCCTCCGCCGCACCGCCGGGCGCCGACCGCTCGACAGACCGGCGGCAAGCCGCCGGTAGGCGGTGAAACGATGAGCTCCACACCCGGCCGTAAGCGGCAGCCGGAGGACAGCGGGCGGATCATCGGTTGCTTGAGCAAGGTTTTTCCGCCTGTATTGTGGTACTATGCGTCTCCTCAGCGCCGCGCGCGAATCGCTGAATACCTACGCGAGATGTTTCCCCTCCCAACGTATATACCTTACGGTTTTGCGTTTTTCGCTGCCGTTTACTTCACGCTGCAGATCTTCGGTGGTGGGCAAACGCTGGTGGTAACCTGGCGGGCATGGTTCGGCGCCACGACCGTCGTACTGATGATGCTGCTGCTCCGTATCTACGACGAGCTCAAGGATCTGGATACCGATCGTCGTTTAGGTGACGGGGGTGACCCGCGGTACAAAGACCGGCCGATCGTGACCGGTCGCATTCGCGAAGAGGACATCGTGGCGCTTCGGTGGCTGGTTACGGGGTTGCTGTTTGCTTTCAACCTGCCGTTGGGCGCACCGTGGCCGCTGTTCGGGTTCCTGGTTCCTTTCACGGTGATGTGGATGTCGTTCCGGTGGTTCTTCTGGCCGGCGGTCGCTGAAAACTTGCTGCTCGCCTTTGTGACCCACAACCCGATGGTCTTGTTGCTGGTAGGGTATGTGACCGGCATTTATGTACACGAGTTCGGAACGTACGCGCTGTCGTGGCCGACACTTGTCCTGGCAGCCTCGCTGTGGCTCCCGCTCGCGGCGTGGGAGACCTCGCGGAAGGTACGTTCTCCGGAGGAAGAGACCGAGTACCAGACGTATTCGCAACTGCTCGGATGGCGAGTGGCCGGCGCAGTTCCGGCGTTGTTCGCCGTAGCGGCTGCGACCGGATTGATTGTGGTGGCTCACAGGGCACTGTTAAGCTGGGTTTTTGTTGTCGCAATCTGCGTTACGGTGGCCGTCGTAGTCGGAGCGTGTCTACGGTTCGTGGTACGGCCGAGCAGTGCCACCTCAAACCTCCGTCCTTACGCCGAAGTTTTCTTGCTGGTAGCGACAGCTGGTCTCGCGGTAGCAGGCGCAGTCGAATACGGCGTGTTCTTGACCGTGGCAACGAGCGTACCGTAGCGCCGGCAAAAAAGGAAAGTGATAGATGCGGAGAGTGTTTCCGGTTCTGTCAAATCTAGGAGTGGCGAACGGGATCACCACACTCGGAGCGGTATTTGGATTCCTGGGAATTCTATCCGCGTCGAATGGGAATCTTCGCGTAGCCGGGACGTGTTTGCTCGGAGCGATATTGTGTGATCGCCTCGACGGACCGGTCGCGCATTGGCTGGGTGAGAAGTCGAGTTTCGGCGGGCATCTCGATAGCTTGTCCGATGGACTCACGTTGTGTCTCCTACCCGCCTTTCTCGGGTACCGGATTGGCCTGGAGTCTGCGGGCGCAATAACGATTCTTTGCATGTACGTGCTTGCCGGGCTCTGGCGGCTGGCCGACTTCAACCTGACGGGCATTGGTGTCCGAGAAGGAAGAACTTTCTTTCGAGGCATCCCGACCACGGTCGCCGCGAGTTGGTTATTGGTCGTCTTATCCGCCGAAGTTCACGTTTCCAGCGCCCTCACCCGTGGCGTCCTGTTGACTGCATACGCCGCCTGCGCGCTTCTGATGAGCTCGCGGATTCAATACCCGAAGGAAGGAGCAGCTACCAAGATCCTGTACGTTGCGGTTCCAATGGCTACGGCGCTGCTGTGGCTCCCGGCCTCGCATTAGGGGCGGCGAACAGCCCCGTGAAGGCACGGCTCCGCGGTATTCTACTTGCGTAGTGCCTCAACCGGCTGCAACTTCGCCGCTCGCCGCGCCGGGAAAAACGATGCGAGCATTGCAATTAACAACGAAACAACGAATACCAAGACGGTTGAGTTCCGGTTCAGTAGGGGGTACAGCACGGTGGAAATGTCCATGTCCACCACCTCCATCAGCGCACCGAAGTCTATTCCGACGTACTGCAACGGCAGCGTTAGGAACGCACCGAGCAGCACCCCTACGAAGGAGCCGATCGCTCCCAGGTACGTGGTTTCAATAAAAAACAGCCGTACCAACTCACGCGGCCGCATTCCCATGGCCGACAGTGTTCCGATCTCAAGTGTGCGCTCGTGGATCGTCATCATCGTCGTGTTGAAGATCACCGTCGCCGCGAGCACGAAAAACAGCAACCCGATAATTCGGTAGGCAATATCCGCCATTCTCAGGTAGGCATAGCCACCACTGACCCGTGTCCAGGGTGTAACGCTCATGTCTTGTAACCCGTCTTCGGCGAGCAAAGCGCTTACCGCTGTCTTCAGGCTCCCGCCGTCGCCGGACCCTTTTAGCAGCAGTTCGCTGGCCGCGTCCTGCATGCGAAGATAGTGCCCGGCAGCTTCGATCGGAAGCAGATAGGTGGTACGATTCAGCCGGGTGACCGGGAAGGTGGCAAGGCCGACCACGTCTACCGTGAAGGCATTCGTGACGCGAGCGCGCGTCTGAGTAAGAAAAGTGACGGCGTCACCGAGTCCCACGCCGAGCTCCGCGGCAAGTCGGGTGCCGAGTATCGCCTCACTGGTACCCGGCTCCGGTAAACGACCTTTCGCGACGATAGCCGCGAAATCTTCCTGGTAACCGTATTCGTTCGCTACGTCCATAGCGATCCCTTCTGCAATGATCTGGCGCTCATCGCGGAACGAAACCGATGGGACTCGGATTCGAGGACTTACCGAGGACACCGCCGGATGTGCCCTGAGGCGCTCGGCAAGTGCCCGGTACTCCGGCACTACGTACTGCACCGGGTTCAAGTGTTCGTAGCGGTCGAAATTGACATTACGAATACGGACCTCACCGGTTTCGTAGTTCCAGGCGTTATGCCGCACATCAGCACGCAACCCTTCCAACAGCGCAAACAACATCGTAGTACTCGCCGCCGCGACCAATACCGCAGTCAGTGAAAGAAGGCTGCGACGACCATTCCGAAAGACATTTCGCAGCGCAATGCCTGATAGTTTCACACTCGGTCTCCTCGTCCTAGTGTCGACGCAGCGACTCGGTAATCTCGCGCCGTAGGATTGCGCGAACCGGCAGCAACGCCACCACTGCCGCCAACATCGCCGCACCCACCGCCGCAGTGAACATCGTCCGAACACTCCAGACCCCATAGAGGACATCAGCGAATCGGAAATCCATCTCGACACCCTCCAGCAGCGTTCCGTAATCGATGCCGTGGTTTACGAGGTACCACACAAGCCGCGCACCGAGCAGTAAACCGGCCGCTGCTCCGAGGAGACCGATAGCTGCGGCCTCAAGCGCGAACATCAGGCGAATCTCACCGTCACGCATACCGATTGCACGCATCATCCCGATTTCGCGCTCACGCTCGAGAACGGCCATCAACATTGTGTTTGATATCCCAACAACCGCAATAAACCCGAGGAGCACCAGTACAATGTTGAACGCCACATCTTGAATCTCCACCGCCGCCGCGAACTCTTCGGTCATCTCTGCGAAGCTCAAGAGCTCAATCCCAGTCCCTCCTACCCCTTCTCTATCCCGTTCGAGCGCCTCCTTCACCGGCCCGAGGTCGGCGGCTCCCGGTACCGGCTCGGGAAGCGCAAGGTGAATTGCAGTGACGGCGCCCTGCATTTCCAGGTAGGTGTCGACCACGTCTAGCGGCAGGTAGATCTGCGAGCGGTCCACGGTCGGATTCGGCGTCTGGTAGATGCCGACGATGTCCATATCCAAGATCTGGTGAAAACCGTCACGGGTTCGCGTGGTAATGGTAACCGGATAGCTGAGCTCGGCCCCAAGACGTTCGGCCAACCAGGCACTGATCAGGATTCCGTCTTCACCCGGCTCAGGGAGTCGACCTTCATTCACCGTCTCAGCAAGACGGAACACCTGCGGATCACGTTCTACATCGATCCCGTAAAGTGCCAAATATACCGACCCGTCTTCGGGATACGGGTCGTAATGCACGATCAATTCGCCGCGAAATGCAACCCGCGGTGCAGCGGCAACTCCATCGGCATCCAGGACGCTTAGTATCTGACCGGTGTTCTCGACCAGGATGTCTAATGGATACTCTTCGCGTTGCCGCCAGTATCCGGCGCCGGTGATCGCAGCACTCGACGTTTCGTAGTTCGCTAGGTTGCGGTCACCCTCGGCGGCAAGACCGTTAAGTAACGATGCCATTGCGACAAAGATGGCTACTCCGAACGCAACCGCGCTCGCGGTGACAACTGTGCGCCGGCGGTAACGAAAGAGATTCTTGAGCGCCAACATAGCAAAGTACTGCAGGCGCACGCGATGGCTTCGGCCGTGGGGTGGAGTTTCTGTCGAAGCCATCAGGCGCTCCTCCTGAGCTCGTCGCTTTCAATCAGCCCGTCGTGCAGGCGGCAGAGCCGGTCAGCATAATCCATCACCATCTGATCATGGGTAGAAAAAACGAAAGTGGTGCCTCTGCGTTGATTGATCCCCTTCATCAGCTGCAGAATAGCCTCCCCGGTTTCAGAATCCAGATTAGCCGTCGGTTCATCGGCGAGCACAATCAACGGGTCCTTCACGAGCGCCCGTGCTACGGCAACGCGCTGTTGCTGCCCTCCCGAAAGCTTCGCCGGGCGCCGGCCTTCCATGTTCGACAACCCTACTTCAGCCAGCAGGTTCATTGTGCGCTCACGAATCTGCGATTCGGGCAAACCCAACAGCGACAACGCCATTGCAACATTCTCGTAGGCGGTAAGCACCGGAATGAGGTTGAAGCTCTGAAACACGAAGCCGATCTTGTTCCGCCGGATCTCTATGAGGTCCCCCTTTTTGCCTCCGGTCACCGCAAGTCCGTCGATTAAGACGCTTCCGGAATCAACAGTATCGATGCAGCCGATAACATTCAGTAACGTGGTTTTCCCCGACCCCGACGGACCGGCGATCGAAAGGAACTCACCCTTCTCAATTTCAAGACTCACACCGCGCAGCGCGCGCACATGCGTCTCCCCATCAAGGTACTCTTTGTGTACGTCGGTAACCGTTATCATGTTCGACTGTTCTCCTTTTCGCGATCGGTATACCTACCGACGGTTCCTTCTTCCACAGTAGTTCCGGCCGGCCGCTGTGGAGGTTAGAACAGGTAGTTGAACCCCGTAGACACACGGACCGAACCCGGGCGATCCCAGGCGAAGATCGAGTCTTTATCACCGGCCTCTACACCGGCGAACGCCTGAGCACGGAAGCCGCCGAAGACATTCCAGCTGACGCCGCCTGTTATGAGCGCCGATTCGTCGATCGGTGAGACGACACTGCGGGCGATTAAGTCCAGCGTGCGCCCAGGCGAAAAAACAAGCTCGGGATATAGCAGAATCGCGTACTCGGCTTCGGGATTGTTCTGGTCTTCCCATTTACCGGCAGGCTGCATCAAGGTCTCAAAACGCCCAGTGAGTCTCCGGTCGCGAGCTACGTCGAATCGGCGGAAGACCCCTGCGCTGAGTGTTGCACGCTCCTCAAACACCCGCGCCGCACCGGACGGGAGGTCTGCATCGAGCGCAAGGCGCCCGGCGATGTAAAAATCCGCTCCGAAGCCACCCTGCAACGCAACTGCCAGATTGTGTTGCTCGTCGCTGCCGTCCCAGAGGTAGGACGGCTCTATCGTTATTCCGGCGAGTTGAGTATGCAAGCGCAAACCACCGCTAGTTTGCGCAAGGGGTGGGGTCTGGTCGAAACCTGCGTCGGCGGCACCGGGAGCAGCGGACATGACGTCGTCACCTTCGGCGGGGTCCTCGACGACGGGGCTAATCGTCATGTCAACCAACGGGGGCAAAGCCACCGCCTCAAGATAACTCAACTCACCGATTGGAAAGTACAGCGCAGACAGCCAGGCGGTTTCGTCGCGCACGTCGTCGATTTCGGTGAAGTCAGCAGCGGCGGTCCCGTCGGCGCCGAACAGCAGATCGGCGGCGTTAAACAGGCTTCCAATGCCCCAGGTGAGCCGGTCGCGTCCGCTCGTAACGCGAACACTGTATTCGTCGGTTATCGGAAAACGGAAGCGGATACTTGCTCTCGGCACCTCCAGAAGGGCCGGCCGCACCATCGCCATTCCGGCCGGAGCCTGTGCATCGCCGAGCGTTGTACGTAGCTGCAAGTGACCCTGTACCGGTTGTCCCCGCGGAGACCGAAAGTCCAGCTGCCCGCGCGCGAAGCTCAGCAGGCCGAGCTCCTCGCCGGTCCAGACGAACGTCGCAAAGGTGTCCAGCTCACTCTGCACGCGCGTCTCAGCTGCAGCCGGAATTACCGACGCCGTCAACACAATTACACTCAACAGAACGAGGCGAATACAGCGTAGCAGCCGCACGCCTGAATCGCACGAATGTTGCCTCTCCCTCACCATGGCAGCCCATCCATCGATAACAGGTCGCTTTGCGGATGAGTGCTGCTGCGCCGGTGCACCACTATCTCGGTATCGCTGGAACTACTCGCTTGTCCGCTGAGGAAGATAGGCGAAGGAGACTTGTACTGGCCCGGATGCGTCGTTTCGCGCTCATCGGGACAGCAGAGGTGTAGAACGTCGTCGCCGCGAACTACCCGGCAGGCTCGTTCCTCTTGGGGGGCAAACTCCACCGAGAAGCGCGCAGCGCCTGCAGTGTGGGATAGGAACGTACTCACGTGGTTGTTGAAGCGGGTGTTGATGAGAGCAACCCCGTTCACGGCGAACAGTGCCGCCGGGACTACCTCGAACCCAACCCACGAGGGTTTGGCACGACGGTTTGGTGAGTTATGGATTCGGCGCGCCACTGCAATCCACCTCCTCAATTCGAGACTAGCGGATCAGAACTCAACCGGCCCCGTGGGCGGCGTCGCGCGACTGTCCATCGGAGCCGGCCTCAGCGCCTTAGTATTTCCTGCGACCTCGGCGAGCTCAGGTTCCTCGGACTGTCTTCTGCCCCGTTATGGGGTCGGATGCAGCTCCGCCACACCATAATGATTATCATTTTTGTCGTGTATACGCAACACTCGTTCTTACCGCCACTCCAAATCGGGAAAAATTACGTAGTGTTTCGCGTTCAACCTGGCAGAACGACAACCGCGTAAGCGACTATATCGATTATCATTTGAGGAACCTGCCCGCGGGCAGCGATCGCAGAGTCGATGACGGTACACAGATAGCCGGCCACATTCAAGGCAGCGGCGCGAGCGCCACGTGGAAGACCTGGCAGCCTATATTGACAGCATCGCTGAGCAGAAAGGGACAGGCGGCTGCAGAAGGACGGCTGACTCATGGAGCACTGGCGTTGCTCGGTGTATTCGCCAACGACCCAGAAATATCGATCATGGTGAACAAGGCACATATCGAGTTGCTACCCCAACTTGAGCACTCGTAAGCGTAAATCGTTACGTGGGAAGGACCGCATCGTCGTTTTCGTCACTACCGGCGGGTTCAACGACGTAGCGGCGGGCTCGAAGCGGCTGCTCGCTCAAGCCG